>JAYTPB010000021.1:0-41962 GCA_043747445.1 Sphingomonadales bacterium
CGCGTTGGAGCCTATATAGGATGCTGCGAACATTTCGCAATCACAACAGGCGGTTTGCTTGACAGAACGGCTCTATCTCGATCACGCGGCGACAACGCCCATGCTACCAGCGGCGCGCAGTGCCTTTGTTGATGGCATGTTGAAATGGGCAAACCCATCCTCACCCCACGCCGAAGGACGCGCTGCACGTGCCGCACTTGAGGATGCGCGGAGCCGGATTGCGGCGGCACTTGGCTGGTCTCATGACGTCATTTTCACAAGCGGCGCAACCGAAGCGATCGCCATCGGACTTGGCGGATCACATGCTGATGCAACGATCATTGCCGCCACTGAGCATGATGCAGTTCATCGCATTGGGGCCAACGGATATTTTTTGAGCGTTGGCGTGGAAGGCGCTGTTGCGGCGGATGCACTTACGGGGCGGCTTGGGGCGCTTGGCGCGAAACAGCCAATCGTTGCAATTCAATCTGCAAATAATGAAACTGGGGTGCTGCAACCTCTGCATCAGCTTGGGCCGATTATCAGAGGTGCTGGTGGGCTGCTGTTTGCCGATTGTTCGCAGTCTGCGGCGAAACTGCCGCTGCCTGATGCTGATATGATCGCGGTTTCGGCGCATAAGCTTGGCGGGCCACCCGGTGTTGGGGCGTTGCTTGTCCGCAGTCTTGATATGCTCCGCCCGACTGGTGGGCAGGAACGCGGCTATCGCGGTGGCACTGAGAATTTGCCGGGTGTACTCGGTTTTGCAGCAGCAGTTGACGCCAATCGCGGCTGGGTTGAACGCGCCAAAGATCTCCGCGCGCATCTTGACGGAGCGATTGAGGCGGCTGGCGGTGAAATTGTCGCGCGTGGATGCCCCCGGATCGCAACGATTGCCGGATACCGGATGCCAGGCATTGCCTCTGCAACGCAGCTTATTCAGTTCGATATGGCGGGAATCGCGGTTTCGGCGGGCAGCGCCTGTTCATCCGGTACGATCAAGGGAAGTCCAGTGCTCGCCGCGATGGGTTGGGATGAAACAGCGGCGAACGAAGTTATCCGCGTCAGTTTTGGCCCTGACACAAGCCGTGCCGACGTCTACCGCTTCATCGAGGCGTGGAAACGCATCAAACGGTGAGCATTTATCTCGATTATCAAGCAACGACACCCCTTGCGCCTGAAGCACGCGCGGCGATGCTGCCGTGGCTGGGCACTGACGACGGCTTCGCCAATCCACATTCACCGCATAAACTTGGGCGAGCAGCAGCGGCGGCGGTCGAGGTGGCGCGCGATGCAGTGGCGGCGCTGTTGCCAGCGGGCGGTCGCGTACATTTCACCAGCGGCGCAACTGAGGCGCTCAATTGGGCGATCAAGGGCAGCCGCGCGAAGGCTATTGCACTCCCTGATACTGAACATGCCGCAGTCCGCGATACCGCGCTTTGGCTGGGTGAGTGCGATCACGGTGTCACTCTTATGCCGGTTAGGAACGACGGCTTGCTTGATCTGGCCGAAATTCCGGCGGGGCAGGCTTTGGTCGCTGTGATGCATATCAACAATGAGATCGGGGTGATCCAACCTATCGCTGAGATTGCGCGCCGCGCACACGCTGCGGGTGCGCTGATGCTCTGCGATGCGGTGCAGAGCTATGGCCGGATTGCGATCCCGGATGGGCCAGACATGATCGCGATCAGCGCACACAAGATTTACGGGCCGAAGGGGATCGGCGCGCTGTGGGTGCGCGACGGCGTGACGCTTGATCCGCTCCTCCACGGTGGCGGGCAGGAGGGCGGTGTTCGTTCGGGCACGCTTTCGCCAGCGCTTTGTGCAGGGTTTGGGGCGGCGGCGGAGCTTGCGCGGGGGCGTTTTGAAACTGATGCCAATCATGTTGCGTATCTTTGGGATGAGGCGTTCGCGGAAATTCCTGCATCTTGGCGCATCAATGGTTCAATTACAGAGCGTTTTCGGGGTAACCTTAATATATATATGAAGCAAATTGATGCCTCTCGATTGATTTCTGATGTACGTGGCGTCGCTTTTTCGGCCGGGTCTGCCTGCGCCAGCGGATCGGGGCGATCAAGCCATGTCCTGCAAGCGCTTGGCCTCACTGAGACAGAAGCGCGGTCAAGCATCCGGCTTGGTTTTGGGCGCTATACAACGGCGGACGATGTGCGGACGGCAATACAGATGATCAAAACTGCCGCTGCGGCACAGGAGGTTAGATAGATGGTTCGAGTGCGTTTTATTAGCGCTGATGGCACGCGTACCGAAGAGGTAGATGCTGTCGCAGGTGCCAGCCTGCTTGAAGTTGCGCAGGATAGCGGTCAGCCGCTCGAAGGTACATGCGAAGGACAGATGGCCTGCTCGACGTGCCATGTCATCGTTGCTGCAGAAGATTTTGCACGCCTGCCCAAAGCGATTGATGATGAAGAAGATATGCTCGATTTTGCGGCCTGCACCACGCGTAACAGCCGCCTATCGTGCCAGATAACGCTTACTGAGGCGCTCGACGGCCTCACCGTTCACATCCCGCCCGAAAGCAGGAATATGCAGGGGCGTTGATTTTTTTGCAGGTACACGTCATAGCGACATCGGGAGTCGGGCGGGCGGTGCCCTCGCCAACTTGGTCAGATCCGGAAGGAAGCAGCCACAACGAATTCGTGCCGGGTCGTTCCGGCTCCTACTTATTTTATAACGTTGTCGGCACAGGCATCGCAATATCAGGCAGGTGGTGCTTGGCGCGCGAGGTCAGAAAATCTTGAAAGGCGGCGAGCGCGTGCGAGAGTTTGCGGTCTGATCGGCTTACCGCGAACCACTGCCGGTGGACGGGCAGCCCGACAACATCAAGCAGAACAAGGCGGCCAAGCTCAACTTCTTGCTCAATCGTGTGTGCGGAGATGAATGCAATACCTAGCCCAGCCATCACCGCCTGCTTGATTGTTTCGTTTGAACCCATGTCAGTGCCCAGATTGTCAAGCCGTCCCGGAATATCCGCCAAATATATTTCGAGTGATGTCCGAGTGCCCGAACCCGGTTCACGTACCAGAAAATGTTCGCGTGCGATCCGGTCTTTGCTGATTGAATGTGTGCCCGCGAGTTCATGATCGGGCGGAGCGATGATGACCAGCGGATGATCACCAATCATCACCGCGCGCATAGGCACGCCGCGCGGAGGACGTCCCATGATCGCGATGTCAATCGTCCTGCTTTCTAACGCGGTGATAATCTCCGCACGATTGCCAACGGTGAGCTTCATCTCAATTCCTGGCAACATTTTCATAAATGCGGCCATCATGCGCGGCGCAAAATATTTGGCCGTTGAAACTACGCCGAGGCTTAACGTGCCTTTGCGCAAGCCCTTGATTGCGTCAATATCCTCGCCCAGTTCCTCAAGGCGGCTTTCGATTGCGCGCGCAGCATCAACCACCGCGAGTCCGGCATGGGTCGGGTGAACGCCGTCCCCCGTGCGGTCGAACAGAATAACGCCAAATTCTTTTTCAACCTCCTTAATCTGGAGTGTGACGGCAGACGGGGTTAGGCCAAGCTGATTGGCGGCACTGGCGATCTTGCGATGGCGCACCACGGCGCGCACGGCACGAAGTTGTTTAAGGGTCAGGTTGCGCATATTGGCATAGTAAGTTTTTCTTAGCAGAGATGTAAATATATTAAAATTTACTAACCAAGTTTTTTACGGCTCAAGAGCTTTCAAGGGGAAGCCTGTCATGCCGCATACGCTTGATAAAATATTGACGACATGGGCGGGTGACGACGCAGCACAGAAGCGCGCGATTGCAACAACGATCCGGCAATTGGCAATTACCGCAGTGAAGGTTGGTGAAACCGTTGGCCAAGGCGCAATTGGTGCTGCTTTTACAGGGCACCGAGGCGAAACCAATGCAGCGGGCGATATCCAACATGATCTTGATGTTCATGCCGATGAGATGTTTATCGATGCAATGCGCGCGGCACCCGTGGCAGTCTATGCTTCGGAGGAGCTTGACGCGCCTGCGCTCCTTGACAGCGACGCCCCGCTCGCCCTTGCGATTGATCCACTTGACGGCTCATCAAATATTGAAGTTAACCTCTCGATTGGCACGATTTTCTCAATCCTGCCAGTGATCGTTGGTGGCGCTAATGAGCTGAGCGCGAGTTTTCTTCAGCCGGGGCGAAACCAATTGGCGGCTGGCTTCTTCATTTATGGGCCGCAGCTTTCACTCGTGCTAACGCTTGGCGATGGCGTTCAAATCTTCACATGGTCATCAAGTGCGGATGCGTTCATTCTTATCCACGACCATTGCGCCATTTCTCCCAAAACTCGCGAATTCGCGATAAATGCGTCCAATTATCGTCATTGGGATGATGCGGTTCAGCTTTATTTCGACGATTGCATCAAAGGGGGTCACGGGCCGCGCGAGGACGAGTTCAACATGCGTTGGCTCGCATCGCTTGTCGCCGACGCTTACCGGATACTGATCCGTGGCGGGGTCTTCCTCTATCCCGGAGATAGGAGGCGGGGCTACTCGCGCGGTCGCCTCCGGCTGGTTTATGAGGCGCATCCGATCGCGATGATCATTGAACAGGCAGGCGGTCAAGCCACTGATGCTGTCAATCCAATACTCGACCTCACAGCAACTGAATTGCACCAACGTGTGCCGTTTGTTTTCGGTTCAACCAACGAGGTCGCCCGCATTGGTCGTTATCATACCATGCCAAGTACAATAGCTGACCGTGCGCCGCTGTTCGGCAAGCGCGGCCTGTTTCGGGCCTGAGCCGATGTCAATCAAGCACCCCATCATTTCGATCACTGGCTCCTCAGGCGCCGGTACAACCTCAGTCAAAAACATCTTTGAGCAGATTTTTAGACGCGAGCACATCACCGCTGCAACCATTGAGGGGGACTCGCTCCACCGCTATGACCGCGCCGCAATGAAGGCCAAGGTTGCGGCGGAAGAAGCCAGCGGCAACCCCAACTTTACGCATTTCCACGCCGATGCAAATGAACTCGAAATTCTTGAATCGATTTTTGAAGAATATGGTCGAACAGGTAAAGGCCGCTCACGCTATTATATCCACGACGATGACGAGGCGAAGCTTCGCGGTTGCGCACCGGGCAGCTTCACTGATTGGGCGCCTTTTCCTGAGACTGACTTACTTTTTTACGAGGGGCTTCACGGTTGCGCGGTGACGGACACCGCTGACATCGCCAGACATGCCGATCTCAAAATCGGCGTCGTGCCAGTGATCAACCTTGAATGGATTCAGAAGATCCACCGCGACAAGGCGACGCGCGGTTATTCAACCGATGATGTGCAACAGACAATCCTGCGACGGATGCCCGATTATGTAAACTTCATCATGCCGCAATTCGCGCTGACCGATATCAACTTTCAGCGCGTTCCCGTCGTTGATACGTCAAACCCGTTCATCGCGCGGTGGATTCCGACACCTGACGAATCGATGCTGGTGATCCGTTTTGCAAAACCGCGCGGGATTGATTTCCCTTATCTGCTGTCGATGATCCCGCAGAGCTTCATGTCGCGGCCTAACTCAATTGTCTGCCCCGGCAATAAGCTTGATCTGGCGATGCAGCTCATCCTCACCCCGCTCATCCTCCAGATGATCGAGCGTAAACGCCGCGCGGCGATTTAAGGAGATACGCAAATGGCCCGCATCACCCTTCGTCAATTGCTCGATCATGCCGCAGAGCGTGGTTACGGCGTACCTGCATTTAACATCAACAATATGGAGCAGGGGCTTGCGATTATGGAGGCGGCCAAGTCTTGCGATGCGCCAGTCATCCTGCAAGCTTCGCGCGGCGCGCGCAGTTATGCGGGCGATATCATGCTCAGCAAAATGATTGATGCGTTGGCCGAAACCTACCCCGACATCCCGGTGGTGATGCACCAAGATCATGGCAATAGCGAAGAGACATGTATGTCCGCGATCCGCCACGGCTTTACGTCGGTGATGATGGACGGCTCGCTTGAGGTCGATATGAAAACGCCAGCGACTTACGAATATAACGTTGCCATTACCGAGCGGGTCGCACGGATGGCGCACTGGGTAGGCGCAAGCGTTGAGGGGGAGCTTGGCATTCTCGGTTCACTTGAGACAGGCATGGGTGAGGCCGAGGATGGCCACGGCGCCGAAGGCATCATAAGCCATGATCAGCTTATCACCGACCCCGATCAGGCGGTTGATTTTGTTGCTCGCACTGGCGTTGATGCGCTCGCGATTGCGTGCGGGACGAGCCACGGCGCGTATAAATTCTCGAAGGTTCCAACGGGCGATATCCTCGCGATGGGGGTGATCGAGGAAATCCACCGCCGCCTGCCAAACACGCATCTCGTGATGCACGGATCATCTTCTGTGCCGCAGGAGTTGCAGGACGCGCTCAACAAATATGGTGGTTCCATGCCGCAAACATTTGGTGTGCCGGTTGATGAGATCGTGCGCGGCATCAAACACGGTGTCCGCAAGGTCAACATCGACACCGATTGCCGGATGGCGATGGCGGCCGAGTTTCGCCGTGTCGCGGTGCAAAATCCAGCCGAGTTTGATCCGCGCAAATTCCTGAAACCCGCAATGGATGCGATGCGCGATCTGGTGCGAAACCGATTTGAGGCGTTCGGCACGGCGGGCAATGCTTCGCGGATCAAACCGATTTCAATGGACGACATGGCGCGGCGTTATGCCTCGCACAGTCTTGCCCACGCAGCCTGACATTTAGACAAGGAGAGCAGCAAATGAGCGAAACAACTGGTAAAGACCGCTATAAATCAGGCGTGATGGAATATGCCAAAATGGGATACTGGCAGCCCGATTATGAGCCCAAGGCTACCGATGTCATCGCGCTGTTCCGCATTTCTCCACAAGACGGCGTTGATGAGATCGAAGCCGCTGCTGCTGTCGCGGGCGAAAGCTCTACCGCGACATGGACGGTGGTGTGGACTGACCGGCTAACGGCGGCGGAGAAATACCGTGCGAAGGCTTACCGCGTTGATCCTGTGCCCAATGCGCCGGGGCAATGGTTTGCCTATATCGCTTATGACCTTGACCTGTTCGAACCCGGATCAATCGCGAATTTGACTGCATCGATTATCGGTAATGTCTTCGGGTTTAAGCCGCTCAAAGCATTGCGATTGGAGGACATGCGGTTCCCGGTTGCTTACGTCAAAACCTATGATGGCCCACCAACGGGCATCGTTGTGGAACGCGAACGACTTGATAAATTCGGGCGTCCGCTGCTCGGCGCAACGATAAAGCCAAAACTGGGCCTTTCGGGTCGCTCCTATGGTCGCGTTGTTTATGAAGGGCTGAAAGGTGGCCTCGATTTCACCAAGGATGATGAGAATATCAACTCCCAGCCCTTCATGCATTGGCGCGACCGTTTCCTCTATTGCATGGAGGCGGTCAACCGCGCGCAGGCCGCAACGGGCGAGATCAAGGGCACTTACCTCAACGTAACAGCGGGCACGATGGAGGAAATGTACGAGCGCGCCGAGTTCGCCAAATCGCTCGGTTCAACGATCATCATGATTGATCTTGTGATCGGCTATACCGCGATCCAATCAATGTCAAAGTGGAGCAGGCGCAATGACATGATCCTCCACCTCCACCGCGCAGGGCATGGCACCTACACACGTCAGAAAACGCACGGCGTTTCATTCCGCGTGATTGCCAAATGGATGCGGTTGGCTGGCGTCGATCATATCCATGCGGGCACCATCGTCGGCAAGCTTGAGGGCGATCCAGAAACGACCAAAGGTTATTATGATATTTGCCGTGAGACCCATAACAGCATCAACCTTGAACGCGGCATCTTCTTCGATCAAGATTGGGGCAGCCTCAACGCTGTCATGCCCGTTGCAAGCGGAGGCATCCACGCGGGGCAAATGCATGAATTGCTGCATTTGCTTGGTGAGGATTGCGTTCTGCAATTTGGCGGCGGCACGATTGGCCATCCCGGCGGCATTCAAGCCGGCGCAACCGCCAACCGCGTTGCGCTCGAATCGATTGTCCTCGCACGCAATGAGGGCCGTGACCTGATGGCAGAAGGGCCGCAAATCCTCGCTGACGCTGCCAAATGGTGTGGGCCACTGCGTCAAGCACTTGATACGTGGAAGAATGTTACCTTCAACTACGCCTCAACCGACACCCCTGATTACGCGCCCACCGCCAGCGTATCACATTAAGGAGGAAAACCATGCGCATCACCCAAGGCACATTCTCGTTCCTGCCTGATTTGAACGACACCCAAATCGCCGCTCAAGCGCAATATTGCCTTGATCACGGCTGGGCCGTCGGCATTGAATACACCGATGATCCACACCCCCGGAACACTTACTGGGAAATGTGGGGATCGCCCATGTTTGATGTGCCAGATGCGGCAGGTGTGATGATGGAGCTTGCAGCGTGCCGTAAGGCGAAGGGTGGCGGGCACTACATCCGCATGAACGCCTTTGATAACAGTCACGGCTGGGAATCTGTGCGGCTGAGCTTCATCACGGATCGTCCAGCAAATGAACTGGGTTTCAAGCTTACCCGCACCGAGGGCGCGGCGCGACAAACTATCTATTCAACCACAGCTTATTCTGCCGAGAAGCCAGAAGGCGCGCGATATGGCTGAGGAGGGGATTGACCTCCGGCTTGAGTTTACCGAGTCAGGCGTCGGCGAAATTCTCGATGCGCTTGACCGGGAGCTGGTCGGCCTCAAGCCAGTCAAGCAGCGCATCCGCGAAACGGCGGCGCTACTGATTGTCGAGCGTGCGCGCAAAAAACTCGGACTCGCGCACGAAACGCCGACGCTGCACATGAGTTTCACCGGCAACCCCGGCACGGGCAAAACGACGGTTGCGCAGCGCATGGCAGACCTGCTTCACAGGCTCGGCTACATCCGCAAAGGCCATCTCGTATCTGTGACGCGTGATGATCTGGTTGGCCAATATATTGGCCATACCGCGCCCAAGACCAAGGAAATCCTCAAAAAAGCAATGGGCGGCGTCCTATTCATCGATGAGGCTTATTATCTTTACCGCCCGGAAAATGAGCGCGATTATGGGCAGGAGGCGATTGAGATTTTGCTCCAAGTAATGGAAAATCAGCGCGATGATTTGGTCGTAATCCTAGCGGGCTATGCTGACCGGATGGACATTTTTTTTGAGAGCAACCCTGGCTTTCGCAGCCGTATCGCGCATCATATCGATTTCCCCGATTATGCCAACGCGGAATTGCTGACGATTGCCGAAACCATGCTTGGCGCGCAAAATTATACGCTTGACGCAGACGCCCGCATCGCACTCACCGATTATGTTACGCTGCGACGTGGCCAGCCACATTTTTCAAACGCGCGTTCGGTACGCAATGCACTTGACCGTGCACGGCTGCGTCAGGCCAACCGCTTGCTCCAGATACAGAGCAAAGTAACCGCTGCTGATCTCTCCGCCATATCCGCCGAAGACATTCGCGCGAGCCGCGTATTCGCGGTGACACAGTGATTTGGCCGCGCGCAATCTTGTTTGATCTTGATGGCACGTTGATTGATTCAGCGCCCGATTTGCAAGCCTCGCTTAACTTGATTTTGAGCGGCAAGGGGCTAGGCCCGCTTGGGCTTGAGCCGGTGCGCGCTATGATCGGTAATGGCATTCGCAAACTGGTTGAGCGTGGTTTCGCCGCCTGCGGGCGAACGCTTGATCCTGATGAACTCGATACGCACGAAACGGCAATGATCGCGGCTTATGAAAAAAATTTGACCGTGAAAACGTTCGTTTATCCTGGCGTCGCTGATGCGCTGGCTTTCGCGAGAGTACGAACTATCAAATGCGCGGTTGTGACCAATAAGCCTATTGCGGCGACGCGCGCGATCCTTGCCTATTTTGGCATTTCAGGGGCCTTTGAGACTGTGATTGGCGGCGACGAAGGTATCCCGCGCAAACCTGAGCCCGATCCACTTTGGATTGCGCTTGATCGGCTTGGGGTGCGCCGTGAGGATGCTGTTATGGTCGGCGATAGCGCCGCCGATGTCGTTGCGGCGCGCGCCGCAGGGGTTCGCGTGATCGTCGTCGCTGGCGGCTATTGCCGCACTCCAGTTGAAGAACTTGGTGCTGATCACACCATCGCCAGCCTCACCAATCTCGGCGACGTTTTGCAGCAATGGCATTAAAAGCACTTATTTTTGATTGCGACGGCACCCTCGCCGAAACCGAAGAAGCGCACCGCACGGCGTTTAATCAAGCATTTGCAGGCGCTGGTCTTGACTGGCACTGGTCAGTGGATCGTTACCGTGAATTGCTCAAAGTCACAGGTGGCAAGGAGCGGATTGCGCATTTCATTGCCGAGGAACAGCGGCAACGCGTCGACATTACTGCGCTGCACTTGGCAAAGAATGCACTCTATTCGGACACGGTGCGAAGCGGCAAAGTCGCACTGCGGCCCGGCGTAATGCGTATTATCACAGCGGCACAAGCGCAGGGTGTGGCGCTTGCGATCGCCACAACCACGAGCCGCAGTAATCTCGACAGCCTGATTGCTGCGACACCACTACGTGGAATAGGCTTTGCTGCAATTGTAACAGGCGAGGATGTCACGCGAAAGAAGCCTGATCCTGAAGCCTATCACATCGCGCTCAATCGGTTATCACTCAGCCCAGATGTTTGCATCGCGTTTGAAGACTCAAAAAATGGAATTGATGCAGCACGCGGCGCCGGAATAGCAACAATCGTTACGCCCAGTATTTACACGTCTGGCGACAATTTTAGAGACGCTGATATAATCGCCCGCAATCTGGACGATGTTACGGATCAGGCCAAGCCCGATCTAATAACTTGGATGTACGAGCAAACCATGTTGCGGACGCTAGCTTCGCGCGCGTAATGCTGCAATGCCGCATCAAAATCACGCGGTTTTACCCTTGCATATATTGAATCATAGATATACAAAAATGTATGGATGTTGACACGGCACTTGGCGCTATAAATCAAACGTTATGGACTACTATGTTAATAGCTGCTCCTATACTCGCAGCCACTCTAATTACTGGACTAATTATAAGTATTTTACAGGCAACAACCCAGTTGCAAGAAATGACTTTAAGCTATGTTCCGAAATTACTGATCACAGCTATAATGTTATTTGCGTTTGGGCCGTGGATGATTGATCAAATGACTCAGTTGGCAACTGCGCTTATCAGATCAATTCCGCAAATACGTTGACTAATTATTCCGAAAATATGTTTTTAGATCAAGCGATTTTATCTTTGCTCGTAAGTCTACGAGTTGCGCCAATATTGTCGTTTTCTCCCCCATTTTCGCTTGTTCGGTTGCCAGTTTTAATAAAGGCTTTGCTCGCAATCGGAATGGCATTTTTGATAACATCAGTGCAGTCGTCAAATTTTGTAATTTCTCGTGAGCCTTTATTATCATTGGCTGGGGTTGCTGCGCATGAACTGATTATTGGCTTGGCGATGGCGTTGCCGCTTCACCTTCTTTTCGGCGCTATATATTTTGCTGGCAGAGCAGTTGATATCCAGGCGGGCTTTGGTCTTGCGTTATTGATTGATCCCTCAACGCGCGCTCAGGTTCCTTTGATCGGAACATTGCTGGCTTATCTTACAGGCGCTGTCTTTTTCATAAATAATGGTCATGGCGAAGTGTTGCGGATTCTCGCAGCATCGATAAATGTAGCGCCGCCGGATTCGCTGTTGCGCACTGATGCAGCCGATTTGGCAATTGTGGCAGCGCAATTCGTCACGATGTCATCGCTAGCGCTTGGATTGGTTGGCGGACTTTTATTGGCATTGCTTGCTTGTGATGTGGTAGTCGCATTACTTTCACGCACTGTTCCACAAATGAATGCTTTGATGTTGGGCATTCAAGTAAAAGCCATCGTCATGTTAGTTATATTACCGCTCGTCATTGGCTTTGCTGCGGGGCGTATTGCGCATATGATTGCTATCACGCTTGAAACAATGCCTGCTTTGGTGTGAATTATGGAAGATAGCGAGCAGGATAAATCTGAACAGGCAAGTCGATTTAAGCTACGTAAGGCACGTGAAAAAGGAACTGTCGCACGCGGATTGGATCTAGGCCCTGCGGTCGCGCTTGCAGGGCTGATTGGTTATTTTTTTATCAATGGCGAACCATTTTCGATCAGCCTTTCTGAAACTGTCCGAATGGTGATTGTTACAGCGCCCCAACTTGGTGATGGAAATGGCGGGCTAACTGAGATGATAGGAGAGACATTTTCAGCGATCGGGCACCATTTAATATTTCTTGCCACTTTGATTTGGGGGATGGTATTGCTCTTTGACTTTCTTCAGACTGGCGCTGTTTTTAGTGTTAAGCCGATGACTCCTGATTTTAACAGGATAAACCCTGCCAAAGGGATAAAGCGAATATTCTCAATGCGCGCTTTGATTGAGGCCGCAAAAAGCGCTTTCAAGTTAGTAGTTTATACCGTTATTGGATGGGTTTTGTTGCGTGATGCGCTCAATGAATCATTGGCAACAGTCGTTGATAGCCAAGGACTCGGTCAGATATTGGTCTCCACAATGTTGAAATTGTTATCTGGACTATGTGTAGCGGCGATTTTTTTTGCAATTATTGACCAGATTATCATTCGGCGTCAATTTGGTAAGCAAATGAGGATGAGTAGACGAGAAGTCAAGCGAGAACATAAAGACCAAGAAGGCGATCCCCGTGTCAAAGGCCGTCGCAAAAAACTTCATGGCGATTTTTTGAAAATCACGAATAGTTTGCGTGAAGTTCGCAATGCTGATATACTAATAGTAAATCCAGAACATTTTGCAATCGCTCTTTTGTATAATAATAAAACGATGGCAGCACCTAAAGTTATTTCTAGTGGAACAGGTTGGGTGGCACTAATTATAAAAAAGATAGCGCTCCGTTTTAATGTAACAATTATCGAAGATAAAATTTTGGCAAGAAAATTATATTATAAATCTAAAATTGATAATGAAATAGATTTTGAATTTTATCAACGGATTGCCGATATTTATAAAATTTATAAAAATGCGAGTTTGTAATTGATTATGAGCATAATTAAATTTTTTAGAAAAAACAATGACCTCGCACTGGCATTGGGCATTCTAGCAATATTATTTATTTTATTTGTGCCAATTCCTACTAGTTTATTGGACATGCTTATTATAGTAAATTTTTCATTAGCTTTAATGATTTTGCTACTCACATTTTACATTGTAAAACCGGTGGATTTTTCAACGCTTCCGTCTCTTTTATTGGTTACTACGTTGTTTCGTCTTTCCCTTAATGTCGCCGCGACGCGATTAATTCTGACGGATGGCTACGCGGGTGATGTTATTGGTGCGATTGGTACATTTGTTGTCCAAGGAAACTATGTAATTGGATTGGTTGTATTCTTCATTCTTGTGATCGTACAGTATGTTGTGGTGACAGCAGGCGCTCAACGCGTGTCTGAGGTGGCAGCTCGATTTGTTCTTGATGCAGTACCTGGCCAGCAGATGAGCATTGATGCTGATCTAAATATGGGTTTGATCGATCAAGCTGAAGCGAGCCGTCGTCGGCAGCAGCTTGAAAAGGAAGCCTCATTTTACGGTGCGATGGACGGCGCATCAAAATTTGTTAAGGGCGATGCTGTTGCCGGTATAATTATCTTGCTTGTGAACATAATCGCAGGCTGGATCATCGGCGTCGCGCAAATGGGCCTTGATTGGTATGATGCGCTTCAGCGCTTCACCCTGCTCACGATTGGCGATGGCATCGTTACTCAGGTGCCCGCACTCATCATCTCCGTGGCTACAGGAATTATTGTAACGCGATCAGCGCAAGATAGGCAATTGAGTACTGAGGTGATCAGTCAGCTCACGTCCGTGCCCAAAATCTTATTCATCGTGATGGGTGTTTTGTGTGTGTTGCTGGTATTGCCGGGTATGCCTAAATGGCCCGTTATCGCACTGCTTATTATTTTTGCTGGATTCAGCTACTTCATACGCCGCAATACAAAGCGCGATGCTGATTTGGTAAAGTCGGCGTTTGATGCAGAGGAAACTACGTCGGCCGATCAAGTGGGTCTGCCAGTAATAGGTGTCTTGCTCGGAACAGAGCTTGGTTCGGCATGGGCACCGCTTAAACCGGTACTGGCGGAGCGAATAACCGCACTGCGTAAGGATCGAGCCGATAAAACAGGGCTTATGATCCCTCCTGTGAAAATTATTGATGGGGTTGGGCTGCTCGCTAACGCATATGAAATTCAGATTTTTGGATCTCGTCACGGCAAGGGCGAGATTTTTGCAGATTTAACACTCGCAATCAAATCAAGTGAATCATCTGCATTACTTAAAGGTACCGAGGTGCGCGATCCGGCATTTGGTTTACCAGCGGTTTGGATAGATCAATCCGAGTGCGACGCTGCGCGGACGGCAGGTCACACGTTAGTTGACCCTTTGACAGTGCTCATCACACATCTTGGCGAAATTTTACGAAGCGAGGCACCGTTGCTGCTGACGCGATCCGCGACGGTGAACCTGCTTGAGGGGGTACGTGATAGGCAAGTTGGTGTTGTTGAGGAACTGGTGCCAAATATTATGACAGTTTCAGATGTGCAGCGCGTTCTTCAGAATCTGCTTACTGAAGATGTATCAATTCGCGGTATTGACCAGATTGTAGAAATCTTAGTTGATGTCGGTCGGCAAACCAAAGATCCGGTAATGTTGATTGAACTCATACGTCAGCGCCTATCCCACGCTATATGTCACGGGCTGCGTGGTGACAATGATACGCTTTCAGTACTAAGCCTTGATCCTAGGATTGAGGCTTTAATTACCGATTCTGTGGGGCAGGTGGAGGCCACTTCGTCATTGGTCCTCGATCCAAAAATTGCTGAGCAGCTAATGCGCAAAACCATTCCGCACGTCGAAGCGATGCTGCGTCAAGGCCTGTCACCTGTAATTTTATGTGGACCAAGCATACGTCGTCATTTACGTACTTTCTTACGCCGAAGCATCCCAAGACTGGCGGTTATTTCAGTAAATGAGATTCCTCATTCAGTTAATCTCAAATCTTTTGCTGTCGTAAGTTTGGATTTATGAGCTTTAATATGAACTATTTAGATCAAAAAGACAATGTTAATCTTACGAAGATAAATATGAATTTTTCATATTTTTGTTTTAATTTATAAATAATTTCGTTAAAACGAAAATACAAATTATTTAATGGGAATTTAATAATTCGGTCAAGAAATATTTGATTTGACGCTATACCCGTTGACCATGGCATATCAACTGATTATCAATAACCGGATGGATTCGCTTCTGGAAATCGGCTCTTCTGTTATTTCGCAAGCACAGCGACGGTCTGAGATTGTTGCGCAAAATATGGCAAATGTTGCAACTCCAGGTTACCGCAGACAGGCATCTTTTGCATCTTTTGTTGACCGTAGCAAAGTGGATTTCGTTGATCCGGCTGCGTATATAACATCTGTTGATTTCTCCTCAGGGAAATTGAACGAAACCGGCGCAACTTATGATATTGCTATTTTGGGCGATGGTTTTTTCGCTTTGCGCCGGGAGGGGCAAGTTGTTTATACGCGCAATGGTCAGTTTTCACGCGATGCTGATGGTCGTTTGGTAAATGGCGCTGGTTTTGCATTGCAAACTATTGGTGGGGCGGATTTGATCTTGAAAGAGCGTGCGTTTGCAATTGGCGTAGACGGTGTAGTGCGTGATGGCGAAAATGAGGTGGCGCGTATTGCTGCGTATGATTTTGAAGACCGTCAGCAACTTGCCATTTTTGAGGGCGGTTTTGTTGCAGGTGAGGCGGTTGTGCCAAATTTGAGTGATAAAGCGCAGTTTCGACAGGGTGCGCTTGAAACATCAAATGTCTCGCAAGGTGATGAAATGGTAACACTTATGGAGGCTCTTCGCCGGGCTGAGTCTGGTCAGCGGATTATTGGCACTTATGATGATTTGATGGCGCGCGTGATCACAATTTTTGGGGATTCTTCGCGGTGAATGGTGCTTTCTATTTAGGTGCAACATCGTTGCAGGCGCACCAACGTGCGCTTGAGACAATTGCCAACAATGTGGCCAATATTAATACAAACGGTTTTAAACGCTCGTCGGTGCGCTTTGTTGATCTGGTTTCGCCGCCGTCGCGTGATTTGCCTCCTACTACGCGGATATTGTCTTCTGATAATCAAACAGTGTCAGGTGTGCAGGCTACCGCGAGTCCGCGCATATTTGAGCAGGGCCAATTGCGTAATACTGGGCGATTGACTGATGTGGCGATTGATGGGGACGGTTTTCTTGAATTACTTGGCCCTGAAGGGCGGCTTCTTTTGTGGCGCGGCGGTGGCATAAGGGTGAATGGCGACGGTTATCTGGCGGCAGATAATGGATTGCCATTAAAGGCTTTGATTGAGGTGCCTCAAGATGCAGGTGACGTCCGCATTGCGCGCGATGGGCGCGTCACAGCGCAAATTGCGGGACAATCCGACCAATTGGAGCTTGGCCGGATTGGCATTGCTCAAGTGCGTGACGCGACTGCGCTAGAGGCGCTTGGCGGCGGTCTATTTGGTTTGGTTGATGAGGCGGACGCAACTGTTTCCAGGCCTGACGAAGACGGGAATGGGGCGCTTGTCCAAGGTTCGCTTGAGTCATCAAACGTTGATCTTAATAATGAGATTGTGGGTCTGCTGCTGATGCAACGCGCCTATGCGGCTGGCGCGCAATTGGTTCAAGCGGGTGATCAGTTGATGGCAATCGCCAATAATTTAAGGCGTTAGATGGTGATTGCTTTTGCTATATGCCTTTCAGTGAGCACGGGAGTAAGCGCAAAGCCAGCGGTTGTAGAGTTTCGCCCATCAGTGAATATTGTTGATCGATCTGTCAGGCTTGGCGATCTTGCTGATTTAATGATGCTCCCAAAAACGCTTCGCGCGCACGCTGGGGGTCTTGTTGTTTTTCGGCTGCCATCGGTTAACCGTGATCATTTGATTGGTGCAGATGTCCTCACTGCAAGAGTGCGATCATTAATGCCCGCTTTGGCGCCTTGGCTTGATCCTTCGGTAAAAACTGAGATTCGCGTTTCCTATACGGCGCCTTTTTCTGAGCTACGTAAGCTTAACGGCCAAAGCAGCGGGCTTGCGCCTATTGCTGTGCGCGCTGGGGATAAGCTTGTTGCCAAGTTTGATGTGGGAGTAGTTACGGTACAGCGGACGGTGGTTGCCCTCCAGTCAGCACGTGCCGGCACTGCTGTGTTTGCTCGCTCATCTGGGGGCGGGATTGTGTCACTCAGACTGCCGGAGGACGGTCAATGAAACTATGGTCGCTGATAATGGTCTTGGTTGCAACACCCGCCTTAGCTGATAATCTATACAATCCTAGCCAATGGTCTGCGCTTGCTTCTGATTATCGTGCGGCGCAGCCGGGTGACAGCTTGACAGTCATGGTGCTCGAAAACGCTACAGCTTCAAATGGTGTTGCTTCGGGCAGCCGCAAGAGCAACCGCCTTCGCGGAAATCTTGATGCAGGACGCCGTGTTGACGAGTCAGTTACGCTCGATTTTGGAGGAACATATGATAGCAACGGGCAGACGAGTCGTTCAGGCAGGATGGTTGCACAACTGAGTGTGACGGTTGGGGCGGTGCTGCCCAATGGCGATCTTCGGATATCAGGTGTGCAACAGTTAAAGCTGAACGGGGAGCGTACTCGGATTGCACTGAGCGGCCGCGTGCGGCGTGCGGATATTTCTTCGGCCAACACAATCATGTCCTCCCGGATTGCTGATGCCATTATCGAATATGACGGTAAGGGCTTTGCCTCACGCGGCGCAAAACCGGGTATCGTGACGCGCATTTTCAGCCTGTTTGGTCTGTTATAGTGCGTATTTTATACACAATTTTGTTGGTGATGCTTGTCGCATTCACCCCTGCAAATGCGCAGTCAGTGCGTCTTAAAGATTTGGGTCGTTTTCAAGGGTGGCGGGATAATGCTCTGGTAGGCTACGGTATTGTAACCGGGTTGGCAGGATCGGGGGATTCCCCTCGTAGCGAGGTAACGCGGCAGGCGCTGAGTAACGCGCTCAGCCGACTTGGTTCGAGCGTGCCCGCCGATCTGCTACAAAGCCGCAATGTGGCGTCTGTGATGATCGTCGCGACGTTGCCGCCATCCGCCAACATAGGTGACCGGATTGATGTGACAGTGACTTCGATAGGTGACGCGCGCAGTTTGGCGGGCGGTACATTAATGATGACACCTTTGATCGGGCCGGATCAAAAAACTTATGCTTTGGCGCAGGGTTCGCTTGTGGTCGGCGGTTTCCGTTTTGATGCTGATTTCAATGTCCGTCAGAAAAATTATCCCACCTCAGGAACCTTGCCCGGTGGTGCAACGGTTGAATTAGGTGTGTTTGCCGACGTTAAGGGTGCTGGCGGCGTATTAACTTTTTTGCTTAAAAACCCTGACTTCTCGACTGCGCAAAATGTTGCAGATCGTATCAATCAGCAGATTGCGGGCAACCTTGCCACAGTCGAGTCGGCTGAAGCCATTAGGATTGGGGCTGCTGCTCCAACAGGAGATATTCACCGACTGATTGCGCGCATTGAAAATGTGATGGTGGAGCCTGATCAGGTCGCTCGTATTGTGGTCAATGAGAGATCGGGAACGGTTGTTGCCGGCGGGGGTGTCACGCTTTCAAGCGTTGTGATCGCACAAGGCGATATTAAGGTTGCAGTTAGCGTTGACCGTGAAGGGTCGCAGCCGTTTTTGTTTGGGAGTTCGGCTCGGGATGCACGTGGCTTGGTTGTTACCAATACTAAACTTGAGGTGAACGAAGAGCGAGATGCAGTTGTCATGCTTCCCAATACAACAGTTGCTGATCTGGTTCAGGCTCTGTCACGTGCTCGCGTTACAACACGTGATATGATTGCCATTCTTCAGGCAATGAAGGCGGCGGGCGCACTCCATGCGGACATATTGGTGCAATAAAGGGGAAAGAGCATATGGAGGGTATTACAGCGGCCGTGATGCTTAAGGCGATGGATGGTCTTTCACGGCGCATGGAGGCAACCGCGCAAAACATTGCGAATGCAGGAACGTCTAACTACCGCCCTGTTCGCGTCAATTTTGAAAGCGCTCTCAAAGTGGCTGCTGAAAAGGGTATTGATGCGATATCGGCGGTTCAGCCTGCGCTGACTTCGGTACCGCGAGATCAGTTTGGTGGGGGTTTGCGCGTCGATCTTGAGCTTGCGAGTGCTGCAATGACGGGTGGGCGCTATGCTACGCTGGCTGATCTGCTTAACCGGCAAATGCAGATTGATGCGCTTGCGATCTCGGGGAGCCGTCAATCATGAATGCAATGGAAATTAGCCTTACAGCGCTTGATGTCGAGTGGCGCAGGCTTGAAGTCATTGCGCAAAACATTGCCAACGCGGGCACAACGCTTGATCGGGTTGGCCAAGCCTATCGTCCACTACGTGTCTTATCGGGGCCTAAGGCAGGGTTTGCTGATTTGTTGTCAGGCAAGGCCGCGCTTGAGGGCGTGGCAATTTATAGCATTGAGCCGCAGAATATCGCACCGCGCCGTATTTATGATCCTGCTCACCCGCAGGCCGATGAAGATGGGTTGGTTTCCTTTTCGGGCATTGATCAGGCTGGGGAAATGGCGCTGATGATAAAAACCTCTCGCGCTTATGAGGCCAATATTGTTGCCCTGAATACTGCCCGCCAAATGTACGGCAAAGCGTTAGATATCGGGAGGCGGATCTGATGGCAGTTGAAGCGATCGGTGCAATCGCGACGTCTCCGCTAAACCGGATTGAGACTGTTGCTCAGCAGCAAAACGTTAAGGCATCCTTTGTTGATTTTCTGGTCAACAATCTTGACGTCACCAACCAGAAACTGGTGAATGCAGAGCAACTTACGCAGCGCTTTGCAATTGATGGTTCTGTGCCGCTGCATCAAGTGACGTTCGCGCTTGAGGAGGCACGGATGTCATTCGAATTGGCAATGCAAGTGCGATCAAAGATGGTCGAAGCCTATCAGCAATTTATGTCAATGCAAATATAATGAGGGGTAAATTAACATAGTGGTAGGAGATGAAATAAAACCAATATCAACAAACCGGCGTCAGATAATTCTGATTGCGGGTGGCGCAATGCTGCTCGTAATGTTGTTTTCAATATTTTATTTCTTGTTCATTCGAACATCATATGCCGTGCTATTTTCGGATTTGGAAACTGCCGACGCCGCGACGATTGTTGCTGAACTTGATAATAAGAAAACGCCCTACCGGCTGCGTGACGGTGGGCGAACAATTCTCATCGCAGAGGATCAGGTTGATTCAGTAAGGCTTAACGTCGCGGGGAGTGATTTGCCGCTCAAAGGTTCGGTTGGCTTTGAGTTGTTTAATAAGTCTGACATGGGGCTTACTGAATTTGCCCAACGCATTAATTATCAGCGGGCGTTGCAAGGGGAATTGGCACGGACGATTTCAACGCTAGATGGGGTTGCTAGTGCTCGTATTCACCTCACGCTTGCCGAGCGCGGCATTTTTCGTGAAAGCGGCATCGCTGCCAAAGCCTCAGTTGCCATTTCGATGCGAAACGGGGCCGTGCCGGAACCAGCGCGAATTGAAGGCATTCAGCGATTGGTTGCTGCGGCTGTACCTAATCTTGTTTCAGATAATGTTGTCGTCATTGATGTTCGTGGAAATTTGTTAAGTAGCGTGATTGCCGCTCCTGTTGGCGCGTTGGCTCTCCAAAAACAGGCGATTGAGCAATATTATATTGATCGCGTGCGCACTGCAATCCGCTCTACGGCAAGTGACGCAGGAATTACCATATCCATCTGGGCGACTCTTGGTGACACGCTTGCTTCTACCGATGGCAACCCGCTTGAAAAAGCATTCTCTGCTGTAGATCGTCCTTTCGCACTTCAGGTAACGTTATCACGCAGTGAAGCGAATAACTCTGGAAATGATGATGCGCTACTTGATGCAGCACGAGGAGCCATCAGTTTTGATGCGACTAAGGGTGATGCGGTTGCTTTCGGTACGGCTCCGCCTGTGCTGCGCACCCCGCCTCAGCCATATGTGGCGAATAAGAGCGAGTCCGTAGAAGCCGCTAATCTTGCCACTCGCTATAGCTCTCCTGATTGGCGCATAGTGGTTGGAGGAATTGCGCTGTTGGTGCTTTGCGTAATTGCGTATCGCCGCCGGCAACATTGGCGGTCAAATACATTGCTTTCGAATGAAGAGCGGCAGGCTTATGTCATGCGTATCCGCGGCCTGATTGCCTCGCAAGCAGACGATATTCAAAATGTCGCCTGATATTTTGTCGCAATCCTTGCTGAAGGAACTTCGCTACCTTGATGAGCGTGATGTTGCCGCGATAATGATTGATTTAAGCGATCTGGAACGTGAATGGGTTTTTGCGACACTTGATGCTGCGGCGCAGCCATTGGAGGAACCTAACACTGTGTCGTTGCGGCTAACCACCATGATTCAAGGTGGTTCAACCAATCACAGGCTTACCAAACACGCACTTACAACGCTGCGTCAGATTGCGGAGCCGTTAATTGCTTCTGGCGTGATCATGATGCCGGTTGAGCAATCGCGTTCGTTGTTTGACCACTGTCTTGCGTGGCTACGGCCAGCACCAGTATCGAGGCAGTAATGCTTATAAAAGCGATCAATGCGGGCGATATTCAGATGCTTAGGCCCAGGGCCACCGTGCCTGAGATCGCGGACAAGGATTCCTGCCGCCCCCTCTTTGATCCCGAAATTGAACGCTTGTCCATGCGCATCGTCGCTCTTGAAGCTGAGGTGCAACGACTGAATGAAGCTGTGATAATCGCAAGAAGCGAAGGGGAAATCGAAGGGCGAACGCAGGTCGAAAAGGATTTCGAGGCACAGCGCACTGAGGCGCATGTTCAGCTCGAAGCAGGGCTTGATCGAGCGCTTGAGCAATGGTCGGCCAAGCTTGATGAAGTTAATCGGTTAGCGGTTATGATCGCAAGCGTTGGGCTAGAGCGGCTTTTGCTGTGCCCTGAAGGTCGCCTATCAACGCTGACGGCACTTGTTACTGCGCAAGTAAGGGCGCTTGACCGATCCTCGATTTTGCGGATCAAAGTATCGCCTGAAGATTTTGTCGACTCTGAGGCTCTTGCCGAGCTTGCGCAATCTTGCGCGATTGATGGCGTGCTAATTGAGCAGGCGACCGATCTCTGCGCTGGCGATTGCGTAATCCAGCTTACATTAGGTTCCATGGACGTCGGATTGAACCAGCAATGGTCGGCTATTCGGGCTTTGCTGGAAACCCATTCCAATGGCGTGCTGGCTGTCTGATGATGCCAGTTATGTCCGCGCTTCGTCAGCTTGATCCGGTCTTGCGAATGGGGAGAATCCGCCGTGTCCTGCCAACGCTCATTGAGGCTGACGGCCCGAATGTTCCAATTGGCACGCTGTGTCGGATTGGGGATGCTAACCTGCTTGCGCAAACGGTAGGGCTTGATAACGACAAGGTTAGTC
This sequence comes from Sphingomonadales bacterium, assembly GCA_043747445.1. GTDB lineage: Bacteria > Pseudomonadota > Alphaproteobacteria > Sphingomonadales > Sphingomonadaceae > Aquisediminimonas. The sequence goes on from JAYTPB010000021.1 coordinate 22,497, forward strand.
TTGCTCCGTTCGGGGATGTTGCGGCCATTACGCCAGGGATGCTGGTTTGCGCATGTGATGCTGATGCCAGACTTTCGGTTGGAGATGGCTATGCCTGTCGCTCCATTGATGCATTAGGGAGGCCAATCGATGGAGGGGGCGCAATTCATGGCACCGAACGTATCGCGTTTGAAGCTCCGCCGATTTCGCCGCTTGACAGGATAACGCCTTCCATCCGGCTGAATACTGGCCTGCGCGCCATCGACGCACTGATGCCATTGGTGCGCGGGCAAAGGCTTGGGATTTTTGCAGCGAGCGGTGTCGGAAAGACCACGCTTCTTAATCAGTTTGGACGGCAAACGCAGGCAGATCGCATTGTTATTTGTCTCATTGGTGAACGTGGGCGTGAAGTTGAGGCTTTGTGGAATGATGGGTTGACAGCATCGGATCGTGCCCGTGCTGTATTGGTGGCAGCAACCTCGGATGAGGCGGCAGCACTGCGTATTCGTGCTGTTTATCAATCGCTCGCGCTTGCGCGGTATTGGCGTGATCAGGGGCTTGATGTTTTATTTTTGCTCGATTCAGTAACGCGACTAGCAATGGCTATGCGTGAAACAGGCCTTGCAGCGGGTGAGCCGCCAATGATGAGAGGGTACACGCCCAGCGTATTTGCAGCGATGCCCCGTATCGTTGAGCAATGCGGCGCTTTACGCTCTGGCGGATCAATCTCAGCGCTATTTACCGTCTTGAGTGAAAGCGACGATGTCGATGACCCAATATCAGAGATGATGAAATCCGTTCTTGATGGCCACATAATTTTGTCGCGCACGATGGCAGAGCGGGGGCATTTCCCAGCTATTGATATAGGGCGCAGCATTAGCCGGTTAGCATCAACTGTGATGGATGAGGGGCAGAAAAACCTTGCCGCAAAAGCACGAAAATCAATCGCCACTTATGACCATGCGCGCATGTTAATTGAAACAGGTTTGTATAAGGCAGGAAGTGATTTTGATATTGATCAGGCAGTTGCACAACACCCAGCACTTGATGAATTTTTGCAGCAACAAGATGATTACACCGATGTGCCAGCTATGTTTGACAGGCTTTCCACTATAATTGGAGCTTCACACTGATGCTGAACAAATTAGCAATTGATAAAATGCAAACCATAAATGACGTATTTGATGCGCAGATGGAAAGCGCAGAGCAAATTCTTACTATTGCTGATACCGCGTTAAAAGATGCTGAGTTCAAACGGGCATCAGCAGCCGATTTGATTGATGAATCGCTCAAAGATTGGCATGATAATCTGCAGGGTGCGATTTTTGATCCGATGCAGACAGGGGGCAGGCTCGAAATTTTTCTTGATGCGCATAGACAGCATGAAAATGCATCAGAACAGCTCAAGTCAGCAAGTGAGTACAGAGAAGCAAAGCGATTGAATTTATTGGAAGCAAATTATAATGTGCGCCAGATTAAAGAGAGACTCCATTTTGCTAAACGCATTCTCTCTCGTAAGCGTGAAGAGAGATGGCTTGGTAACATTGAAAATATGACAATCAAAAAAGTTTATTAAAAATGTTGATATCAAATGAAAACTTTGTACGCTCAAATTTTGTAGCTACACAAACTGAGCAAACTTCCGCTAAATATCCAATAGCATTCTCGCTATTACTCGAACAAAATGAAATCCGCATTGAAAATGATCAATCTTCGGCGCTTTCATTTAATGCACTTGGTATGTTTGGTAACTTTGATACAATTAAATTTATTGAATCATCGCCGTCTTTACATACGGCACAGAATGATACTGATTTTATAACTGATAACAGTCAAACATTATATAAACCGCGCGAAGCCAATCAATATTTGAATACAGTAATTGTTAAACAAAAATTACAAAATTTAGAATATAATCTATCAAATTCAATAATAGAATATGCCAAAAATTCAAAAAATCCCAATAATTTGACATTTAAAAACTATAGTAATTCCAGTGTAATCCAACGATTTGAAACTGGCTTCCGCAGTGTTGGTGTCAATTCGTCTATTTCTGTCTACAGTCATAAAATGCCTGAGCAAGAAATTAAATCATTTCAGTTGCATATATCACAGAAAGATAGTCAATTTTTTGTATCATTAACCGGATTTGTATTTGACTTGACAAATTCTCTGAAAATGAGAGATATTGCATCCAGCATTTTGGAAAAATTTGGAATAAAAAATGGCATATTATATATTAATGCCATAAATGTGACCAAAGCCTATTATTTTATCCGGGAGGAAAATCATGGATCCGGTACTCGCTAGCGGGGGAACGCAAACGGCGCGAAATGCTTTTGGCCTTGAATTTCAGTCATTGCTGAGAATCATTCTTACACAATTGACATTCCAAGATCCTTTGAAGCCATTGGACAATTTTCAATTTGTTTCGCAGTTGGCGCAATTTTCGCAATTGCAACAAGGGCAGACCCTTAATGATCAAATCACAAATGTGCTCGCCGCTCAATCAGCTACGCAAGCAACAAGTTTGCTTGGTCGGACGGTCGAATTTCAGTCCGGAACCACTGTGTTGTCGGGCATTGTTGATACAATATCTTTCACAACAGGCCAGCCTACCGCTACGATCAGAACGGCTAATGGCCAGACTATCCCCAATGTTTCAATCGCCAATATTTCGCAAGTAAGCCGTTAGGAGGAACGCAATGTTAGGTTCTATTTATATCGGACTAAGCGGACTTGATGCCCATAGCCGAGGTTTGCAAACCATAAGCAACAATATTGCTAATCTAAATTCTCCGGGATTTAAGTCAAGTACGACAAATTTCAGCGATCTTTTTAGCTTCGGTGGCGGCGGGCTTACATTCTCAAAATCGCAGCAAAGCGAACAAATTGGGAATGGTGTACGTTTTGCGGAAGCGCGAGTTGATTTTTCGCAGGGTGATCTGCGCCAGTCCGATGGGGATCTTGATCTTGCGATTCAAGGTAACGGGTTCCTTGTTTTGCTCGAAGGTGATAAAACATTTTATGCTCGGACAGGGCAATTTGTCGTTAGTGAAGACGGCTTCATCGTGCGCCAAGGCACTGAGTCTCGATTGGCCGTTCTCAATGAAGCGCGTCAGCCTGTTGCATTAAATATCGATGCCAGACGAACGAGTCCGCCTGTTGCGACGACAACGGTTAGATTCGCCGATAACCTGTCATCAAGTGCGACAACAGCAACGGTTGCCAATCTTAATATTTTTGACTCGCGTGGTGGAGCTTTGGTGTGGCAGGCGCAGTTTCAACGTGTCGCCAATACGCCGGGAGACTGGACTGTAACCGTCACAGATCAGACCGGTGCCACAGTTGGCACGTCGACTTTGAAATTTATAGGAAGTGCAGTCGATCCAGAAACGAACAGGCTTACTTTCACTGCATCTCCTGCCAACGCTGACCCATTGTCGGTTGTGCTAGATTTCTCAAGCGGTGTTACTTCGTTTTCGGCCGGGACAGTTTCGACTTTGCGTGCTGCGTCAGTAGATGGAAACGGTGTCGGCGCTTTAACGAGCGTAGATATCAACAATGATGGCCAAATCCGGCTTAACTATTCTAACAATGAAACGCAGCTTCTTGGTGCTGTCGCGATCGCTGATTTTCGTGATCCACAGCAGTTAACGCGTGTATCTGGTGGCCTTTTTGAAAATCAGGGTGATGGCCAGTTTCGTTTGCTCGCGAGTAACACTGATGGTGTCGGACGGCTGCTGTCACGGCAGGTTGAGGCTTCCAACGTTGATCTTTCACAAGCGTTTGGTGATTTGATACTCATTCAACGCGGCTTCCAAGCGTCTTCACAAGTGATCAGTATTAGCAATGATTTGATCCAGCAGCTCTTTAGCATCCGGGGTCAATCAGGTTGAAAACAGACGTCCTTGAATGGCTCCCGGTACAGGCGCTTGCCAATGATCAAATTCTTGCCGCTATCGGCGTTGCAGTCGCAAAATGGGCGGAGCTGTGGTTTGGCATTGCCAAATTTGACCTTGTCGATGTTGAGACTTCCTGTGACTATCATCCACACAATGCCCGTTGTGAGATGGCGCAGCGTTACGGCGGTGGCCTCTGGCTAGTGGATTACGAAGCCTGCGCTCAAAACCTTGCGTTGCTTGCGCTTGATGCGGGGTCGAAGAGCTTTGCGCCTACGGCCGGAGATCAGCAACTCTTATCGGCATTTGGCAAAAGCATAGTTGATGATTTTGCCAACATGATTGCACATGAACTAGGGCTTGAACACAATCGATATCCTGATCAAGCGTGGACGGCAGCCCATGGATCACTTCGGCTTGGCTTAGCCTCAGCCTCGGCCTCAGCCGACTTGGATACGTTGATGACGCTTGTTATTGAAGGGCCCGCTTTGGTTGCGTTTCGCAAGCGGTTAATCGCGGCAGATCCCGTCGAACGCGGTGCGCTATTGGATCGACAAAGCGCAGTCGTGCGAACAGCGTGCACCTGCTCAGCTCGATTTGGTTTTGCCAAACTTGGTAAATCTGATTTTGTGGGACTTGAGCCGGGTGACGTCATCATGCTTGATCAACTGATTGCCGAGCCCATTGATCTCACGCTTTCGACCACCGGGCAGTTGGTGGCCAAGGCATCCCCCAAATTTGATGAAGATCGGCTGATAATGACGATGTGTGAATTATGAAAAATGATGAAATATCGCCTACCCAAATGCAAGCGAGCGCCGAAGTTTCGGAGACCCCGTCAAGGCCTTCGGCGCTTTCCAGCATTAGCGACGGTGTGAAAATTGAACTCGAGTGCCGCGCTGGCTCGGCAATCATGACTTTGGCAGAGTTAATGAAATTAGATAAGGGGGCGGTCGTCACACTTGATCTCCCGCTCAATGGTCGCGTTGATGTATGCTTAAATGGAGATATTGTGGCGCAAGGCGATTTAGTCGCCGTTGGTGATCATTACGGTGTGCGCATTGTTGAGATTATGGCTTCTGAGCAATCGGTATGAATTTAGTCCGCGCAGCGTTGATCGGGTTAGTGCTTTACGGAACACCAGCCGTAGCCCAGCGATTGGGGACTGGTGCCGATGTTGAAATTTCGCTTTGGCGCGTAATTGGGGTCACCATTTTTTGTCTGGCACTTGGGTTATTTGCGATATACGCGGTGCGCCAACGTTTGATCGCAGCAAAGTGGTCGCTGCCATTTGGGCTGCCACAACCATCGCGACGTCTGCAATTGGTTGAGCGCATCAAGCTGGGCCAACATTCGGAAATTTGTCTCGTCAGGCTTGACGCAGATGAGATTCTGCTCGCGTTTAGCGCAGCCGGTGTGCAGCGACTTGATCAGCCTGCGCCGCCCACAGAAGTTGGCGAAGCGTCCTAATATGTCAATCGCTTGGTTTGCCTTCGTTGCGCCCACGGCAATTGAAGTAAGCGCCGCCCCACCTGCTGAAACAGCGCAAGCGATTAGGCTTGCACTAATGCTGACATTTCTTGCAGTGATTCCCGGATTGATGATCTGCATGACATCCTTCGTTCGGATCATCATTGTTCTCTCGATGATCCGACATGCGTTTGGGATGCCCGAAACACCGCCCAATCAAGTGTTGATCAGCCTGGCATTATTTATGACCATTCTCAGCATGGGGCCCGCTTTTACCCAAATCAATGACGGCGCATTACAGCCCTTTATTGCAGGCAAAATGCCCCTACAAACAGCGATTGAACGCGGGACGCAGCCACTGCGCACTTTCATGCTGCGTCAGGTTCAGGATCGTGATCTTGAGACCGTATATGCCATTTCGCGCAAACCACTGCCTGCTACAGCCGATCAGGTTGGGCTAATGCAGCTTACCCCTGCATTCATGTTAAACGAACTGCGCGTTGCGTTCAAAATTGGTTTTGTTATCCTCTTGCCCTTTTTAATGATTGATCTTGTCGTATCAAGCATCCTGTTGGCACTTGGTATGATAATGGTGCCGCCGTCTACGATTTCGCTGCCAGTCAAATTGCTGATGTTCGTTCTGATTGATGGCTGGAGCTTGATATTGGAGGGCGTGTTAGGCGGCTTTCGATGACTGCGCTCATTGCAGTAACCGATGAGTCAGAGCGCGCGCTGTGGGCGCAGTATCGGTCAAGCGCTGAAGACATAGTACGTCATCGGCTTTTTGCATTATACCTCCCTCTGGCAAGACGTATCGCAACACGCCAGTATAGGCTTCGTAATGCGGGCGACCTTGATTATGCAGATATACACCAGCTTGCTTGTGCTGGCTTGCTAGACGCGATTGACCGATTTGAACCCGATCGCGGCGTAGCTTTTCGATTTTATGGTAATCGCCGGATCGCGGGAAGCATTATCGACGGCGTGGCCAGAATGAGCGAAATGCGTGAACAGCTTAATTTCAAACGCAGAATTACCCGGGACAGAGCGCAATCGCTTTCAGTTCGAGAAGGAGACGTGCAAGGAAATCAGATTGAACAAACGCTGGCCGAACTTGCAGAGGTTGCCGCAGGTTTGGCGATTGGCTTCATGCTTGAAGGGACGGGGATGTATGTTGATGATGAGACAGACAGCCGTCAGCCAAATGCCTATGAAAGCGCCGTGTGGCAAGAAACGCTGGCACGGATCCAATCCGAAGTCGTTGGTTTGGGGTCAAGGGAGCGGTTAATCATTGGCTATCATTATCAAGGTGGTGTTAGTTTTGATCAGATTGGCGCACGGCTTGGCATTACCAAAGGCCGCGTATCGCAGATTCACAAGCAAGCCATTGCCCATTTGCGCCGACGTTTGCTAAATCCGGTTACGGCTAGACGTGGCCCGCCATTGCATCAGGAGACGGTTGATGAATGAACATATGTCTGCGCAAACATGCGCGCCCGATGTGCTGGACAGATTGCTAAAGACCGTCAGCGCCGACGAAAATCAAGCGCTTCTGGAGATTGAGGCCGCGCTGCGCAACCATCCCAACGACGCACAGCTTCATTTTCTCAAAGGCTCAGTCTTGGCAAGCGCGCAACGCTATGATGAAGGTCGTGATGCCATTCGGCGGGCAATCACGATTGCACCCGATTATGCGCTTGCCCGGTTTCAGCTTGGTTTCCTTGAACTGACGTCGGGCTTGCCTGCCGCCGCTGTTGATACTTGGGAACCGCTGGATCAGCTTGCCGATGATAACCCGCTGCGTATTTTTGCCAATGGTTTGGGACGATTGGCAGTCGATGATTTTACGTCGGCGCTGTCACTACTTGAATCCGGGATTGCGCGAAATCATGAACACCCGCTTATCAATGATGATATGCAGCTTATCATAGACGAGTGCCGCGCCAAAAGAGCGGTGCGTGATGAACAGGAGGGATCAGTGCCGCTTTCGGCTGCTCAGCAATTGTTTCAATCATACGAGGTTCGTGACAGCGGCGGTTACCGCAAAACATGATGGGGCCTGTCTCGCTTCCTGACAGATTTGCCATATTGCTTCGAGCGCGGCTTGAAGCGCACGCGCGCGCAGCCCAAACAGGTCAACCAGCGCTACGCGAAACCGGAGCACCGCAGGCGAGCCTGATGGTATTGGCGGCCAGGGCGGGTGCTGATAAAAAACAGTTGCGCCGGATGATGATTGAACAAATGCTGACTGAAAACTTTGGCAGCAAACTCGCCAATGAAGCCGGTTTTCAGCAAGTGATCAGCCGGGTCGCCGAAGCAATGGAAGAAGACCCTAAGCTCGCAAATCAGATGGAGACATTGCTGGCCTCGCTATCGGCGTGAAAAGCCCGTGCTTATCCCGATCCCAACCATTGCCTGAGCAATTGTTTTGCCGTCTGGCCCGGCGGGCATGTTGATAGCGCGATCAAATATGCGCTTGCCCAGCGCAGGATTCCCATCAATCTCGGCAATGAGGCTTTTGGCTAGCGCCCCTGAAAAGCAATCGCGATCAAGCCGAATTGCGATGGCGGCGCTACGCCGGGCGCTGTCAATCTGTTGCTCAGCAAGCGCAACAACGGCAAGGCCGCCGTGGCTTTCAGCAAAATTATCATCAAGCGCGCGCGCGCGTTCAAAGCTGGTGCGTGCGGCTAAAAGGTCATGGTTGATGAAATGCGCCCATCCCGAAGCGATCCATGACCCGATATGATCCCCAAATAGTTCCGCACCTATATCAATATGATGCGCGGCTTCGCGGGATTGGCCGATGCTTAACAGGCTCAACCCTTTGCCGAGCCAAGCACGGGACGCCTTTGGATGACCAGCAAGAGCCTGATCAAAGAAAGCTATTGCTTGCTCTGGCGAGTCTTCGTTCAGTTTTATCAAGCCAAGGCTTGTCAGCCCATCGGGGCTTGAGCCCGCATTTTGGGCATAATGTTCAGAAAGTGTAATATCATCAGCATCCATCGCGGCGACCGAGAGCGCACCGAACAAATCACTATTTTTAGGATAAAGCTCCGCTAAGCCTTGGCCAACCGCAAGCGCATCCTCAACCGCCCCCAAATGATGGAGCATTTGCACTTTAAGCGCCGCCGCACGGGGCACATTCGTCACTACATCGTCGCTTAGCATGTTGAGCGCAGCGTCATGATCGCCCATCATCGCGTATGACCATGCGAGATTGAAACGGAGATCTGGCGCATCATGATCTTTAATCAGTTCTGAAAACAGTTTCACAGCCGCGCTATGATCGCCTGTTTGCAGCGCGATCATGCCTTGTAAATTGAGGAGTTGCGGCGTTAAATTTGCGCGTGCCGCATAATCACTGATGAGCCTAGTCGCGGTAACCGGATCGCTCGCATCAAATGCGACATTAGCAGCATCGGCAATCAAGCGAAGATTATCAGGATCTTGCAATATGTAGCCAAGCAGGCGCGCCAGACGATCAGTTTCAGACATTTTAAGAAAGCCTTTTAATCATATGAGTTCATTGCACCACGCTGCGCTATGTGAAGCAAGTCATTGTGTGTTAAAATCAAAAAAATTCAGATTATGAAAATAAGACTAAACCAATTCCTCAATTCGCAGATTATACTAATGGAAGGCGTAGCAGCAATGCCTCGTTCTTCTTTGTGTCTGATGAGAGGAATGGCCGATGGTGGCGATTGTAACCGGCAATGGTCTGGGGATTGAGCGCAGCTCTGCCAATGTCCTTGGCGGTGCGTTTGGCTTGGCGGCACTTGGTCGCGCTGGCGATGCCATTTTTGTCAATGCCGCAAACGGGAATCTGATCGTCAACAATCGCGATGAGATATTGATTGGACGTGGCCCTGATGCGTTCATCAGTCGAACCTACAATAGCCTAGGCGGATTTGACGGTGACAATGGCGATCAATTTCGCATCAGCGCAGTTCTGCGTGTTCACACGCTTGTCGGCGCTCTGGGCGCAAGCGGCAGTAAGGTCACGCGGACGGGTGCTGACGGCAACGAAACAGTGTTTAATTATAACGCATCAAAATCTGCCTATGTTTCGACCGATGGCGATGGCGCCTATGATCAATTAACTTTTTCTGGAACCACTTGGACTTTTGTTGATGGCAATAGCCGTGTCGTGGAACGTTATGACAATGCAAATAACGGGCGTGTTACCTCAAGTACAGACACTGACGGCAATCAAATTATTTATAGCTACACTGGAAGCTTGTTAACCAGAGTAACGACTGCTGATGGAAATTACACTTCACTTAATTACACAGGCAATAATCTGACCAGTTTAGTCACAAGCTACACAGACCCGCAGGGTGCAGCCAAAACGCTTACCCGCACACGATATGCTTATGATGTCTCTAACCGGCTAAGCGCCGTCACGGTCGATTTATCGCCAGAGGATAATAATATCGCCGATGGGCGCGTTTATGTCACCAGCTACACTTATGACGGCACCTCAAAGCGTGTCGCCTCGATCAGCCAGACCGATGGTTCATTGCTTGAATTTGTATATGATGGCGTGGGTCGTGTTCTTAATTTCAGCCAGACGGTTGAAGCGGGTGTAAAACGGACAACCCAAATAGGGTATGACAATGGCTTTACAGCCATTTTTGATTCCCAAGGCAATCGCACCGATTTCAGTTTTAATGCGGCAGGCCAGTTAACCCAGATCACCTCGCCTCCTGCCATCGCTGGTGCGCCAACACAGCTCACCCAATATCAATATAATACCAATGGCGATGTGATATCGGCTGTCCGGTTGCATAATGGCGGTGCTCTGATCAGCCAAGAGTCGAACGTTTACGATGGCAACGGCAATCTGACCGAACAGCGCGATCTAGCGGGCAATACCGTCCGTTATACTTACGGTGCAAAAAATGAACGGCTAACCGAAACCCGGTTTGCAGCCGCTGACCCTGACGGCGCGGGTGCCGCGCAACCGTCCACACCTTTGACCACGCGTTATGCCTATAGCGCAACAAATCAGCTTCGCTTTATTGTCAGCGCCGAAGGCCGCGTCACTGAATATCGCTATAATGCAGCGGGGCAGCGGCTTTCCGAAATCGACTACACAGCCAATTTCTACACAAGCGGGACAAGCGCTGAGACTGAAATCACGGCGTGGGTTTCTGCAATCGCTGACAAAAGCAGCTCGCTCAGAACCGATACGACGTATGATTTCCGTGGCAATGTCGCCACCGTCACGCGTTTCTCTCGCACAGACAGTGCTGGCGCTGGGATCGCAAGTGCTGATTTTTCGCGCACTACATCGGTTTATGATCAGGCCGGCAATTTGCTGAGCCGCCTGACCAACGACGGCGGACAGGCCGAAACCTATGCTTATGATGGACTTGGCCGCACGATCCGGTTCACCAACGCGCGCGGCATCGGCACCCGAACAAGCTATATTGACGCAGACGCGCGCACGGTTGTGACGCAAGCCAATGGGTTATTGCAAACAAGCGTTTACAACCGCGCAGGCGAGCAAATCAGCTTCATCGAAAGCCGTGGCGGGGTGACGAGCGACAATTTGCTGGGAGACTTGAACGACGCAAATCAATGGACAGCATATAGCTTAAATCGCACATCGTCAGGGATTGTTGACGGTGCAGCGGGCAATAGATACGAAATTCAGGCCGGACAAACCTATGGTGCAGTTGTTAGTGCAAACATAGCCGTACAAGCAGGCGAAACGATCACCTATGCGATATCCTTGCAGGCTGTCGGCAATAAAACCACTCAATATTTAGGGGTATACGGCAGTATAACTGGCTGGGGATCGCACATTCTTTCATCGGCACGTGTTATATCCGGCCCTGGAACATTATTTCAGGATGTTGGCGGGTTGTGGCATATTTCAGGGCTTGCCAATGGTGAACCTACACGCATTGAAGTGACGCGAAATTTTGCTCAGGCTGAAGTTGCATCAGGCTATCTATATGTACAACTCTCGGGCGGTGTGGCTGGCGATTCTCTGATCGCCTCGGCACCATCGCTCATTAAAACCCGTTATGAGGCGGGGGCATCGATTGTTAACACGGCGGGCACGCTCGAGCTTGATATTAATCAGTGGAATGCGGGCGGGCTTACTACGGCTTCCGCTGGCACGGTCAGCGGATATTCGGCGACGCGCTTCACCAAAACGGCAACGAGTAATGCAGCCGTTACAAGCGGTTTTGCAATCAACGCTGGTGACACCGTTACATTGGGGGTGTCAATAAAAGCGGTTGAAGGATCGGCTACATTACAAAGTATCGGATTGTACGATAACCAAGGCGCAGCGTGGGGAAGTGCAGATTTATCGACGGCGCGGATTGTTGCTGGCCCTGGCACCCTGACACGTGCTTTGGGTGGATTGTGGACTATCTCTGGTCTTTCCACAACGCAGGAAACCCGCATTGAAATCACGAGAACATATCAAACCAGTGGTAACGGAGATGCCTATATCTATCTTGATCTTTCCGGCGGATCTCGGGTGGGGCAGTCGCTTATTGTCGGCGCGCCGTCAATCATTCGCAACCCAGGCGATGCAACGACGTATCAATATGACAGCTTAGGGCGTTTGCGGATTACGACTGACCCGGTCGGGACGAAAAACTATGTCCTCTATGACAGGTTGGGCCGCAAGACGGCTGATGTGGAGGGCGATGGCTCAATCACAGAATATAAATATGACGGTGCTGATCTCCTGATCTCAAGCGTTGCGTATAACGCCCTGCTCAGTGCGGCTCAGATTACTGCTCTTGGCAATCCGGCAGTCAATACCGAAATCGCCAATATCCGGCCAACCGCCAGCGCATCAGATCGCCACAATTGGAATGTCTATGATACAGCCGGGCGGTTGGTCGAAACAATTGATGCCGTCGGGGCGGTCACCCAATACCGCTATGACGGCGCGTCACGCCTGACAGGGACAACGCGCTATGCCAACCTGCTTGCAGTAGCGACGCTTGACGCGTTCAAGCTTGCGCCGCCAACCACTTTGAGTCTGCCAGCGGTTAACGCAGGCTATGATCGGATAATCCGCAATTTCTACGATAATGATGGCTTGCTTGCCGGGACGCTTGATGAGGAGGCGTTCCTCACTGAATTTGTCTATGACAAAGCAGGGCGCGAAGTGGAGCGCATTCGTTACACGACCAATCCCGGTATTGCTTATTTGTCATCAGGGACATTCGCGCAGGCCAAATCGGCGGCGACCGTTAATCCAAGCGATATTCATCAATACACGCTTTATGACGGTCGCAGCCTTGTTGGCGCGACGATTGACGGTGAAGGCAATGTCACCCGCTATCATTACACCGCGCGCGGCGATGTTGATCAGGAAGTGCGCGGCGCAAAGGTCAATGCGAATACAGCCTATACACTGGCAACGCTGCCTGCCGCGACGGGAACATTGGAAACCACAAACTATACGCGTAACGCGTTGGGGCAAGTGACAAGTCGAGTGCGATTGCTGACGGGCGGTACTGAGACGACGGCCTATGTTTATGATAGCATCGGCAATTTGAGTTCAGAAACAACATCGGAAACCGTTTCAACTGAGACGCGAACCAACACCAACCGTTATGATGCTAAGGGACGGTTGATCCTCGCGCTCTCCGGTGTTGGCAGCGCAGCACTGATCGCGCTCGGCGCGAACCCGACGCAGGCGCAACTTGATGATGTTTATGCGCGCCACGGCACTCAGTACCGCTATGATGCGGCAGACCGCTTGATTGCGCGGATTGATCCCGATGGCAGCGGTATAGCTGGCAACAAAACCGTGTTTTATTATGATGGTGACGGCAGTTTGCGTTACGAGGTCAACGCGCTCGGCGAGGTAACCGAGTCACGCTATAATAGCTTCGCCGAAGCTTATGATATTATTGTTTACGGCACACGGATAGCGGCGGGGACTGTCACTACACTGAATGGCGGCTTGGTAACCGCAGCAATCACAAATGCGGTCAATGCTATTTCGAATGGTTTAATTGATAGCCGAAATATTTTAGCGCGAACCAATCGCGGCGAATTATCGGTAGATTATAATCCAAATTATTTTTCCAACCCAACGACGGAAAATTATAAACAATATATTTACAGCGCTTTTGGAGATGTGAATTTAGAATATAACCCGTATGATCTAGGTTACTATAATTTAGGGCAGCACAGTTATTACAATCGTGGTTTGTCATATTATGATTACGCTGATGTACGCAGCGCGACGAACGTAATTTCTGCTGTATCAATTAATTCTAATGTCTATGACTCTTTTAGTCGATTACTGTACCGTTATGAAGGACATAATGTCGACGGTAGGCATGAAAATTTCTATTATGATCGCTCAAACCGCCTAACGACGCGCGATGATCGGGCTCAGCGCCGAGAAACCTTCGCTTATGACGCACGCTCAAACCAGATCAGTCATAATGACCGCAATGGCAGAACGACGAGCTTTGCTTATGATTTGTTCAACCGCAATGTCACGACAACAACGCCAGAGGGCATCAGTTCGTCGGTCAAGAAAAATGCCTATGGCCAGACGATTCAAATCACCGACGGCGCGGGGCGCTCAACCAGTTACAGCTATGATAAGAATGGCAATCTGAAGAGCGTCACTGACGCTGCGGGCACAACAATCAGCAATTATGATGCTGCCGACCGTCTGATTGAAACGATCGATGCAGGCGGCACACGCACAACCTACAGCTATGACGCAGCCGACCGCGTGCTTACGCGGATCGAAGGCGCTGGCACGCTCAACCTGGCAACATTTTATGCCTATGACGCCAAGGGGCAGCAAATTGCCGTCACCGACCCAGCGGGTGTTATCACAAATTATAGCTATGACCTCAAAGGTCAGCAAACCCGCATCGTTCAGGATGCGGGCGCGGGAAAGCTCAATCTGACCACTGATTATGTTTACCGCGCTGACGGTAAGGTGGTTCGTCAAACCGATGGCGTTGGTACCTCTGCCGAACGTGTTACGGCATTTGAATATGATTCAATCGGGCGACTGACCCGAAAGATTGAGGACTCAGGCAGCGGTAGGCTCAATATCAGCACGGTTTACGCTTATGATGTCAACGACAATGTCATTGCAGAGATCGATGCGCTTGGGCGCACAACGCGCTATGTTTATGACGTTGAAAATCGCCAGATATTCTCCGTTAACGCTGAGGGTGGGGTTGTTGAAACCGGCTATGATAATGAAGGCCGACCGATCTGGACGCGGCAATATGCCAACACAATTGCATCCGCCACACTCACCAGCTTCGGCAATCAGATCACCTCGGCGCAAATCACATCCGGGGCGGCAGGCTCAGCATCTGATCGTATAAGCAGGACGGTTTATGACGGCGATGGCCGCGTAGTGTACGGCGTTAATGCCGAAGGGTTTGTCACTAAAAACCTCTATGACGGTGCAAATAATGTCATCAAAACGCTGAGTTATGCAGCGGCGGTCAGCGTCGATAATAATGTGACCAAGGCAGTGCTTGATGGTCTGGTTCCCGGCGGTGATCCCGGCGATGCGGCAATTACAAGATATGCCTATGATGCCGCCAACCGCTTGACCGATATTACGGATGCAAATGGACATATCACTCATTATATTTTGCACGCCACGGGTGATATCGCGATAACCACTACCGCTTACGGAACGGCAGATGAGGCTTCGGTGTACCGCGCTTTTGATGCGCTCGGTCGGGTAACGCTTGAAGCGCAAGCTTATGGAACGGCGGAGCAATCGAATACTCAATATGCCTATGATGCGTTGGGGCGCATAACGCTTGTAACCGATGCACGCGGAAACATAACGACGCGAAATTATGATGCAATCGGGCGGTTGTTATCAGAAGTATCATCACCCAATACTACCGATACCCAAACTGTGTCATATCAATATGATGCACGCGGCAACCAAGTCAAAATCACTGACCCGCGCGGCAATGCCAGCTATTTTTATTATGATAATCTTGATCGTCAGACACTGCATATCGATGCCGAAGGCTATGCCACTGAAACGAGCTACGGCCTCAGCGATGCGATTGTCTCGGTCACGCGCTACTATAGTCGCGCCACTGGTACCGGAAACGTCGGGGTGCGCCCGACGCTTGTTGTCGACGTGGCAAGGGATGCCGTTACCTTATTCACGCGCGACAAACTTGACCGCATCACCTCAACAACCGATGCAGAGGGTGCAACCGAAAGCTATATTTTGAATGGCTTTGGTGACCGGACTACGGTTACAAATCGCCTCGGCGGCACAGTGCTTAACGCGTTTGATCGACGCGGCAATCTTGTCAGCGAATTCGTAAATGAAGCCGTCTATCGCTCCGATGGCAGCAGTCAGGGATCATCGCATTTCAAGGCAAATTATGCTTATGATGCGCGTGGCAACCTTATTTCACGCATAGATGCTCAGGGTCTGACTGAACAGCGAACGACGAGCTTCATTTATGACAAGCTTGACCGCCTGATTGAAACACGCCTTCCGCAGGTGCTAGTTTATGATCCACCGTCGGGTGCGAATAATCTGACGCTACCCGTTGAGCAACTGCGCTATGATGCGCGCGGCAATGTGATCGAAGCGATTGATCCGCTTGGCGCGCGGACATTATCCTATTTTGATGATAATAACCGCAAAATTGTTGAGGTTAACGCGCTCGGCTTTGCGACAGCTTTCACCTATGATGGCAATGGCAATGTGGTTAGCCAGAGGCGCTATGCGGCTGCGGTGGCCTTGCCCGCGCAGGCTGGCGGCGTGGCCTCTGTGCTTTCGGGTTCTTTCCGCGAAACGCTGTTCATTTATGATCGCAACAACCGCCTGATCGAAACGCGTATTCCGGGCGTTCGCACGGGCAGTTTTAACGGGGCAAACTTCACAAGCAGCGCGGGTGCAACGCTGATTAGCCGCAACGTCTACGACGCATCGGGCAATCTGGTGCGCGAAATTGATGCGAACGGTAATTCGGTTTATCATTATTACGACAGGCTCGGCAGAGAGACTGCGCGCGTTGATCAGGAAAATTATCTCACAGTTTATGCGCGTGATGGTGAGGGCAATGTTACCGAAGAACGGCGTTACGCCAATGTCTTGGGCAGCGGGTTTAACGAAACAAGCACCGTCCCCGGATTGATCGCGGCAACCGCAACGCACACTGATGACCGTATCACGCGCTTTACTTATGATCGCAGTGGCCGCCGCAAAACTGAAGAGCGTTTGTCGGTTGCATCATACCAACTGTCAGCGGCGGGCGTTCTATCGGTTGGGGGCACATCATCACTCATTAGCTATGCCTATAACGGGCTTGGTGAAGTCACCGCGAAAACCGAGGCAAGTGGTGATCGCACTGAGTATATCTATGACAACCAAGGCCGATTGAACACGACGCGCGACGCAGCAATCACTGATTTCAACGGCAATTTGGTACGCAAAGTCACTGATTTTTATTATGACGGGCTCGGCAATCTCGTCCGTCAGGTTGAACGGGCCGAGGCCTCGGCTGGCGGCGTGGCGCCGGGCTACACCAATGCCGATGACCGCGTGACGCGCAATGATTACGCCGCTGGCGGGCGGCTCCGCAGCAGCACCGATGCCACCGGCGCGACGCATATTTATTCCTATGATCGGGTGGGGCGGCTTGAGGAAGACCGTGTTGCCAACACGCGTGCTGACGGTACAGTGTTCACCTATCTCACTGGGAATGCCTATAACCTGCTCGGCCAACAGATTGCGCAGATTGACCAGATTTATGAGGGCGTTTTCAAATACGGCGATTATCACACATATGGCTATAACGGCTTTGGTGAAATCGCTCAGCATAGTGTGAACGGCGCACTCCAGGAAACCAACCAATATGACGCCGCTGGTCGCGCGGTCAAAGTCACTGGTGCTGACGGCCTCACGCGGGTTTTCGTTTATGATGGCAATGGCAACGCAACGCTGACACTCACGTCGAACGGGCGCGATCTAAGCGGAGACAGCGTTGACAGCCTGCTCGGCTATTACGGCGCGGTTGACACGTCGACCGTGGGCGATGTGACCGCGACGATCTCGCTTTATGACAAGCGCAATCTTGACGTGGGATCACGCGCGCCCAACCGCGCGGTTGCGGACACGGCCAATCCAGCGCTCAACATCTCGCAAACCTTGATCCTGGCGCGCAGTTACACCGCATTTGGCGAAGTGCGCGCTGAGACCGACGCGCGGGGTTTCACCACCAACTATGCGTATAACACGCTGGGTCGGCTGGTGCGCACTGAGCGGCCCCTAGTCGCGGTGACCGCTGAGGATGGCAGCATCACCAACCAGCGCCCGACCGAGCTGACGCATTATGACATATCAGGGCGTCAGATTGCGGTGGTTGATGCCAATAACAACCTGATCCGCAGCGCAGTTCTGGCCGGGACTGGCCAAGACGATAGTGGCGGCGGCAGCGATGCTTTGGTCACCGCGCAGTACCGCCCCGACGGCAGCACGGTGCGCACGGGCTATGATGTGTTCGGCGATACGCGCACATTAACTGATGGTCTTGGGCGTATCACGCAGCAGCGTTTTGACAAGGGCGGTCGGGTGGTTCAGATCATCCGGCCATCGGGCTTTAGTGAGAGTTACGGCTATGATGTGCTTGGCCAGCGCATCCGGCACAGCAACAGCTTTTATGGGGCTGCTGTCGTTGAGGCGACTGACTATGACGCCGAGGGGCGGGTGATCGCTACCCGCAATTTTGCAGGTGACATAACCACACACAGCTACACCCCCGACGGTGGGCTGGTGACGCCGGGGCTTAGCGGTGCTGGTGGGGGCACCCTTGGCGGAGTGACGCGGGTGAGCGTGTCACCGGGCGGGCGCAGTGTGACTGAGGTGAGCGACAGCGCGGGCCGTTTGCTGCGCCGCACTGATCAGGGCGGGGTGGTGACCCACTACGGCTATGATCAGGCGGGGCGTTTGGTGTCGCAGACGTCAAGCGCGGGGCAATCCTTGGCGTACAGCTACGACAGCGCGGGTCAGTTACAAGCCTTAAGCGACAATGCCGCGCTCGCGGGCAATCCGTTCAGCACCTCAAACATCGACGCGCTCTACCGCTATGACGCGGGCGGCAACCGGGTGTATGAAAGCTACGCGGGGAGCAGCGAAGAATATGACGCGTTTGGCGGCTATCTCGGGCGCACGTCGACAGTCTACCAAAACGCACGGGCCGAGTATGACGCGCTAAACCGGGTGACACGGTTCAGCGATACCAGCAGCAGCGGGGGCGGCAGCGTGGTCGCCACGACGCAGTATGACGCGGTGGGCAACACCCTGCGCACGACGTCAGAATATCCGCTGATCGGGCCCAACGGCGCGCTGCTCGGGGCCAATGTGCCCGCGAGCCATATCTACCGTTATGATAGCCTCAACCGCTTGGTGAGTGATTTTGGCAACGGGATCGGGCTGGGTGCGACGACGATCAGCTATGACGCAGCCGGCCAGCGCGCGACCTCAACCCACGTCGCCAGCCTGATTGGCGAAGCGACGGGCGCACCACCCCCCGGAGGCGGAGGTGGTGGCGGAGGCGGCGGCGGAGGTGGCGGCGGGGGCACCCAGTTGCTCGGGGCTGGCAGCGTTGATGAGACCGCGCCCAACCTCACGCCATATGCCAGCGTCACTTACGCGGGTCAGCAGCGTGAGATTTACAGTTATAACGCCGACGGTTTTCTGGTGCGGATTGATGTGGCGGAGACGGGCTATACCAATAATGGCAACGGCACGGTGACGCCCACGGCGCTCGGGAACCCGATCTTGCGCGGGGCGTATACACTTGACGGACTTGGCCGGGTGACTGCCTACAGCGAATATGCCAGCGATGGCGCGACCGTGCAGTATAGCCGCAGCGGCGTGACCTATGACGCGCGCGACGCAGTCATAAGTGAAACCACCAGCCTGCGCCGTATCGAAGCCAATGGCACGCTCTACGTATCAAACGCCGCCATCACCAACGCCTACGACGCGAGCGGCTTGCTCAGCGCAACGACGAGCGCTAACCACCGGTTCAGAGGTGGCAGCGTCTATGAGAACACGCCCGACACGGCCTACGCCTACACCGCCCGCGCCGACGGTCAGGC
>JAYTPB010000022.1:0-31177 GCA_043747445.1 Sphingomonadales bacterium
CAGCGACGAACGGCGAGGCGCAGCGCCTCCCTCAGCTTATCGTCGCTCGCTTCACCTTTGTTAACCGCTTCCTCAATCGCATCTTCCGCTTCTTGAATGAAAGCCTCACGGTCTTCCTCTACCGGAATGCCCTGCAAACGGATTTCGGGATCAGCCGCAAGCCTACCCGCAGTATTGACCGCAACCGCTGCTGAAATAACGCCGTATTGCGCGATCCGCCGCCGTTCGTTGATCGTGCTGCCATCGGCTGGCAAAATCACATCGCCATCAAGCACAAGCCGCCCAGTGCGCTCACGCCCAACGATCTTAGGCTTGCCCGGTGCCAATCGCACGACATCGCCATTTGATTGGACGAGCGCATTTGGCACCCCGCATGACCGCCCAAAGCGCGCTTGTTCAGCCATATGCCGCCGCTCGCCGTGAACCGGGATAAGATTTTGCGGACGAAGCCAGTCATACATGAGCTTGAGTTCGGGACGCCCCGGATGGCCCGAAACATGGACATGCGCCTGCTTTTCGGTGACCATGATCACCTCCTTGCGTGCCAGGGCGTTCTGGATCGCGCCAATCGCTTTTTCATTGCCGGGAATTTGCTTGGAGGAGAAGATGACGGTATCACCCTCTTCGAGCTTCAATTGATGACTGTCGGTTGCGATCCGGCCAAGAGCGGCGCGCGCCTCACCCTGCCCGCCCGTCGCGACAATCATCAGCTCCGAACGCGGCAGACGCATCGCCGCATCAAAATCCATTGGCCCCGGAAAGCCTTTGAGCATCCCGTTGGCTTGAGCTGCACGTACAATCCGGTCAAGCGAACGCCCCGCAACGCATAGCTGACGCTTGCTCGCCTTCGCTACGTCATGCAATGTTTGCAATCGCGCCGCGTTAGACGCAAAACTAGTGATGAGCACCCGTCCCTTCGCCGCCTTCACCTCACGCTCAAGATCAGCGCGGACGCTGCCTTCGCTGCCCGAATGCTCCGAATTAAACGCATTGGTCGAATCGCAGACCAGCGCAAGTACGCCTTCACGGCCAATTTCACGTAGCGTCTCGGCCTGCACCACGTCTCCAAGCACTGGCGCATCATCAAGCTTCCAATCGCCCGTGTGGAACACGCGGCCATAAGGCGTATCGATCACAACCGCATTCATATCGGGGATCGAATGCGCGAGCGACACATAGCGCAGGCCAAACGGCCCAAGCTTAAAACTGCCGCCCGGTTGAATTACGTTGAGCTTGACCTGATCGGCAATGCCTTCATCCTCCAGCTTGCCCCGGATGAGTGTCGCGGTAAACGGCGTCGCATAGAGCGGAACGCCCAGATCCGCCGCGAGATAGGGGATCGCACCAATATGATCTTCATGCCCGTGGGTGAGGATAATCCCGAGCAAATCTGCCTTATGCGCCTCAATAAATTCAAGATCAGGCAGCACAAGATCAACACCGGGATAATCGCCGCCAGCAAATGTCAGGCCCAGATCAACCATGACCCATTTGCCCTGACAGCCGTAGAGATTGACGTTCATCCCAATTTCGTCAGAGCCACCAAGGGCCAGAAAAAGCAGTTCGTTACCAGGAGTTGTCAAAACATCATTCCATTCATTTATTTCAAACGTCCATACATGATCGCGAGACCATTGATCGTTAAATCGCCCTCAACCGCATCAAAAACATCGCTATGTGTTTCAAAAATGGTTGCCAGCCCACCAGTGGCGATAACTTTAACCGGCTTTCCGATTTCAGCCTTCATCCGCGCGATTAGTCCTTCGATCATCGCAACGTAACCCCAGTAAACACCTATAAGCATCTGGCTTTCAGTGGTCAGGCCCATCACGGTTTTGGTGGCCGGCGCTTCAATCGCGATGCGCGGCAATTTCGCCGCCGCCGCAACGAGCGCATCAAGCGAAAGGTTAATCCCCGGCGCAATGATACCGCCCTTATACGCGCCTTTGGGCGAAACCCAATCAAACGTTGTTGCAGTACCAAAATCAATGACGATCAAATCACCCGCATGATCGGCATGAGCCGCAATACAATTTACCGCGCGATCAGCACCAACATTTTGCGGTTCATCAACATCAAGATCAATCCCCCACTCCACCGGCGCGCGGCCTGCGACGAGCGGATCAACCTTAAAATATTTGGTCGCCAAAACCGAAAGGTTATGCAGTGCACGCGGGACGACCGTTGCGATAATCACGGCCTCAACATCGCTTATCTTATATCCAGTGAGCGTCAGTAGCTGCGATAGCCAGACAGCATATTCATCCGCCGTGCGCCGCGCATCAGTCGCAATCCGCCAACGCGCCTTTATTTCACGACCGTCCAACAAAGCAAAAACGACATTGGTGTTACCAGCATCAATCGCGAGCAGCATCGCGCCCTCCCCCTTCAAATTAAGGCTCCTTTCAAATCAGGAACACATCACCAGCGTGAATGACACGAACTGCGCCGTCCGCCAAGCGCAACCGCAGCGCACCATCCGCAGTTAACCCGTCAAACAGTCCTTGCACCCCGTCTCCGTCACCCAAATTGGCGACCAGCGCCGTACCCAGTGTATGGGCCGCCGATAACCAAGCGGCGCGCACTGGGGCCAGTCCCTCGCTACGCCACCGCGCAACCCAGCGCGCAAAGCAAGCGGCCAAATCCTCGCAAAATGCGGCTGGATCAATGTGATGACCGTGCGTCGCTAAATTAGTGACAGGGCGGTCAAGTCCCTCAGGGTGATGCGCAAGGTTAACCCCGATACCGACCACAACAGCATCGCCAGCACGTTCAAGCAAGATGCCCGCCAGCTTTGCCCCGCCGATCAACAGATCATTTGGCCATTTGATAACCACCGTGATGTCGGGCGCATAGGCGCGCACGGCTTCAACCAGTGCAACCGCTGCAACCAACGCGAGTGTCGGCGCGGTAGGATCACTCGGTTGTAGCCGCACGATCGTACTTGCATAGAGATTGCCCGGCGGCGATTGCCAGCCACGCCCCATTCGCCCGCGTCCGCTCGATTGCTGTTCGGCGCGAAGCCATGTGCCTTCGGGTGCGCCGCTGGTCGCAAGTGCGATCATATCGGCATTGGTCGAGCCGGTTTGCGCAACAGTGCGGATCGCTACGCTCAGAAAAGTGCCTTTGCGGCTGCATTGGCGGTGCTCGCAAGAAAATTCTGTGCCGCAAACATACCAACAAACGATATTGCCGCCGATACTGCTATCAATCCACTTTCAATCGCACTCCCCGCCTTGGCGTAGGGCGCGGCGGGCGCATCAAAATACATCGTCTTGATAATCTTGAGATAGTAGAACGCCCCAATCACTGATGCCGCGATCCCGAATGCGGCAAGCGGAAGCAGCCCCGCCGCAACCGCCGCATCAAAGACAAGGAATTTGCCCCAAAATCCGAACAGCGGCGGAATCCCCGCGAGGCTGAACATGAAAATCGCCAGCGCGGCGGCCAAACCCTTGCGGTTCTGCGAAAGCCCCGAAAGGCTTGCGATCTGTTCAACCGCATTGCCATTTTCATCGCGCATTTGCAGCACGCATAGGAAGCAGCCAAGCGTCATCACAACATAAATCGCCATGTATGACATTACCGCCGCAACCCCGGCCTCTGTACCCGCCGCCAGCCCGACAAGCGCAAAGCCGACATTGTTGATCGAAGAATAGGCCAGCAGCCGCTTGATATTGGTCTGCCCAATCGCGCCAACCGCGCCGAGGATGATCGAGGCAAGCGCTGTAAAAATCACAATCTGCTGCCACGCGTCAGTAGCCGGCCCCATCGCCGACACCGCAACGCGCACCAGCATCGCCATCCCGGCAACCTTTGGCGCAGACGCGAAGAACGCGGTGACTGGCGTTGGTGCGCCTTCATAGACATCGGGCGTCCACATATGAAACGGCACCGCGCTAATTTTGAAGGCGAGCCCCGACATAACAAACACGATACCGAACAATATGCCGAGCGACATCTCACCCTTCATCGCCGCTGCAACGCCTGCATAACCCGTCGTGCCAGTAAAGCCGTAGAGCAGCGAAATACCGTAAAGCAATATCCCGCTGGCGAGTGCGCCAAGCACAAAATATTTAAGCCCTGCCTCTGCCGAACGCTGATCCTTGCGCATGAAACTCGCCAGCACATAGGCGGCAAGGCTTTGCAGTTCGACGCCGACATAAAGCGTCATGAAATCAGTCGCCGAAACCATCATGCCCATGCCAACGGCGGCGTAAAGCACGAGAATGGGATATTCGGCGCGGAGTTTATCATCCTGCGCAAAGAAGCGCGGCGCGATAATGATCGATACCACCGCCGCAATGTAAATCAGGATTTTGGCAAAGCTGCTGAACGCGTCAGCACTGTACAACCCGTCAAACGCATTGCCGCCTGAACCAGCAATGCCGGTCAGGCTCAGCGCCGCGACGCCGAACAACGCGCTCGCCGCCCATGTGACAAAGCGGGTCGAGCGGTCTCCCGCATAAGCGGCGACCATCAGCAGCACGAGGCCGCCAACCGACAAGATGATTTCAGGCGCAGTCAGCGCGAGTGAGGCATTCATTGACATTAGTGCGCGCCCCCATGCGCCTTTGCGGCAGCAATCGGCGGCGGCGCGCCAATCGCAAGCTTTGCATCACCTTCGGGCGTTGCCGGCGCAATCCGCGCAAGCAACGTGCCGATATCGCGCCGCATCGGAGCCATAAAGCTTTCAGGATAGACCCCCATCCACAGCACCACTGCGGCAATCGGCGCGAGCAGCAGAAACTCACGCGCGCTCAGATCAACCATCGCACTCGCATCAGGGTTTTTAGCCTCACCGAATGCCACGCGGCGATAGAGATAGAGCATATAGCCAGCACCCAAGATGATCCCCGTCGTCGCCACCGCCGCGACCCAGCTATTCGCGTTGTAAGCGCCGACAAGCGCGAGGAATTCGCCGACGAAACCGCTTGTCCCCGGCAGGCCGACGCTTGCCATTGTAAAGAGCATGAAAAACAGCGCATATTTGGGCATGTTGTTCGAAAGCCCGCCGTAACGGTCAATCTCGCGCGTATGAAGCCGATCATAAATCACGCCGACGCACAGGAACAGCGCACCCGACACCAGTCCATGGCTGAGCATCACCATCATCGCGCCCTCAATCCCCTGACGGTTGAAGGCGAACAGGCCGATGGTGACGAACGCCATGTGCGCGACGCTTGAGTAAGCAATTAGCTTTTTCATGTCATGCTGCACCAGCGCGATCAGCGAGGTGACGACGACGGCAACCATCGACAGGCCAAAAATCACCCAGACAAGATCCGCACTCGCCTGCGGGAACATTGGCAGTGAAAAGCGAATGAAGCCGTAACCGCCCATTTTAAGGAGCACACCCGCAAGGATCACCGAACCCGCCGTCGGTGCCTGCACATGCGCATCGGGCAGCCAAGTATGAACGGGCCACATCGGCATTTTGACCGCAAACGAAGCGAAAAACGCAAGCCACAACCAACTTTGCGCCGCGACCGGGAAATTATATTCCATCAGCGTCGGGATGAAGGTCGTCCCCGCTTCTTGCGCCATCCACAGCATCGCGATCAGCATCAACACAGAGCCGAACAGCGTGTAGAGGAAGAATTTATAGCTCGCGTAAATCCGCTCTGCCCCGCCCCAGATGCCGATAATCAGGTACATCGGGATCAGGCCAGCCTCAAAGAATATGTAAAACAGGAACAAATCTTGAGCGGAGAAAACGCCGATCATCAGCGCCTCCATCAGGAGGAACGCCGCCATATATTCGGGCACACGCTTCTCAATCGCTTCCCAACTGGCAAGGATGCAAATCGGCATCAGGAACACCGAGAGCATGATCAGCATCAGCGCGATACCGTCAATGCCAAGCGCCCATTCAAAGCGCCCGAATACCGCGCTGCGCTCGGCAAATTGCCACTGCGCGCCTTCAAGGTCGTAATTCGCCCAGAGCATGATACCGAGTGCGAACGTGGCAATCGTGACGCCGAGCGCAAGCCTACGCGCGCTCTGATCCGAGACAAACAAACACAGGACTGCGCCAAGCAGCGGCAGTGCGATCATCGTCGAAAGGATGGGAAAATCAGTCATTACCGCGTCATCGCCCAAGTTGCCGCCGCCGCAACGCCTATCAGCATCACCAGCGCATAGCTCGCCAAATATCCGCTCTGGAACCGCGCGGCGAGTTTATTGCCCTCAACCACAAGTTCAGCAACACCGTTCGGCCCAAACCGATCAATCAAACCCTGATCGCCGCGTTTCCAGAAGACCCGGCCAAGCGCAAAGGCGGGACGGACGAACAGAAAATCATACAGCTCATCCCAATACCATTTGTTGAGGAGGAAGCGGTAGAGGCCACCAAATTGCGCCGTGAAGCGCGCCGGGATGGTAGTGTCCTTAATATAGGCCAGCCACGCAACGGCGAGGCCGATTAGCATGACGATGGTTGCCGATAGCTTCACGAGCAGCGGAACCTCGTGCATTTCGTGCATCAGGTTCGCATCGAACGCGAGGCTGCCGGCCCAGAATGCCGCGCCCTGCTCGGCCTCCAAGAAGCTATGGTGGAACGCAAAACCTGCCAGCACCGCGCCGCCCGTCAGCACCGCAAGCGGGATCAGCATCGACCACGGGCTTTCATGCGGATGGTAACCTGCGGTGCCATCATCATGCGCGTGAGGATCTTCGTGATGATGATCACCGTGGCCATGCGCTGCGTGCTGAATATGCTCGCTCTGTGACCAGCGGGGTTTGCCATAGAAGGTCAGGAAAATCAGCCGCCACGAATAGAAACTGGTCAGAAGTGCGGCAAACACCGCGACTGCAAAGGCGGTGTAGCCCGAACTCGTGCCGCTCGCGAACGCCGCCTCGATAATCGCATCTTTTGAATAAAAGCCCGCAAAGCCGAACAGTCCGGCAATGCCAACGCCGGTAATTGCCAACGTCCCCGCCATCATTGCATAAAAAGTCAAAGGGATGCTTTTGCGCAAACCACCGTAATAGCGCATGTCCTGCTCATGGTGCATCGCGTGGATTACGCTACCCGCGCCAAGGAACAACAGCGCCTTGAAGAAGGCGTGGGTAAATAAGTGGAACATCGCCGCGTTATACGCGCCAACGCCCGCCGCGAAGAACATATAACCCAATTGGCTGCACGTCGAATATGCGATAACGCGTTTGATGTCGGTCTGCGTCGTGCCGACCGTAGCCGCGAACAGCGCGGTGGCCGCACCGACATAAGTGACAACGTCAAGCGCAGCCGGGCTTGCTTCGAACATCGGCGAGAGGCGGCAGACCATGAACACGCCCGCCGTAACCATCGTCGCGGCGTGGATCAGCGCGGAAACGGGCGTCGGCCCCTCCATTGCATCGGGCAGCCATGTATGCAGCCCCAACTGCGCCGATTTCCCGCACGCGCCAATAAACAGCAGTATACACAGCAGCGTCATCGTATCGATCCGCGTACCGAGGAAGCCGATGGTTGACCCTGCCATTGCTGGCGACGCTTCAAGGATCGCTGGGATCGACACAGTGCCAAACACAAGGAACGTCCCGAAAATGCCAAGCGAGAAGCCAAAATCACCAACGCGGTTAACGACAAAAGCCTTGATCGCTGCGGCGTTCGCGCTTGGCTTATGATACCAAAATCCGATCAGCAGGTATGACGCAAGCCCCACCCCTTCCCAACCAACAAACATCTGGACAAGGCTATCCGCCGTCACCAGCATCAGCATCGCGAAGGTGAACAGCGAGAGATAGGCAAAAAAGCGAGGCTGGCTGGGATCTTCTTCCATATATCCCCAGCTATACAAGTGTACAAGACTGGAAACACTGGTCACGACAACGAGCATCACCGCCGTCAACGTGTCAACGCGCAGGCTCCAATCGACCACCATATCGCCCGAACGAATGAAATCGAGCACGGGCACAACCTCGGCCCCAGCGCTGCCACTCAGATAGGAGATGAAAATCGGCCAGCTCAGCGCGCATGACGTAAACAGTGCGCCCGTTGTCACGATCTTGGCGGCAAAATTGCCAATCATCCGGTTGCCGAGGCCAGCGACAATCGCAGCCAGAAGCGGAAGGAAAACTATAAGAATTATCGAGTTCACGCCGTGGCCCCGCTTGAAAATGTGGCAAGCGCATCAAATCCGCGAGTCTCCGCGCCTCCGCGCCTCCGCGTGAATAAAACAGCTAGCATCGGCATTTTCCAAATAATCGTGCTGGATTCGCGCGGAGGCGCGGAGGCGCGGAGAAAAGAAGAAAGTTTCATTTTCACCCCTTCATCCGGTTGACATCGTCAACCGCGATTGTCCCGCGCCCACGGAAATAAATCACCAGTATGGCCAGGCCGATTGCAGCCTCGCCCGCCGCGACGGTTAGTACAAACATCGCAAACACTTGGCCCACCAGATCGCCCAGAAACGCGCTGAATGCGACAAGGTTGATATTGACGCTGAGTAGGATCAGCTCAATCGCCATCAGGATGATGATGATATTCTTGCGATTGATAAAAATGCCAAGCACCCCAAGCACGAACAGAACCGCGCTGACCGCCAGATAATGGTTGAGTGTGATCATATTCTTCCGTTCCTCCCGAGCGAAGTCGAGGGACTATTTCGAGCGAAGTCGAGAATTTCCAATCGTATGGCGAGAAGCCTCGACTGCGCTCGGCAGAATGTCTCGACTGCGCTCGACACAAACGGTTGGTTATTATTGCAGCCAGTCATAGCTCAACCCCTGCGCCCACGGGCTGTTTCACATTGCGCGTCGCATCCTCTGGACGGCGGCGGACTTGATCACCTACATTTTGAAGCCGCAATCCGCCGCGTTCACGGTGGGTGAGGACAACCGCACCGATCAAAGCGACGAGCAGCACAAGCCCGGCAGCCTCAAAAATATAAATATAACGACTGTATAATAAGGCACCAATCGCGGTAGTATTCGATGCGCCGTCAACAATCGGCGCAACCCGCTGCGAAAGTGCGATTGGCCCCACACTGCGCGCGCCCTCCGCAATGATGATTTCAGCCGCGAGCACCACCGCGATAACCGCGCCAAACACACCGTAGCGCGCAAACCCCGTTCGCATTTCGGCATAATCAATGTCGAGCATCATCACGACGAACAGAAACAATACCGCAACCGCACCAACATAAACGATCACCAGCAGCATCGCGATAAATTCAGCGCCGATCAGCAACATCAGCCCCGCCGCATTAAAAAACGCGACGATCAGCCAGAGGACGCTGTGGACGGGATTGCGCGAAAAAATCGTCAGCACGCCGGATAGGATGACGAGGCTGGCGAACAGATAAAAGGCAAAGATTTGAATCATCGAACGATGGTTCCAAAAAAACCGTTCGTCCTGAGCTTGTCGAAGGACTGTCCTTCCTTTGTGCGCAATGGCAAAAAGAAAAAGAACAAGGCTTCGACAAGCTCAGCCCGAACGGGGTGGGAATCGAGTGCCACGGCCATTACCGATACGGCGCATCGGCGGCAAGGTTCGCGGCTATCGCGCGTTCCCATTTGTCGCCATTGTCGAGGAGCTTGCTCTTGTCATACAGCAATTCCTCGCGCGTTTCAGTCGCATATTCGAAGTTTGGCCCCTCAACGATGGCATCAACCGGGCACGCCTCGGCGCAGAATCCGCAGAAAATGCACTTGGTCATATCGATGTCATAGCGCGTGGTTCGCCTAGAACCGTCATCACGCGGTTCAGCCTCAATCGTGATCGCCTGCGCGGGGCAGACGGCCTCACACAGCTTACACGCGATGCAGCGCTCCTCACCATTGGGATAACGGCGCAGCGCATGTTCGCCGCGAAAACGGGGGCTCAGCGGGTTTTTCTCAAACGGATAGTTAATCGTCGCCTTCGCCTTGAAGAAATATTTCAAGGTGAGCGCGTGGGCTTTCACAAACTCCCAAAGGGTGAAGGATTTAATGAGGTGGGTGAGCGTACTCATGTGGAATACCTTGTAAGCATCAAATACCCGCTCACCAAAAACACCCAAAACAGCGAGATTGGCAGGAACACTTTCCAGCCGAGCCGCATCAATTGATCATAGCGGTAGCGCGGGACAGTCGCCTTGATCCAGGCGAAGATGAAGAAGAAGATTAGCATCTTGGCGATCAGCCAGAAAATGCCGGGGATCACGTAAAGCGGTGCCCAATCAATCGGGGGGAGATAGCCGCCCCAGAACAGGATCGCGTTGAGCGCGCACATTAGAATGACATTGGCATATTCGCCGAGCCAATAGAGCGCAAAGGCCATCGACGAATATTCGGTCTGATAGCCCGCGACGAGCTCGCTCTCAGCCTCGGTCAAGTCAAACGGGGCGCGCGCGGTTTCGGCGAGGCTTGAGATCATGAACATCACCGCCATCGGGAAAAACAACGGATTAAAGCCAAACCCGTTGGTAATCCACAGGTGACTACGCTGCGCCTCGACAATGCCCGTCATGTTGAACGTGCCCGCCCACAGCACCACTGAAATCAGGATGAAGCCAATGCTCACCTCATAACTGACCATCTGTGCGGCGGCGCGCAGGGCCGAATAAAAGGGATATTTCGAATTTGACGCCCAACCCGCGATGATTACGCCGTAAACGCCGAGCGAACTCGCCGCGAGGATATAGAGCAGCCCGACGTTGATATCCGACAGCATCATTCCCGGCCCAAACGGCACCACCGCCCAAACGATCAGCGCGACGGTAAAGGTGATAATCGGCGCGAGGAGAAACAGCCCGCGATTGGCCGCACTCGGGATGATCGTTTCCTGAAGGAAAACCTTGAGCGCATCGGCAAAGCTTTGCAGCACGCCAAGCGGCCCGACGACGTTGGGCCCACGCCGCAGCGCAAACGCCGCCCACAGCTTGCGCTCGGCATAAATGATCAACGCCACCGACAGCATCAGCGGCAGCGCGATCAGCAGAATCAGAATCGTGTTCGCCGCGAACCACCCGCCATATTCGCCAAGAAATGTGGTTTGGAAATAATCAGTCATTGCTATGCACCGAAATATCCACCCCACCCGTTCGGGCTGAGCCTGTCGAAGCCTTGCCCTTCTTTGCTGCTGTCGTACAAGGTGAAGGACAGCCCTTCGACAGGCTCAGGGCGAACGGCTCTTGTTGATAACGCGCGCTCATTCCGCCGCCTCCAGAAATTCTTCGCCGTGGACAAGTTCGCTTGAACAGCGCTGCATCGTCGGGCTAGCGCGGCAAATAGCGTTGGTCAGGTAAAAATCCTTGATCGGATAATCGGCGACTTCAGCGGTCGGCTTATCGGGGAGCGACGGGGGATTCCATTTGTAATCCGCAAGCCCTTGCGCACCCAATGCTGGCACCGCTTGCGCCATCGCGCTACGAAGCTGATCAAGGCTGTCGAAAGGCAGTTTCTTGCCCAACACCTCTGAAAGTGCCCGGAATATCGACCAATCCTCACGCGCATCGCCCGGCGGGAACACCGCGCGTTCGCCGCGCTGGACGCGACCTTCAAGGTTTACATAAGTGCCCGATTTTTCAGTATAAGCCGCGCCCGGCAGGATCACATCCGCCGTCTTTGCGCCGGCATCACCGTGGTGCCCAACATAGACTTTGAACGTCTCTGCAAACAGGCTGTAATCCACTTCGTCAGCACCCAAGAAGAACGCCAGCGCGGGTTTTTTCGCCGCGAGCGCCTTAATCCCGCCTTCATGCGCGTAGCCGAGCATAAGCCCGCCCATCCGCGCGGAGGCAAAATGGAGGATGTTGAAGCCGTTCCAGCCCTGTCCTGAGCCTGTCGAAGTGGCTTCACGCACTAACCCATGTTTTTTCGCAAACGCCAGTGCCGCGCCGTGCACGCCTTCGTAGCGCAATGCACCGCCGCCAACGATGATCGCGGGCCGTTCCGCCGACTTGAATGCGTCAGCAACGTGCTTGGGCAGCTTAGCAATCAAGCCAAGATCGCTGCCCAGAAATTCGGCGTTGTAGGTCAAATCAGTCACTGGCCCGATGGCAAAAACCTTCGCGCGGTGTTTGCGCACCGCCTTTTGTACGCGCGTGTTAACGAGCGGCGCTTCACGGCGAAGATCACTTCCAACGAGCAGGATGACATCGGCAGTTTCAATCCCCGCAATCGTGGTGTTGAAATTGACCGCGCTCAGCGAGGACACATCATAGGCAAGGCCTGTCTGCCGCCCTTCAAACATCGTGCCACCAAGTGCCGTCGCGAGTTCACGCGCAGCGAACATCGTTTCACAGTCAACCTGATCACCCGAAAGCACCGCGACTGAGTTGCCCGCATTAACGGCGGCGATCGCGGCAAAAGCCTCAGCCCAACTCACCGCTTCGAGCGTTCCGCTGCGCCGCACGTAAGGCTTATCAAGGCGGCGGTGCATGAGCCCGTCAACCGCGTGGCGCGTTTTATCGCTCGCCCATTCTTCATTCACATCTTCGTTGATCCGGGGCAGCGCGCGCAGCACCGCTCGGCCGCGACTGTCGAGCCGGATGTTCGTGCCGACCGCATCCATCACGTCAATCGAGGATGTTTTTTTGAGTTCCCAAGGCCGCGCCTCAAACGCATAGGGTTTTGACGTCAAGGCACCAACCGGGCAAAGATCGACGACGTTACCGGAGAGTTCGCTTGTCACCGCGCGTTCAAGGTAGCTGGTGATCTGCATATTTTCACCGCGCCCAATCGCGCCGATTTCTTCAATCCCCGCCACTTCCTCGGCAAAGCGGATGCAGCGCGTGCACTGGATGCAGCGCGTCATCACCGTCTTGACGATTGGCCCCATATATTTCTCAGTCACCGCGCGCTTATTCTCAGGGTAACGCGATGATCCGCGCCCGTAGGCGACCGACTGATCCTGCAAATCACACTCGCCGCCCTGATCGCAAATCGGGCAATCAAGCGGGTGGTTGATGAGGAGGAATTCCATCACGCCTTCGCGGGCCTTCTTCACCATCGGCGAATTGGTCTTGATGATCTGACCCTCAGCAGCGGGAAGCGCGCAAGACGCCTGCGGCTTTGGCGGCCCCGGCGCAACCTCAACCAGACACATCCGGCAATTGCCCGCAATCGACAGCCGCTCATGATAACAAAAACGCGGAATTTCCTTGCCCGCAAGTTCGCAGGCTTGGAGGACGGTTGCGCCCTGAGGGACTTCGATTTCGAGGCCGTCTACTGTGAGTTTAGGCATTAGCGCGCGCCCTCAGAAACGATGGCAGGCATGGACATTGCCAGCCTGACGTAATTGATCGCTGATATTCCGCGAACCATTGCAGCATTAAATGACACCGTGCGCCCTGGCATTAAACATTCAGCAAGAGCTGGGCGAAGCGGGCCAATCGCCTTCGCTTCATCGGGCGATGCAACAGGCGTAAGCAACAAATTGCGAGCAGCGGCTGGATTTAATCGGACAACACATTCCCCGTATCGCGAGAGGTAAACCGTCCCGTTATATTCATCAAAATCATACTGCATTTTGTCACGTTTTCTTTTATTTGTGATCTTGGTCAGTGCGTTTTCAAAAGCGGCCCTGTCTCCAAATGAAAGATGCGCAAGCTTGGGTACTTGGGCAAAATCTAAAAGAGTTTTTCTTGCTAGATTTTTCTGAAAGAAGGCATCAGCAAGCGCATAACGGAACAGATCGCCACCCATCGTCAGCGTCGCTACATCTGCTGTTTTAGCGAGACACTCTCCATCGATCAGCAGGCCATATCGTTTTTGTATCCCTGAGTTATCAATGTTTGCAACGATAACTTCAGTTGCTTTTTTTAACTGCGTATCGACAACACAACGCGCGAAATTTGCCATGATTTTGCGGTTGGCAGCAATGTCCTTTGGATCAGACTTTTCGGCCGCGTTCAGTGGAAAAGCTATAACTATCAGAGCAGCACAAATAACTAAGGTAAAACTCCTCACTCCGCTGCCTCCAGTATCTCGCCACCCTTGGCCTAGTGAATCCGCCGCTCCAATCTCGGGACGGAAATGCTTGATCAGCCCTTGGATCGGCCACGCCGCCTTAGAAGTGCGCATAACCTCAGCCACCTGTTGCAGCCTTCGTTTTGGACTGCTCATTCAGTTCATAAAGCGCGACCGCGATGTGATTACGAACATCTTGAATGTTGACCCTATATCTGGCCTTCAGCGGCATACAGCTACTTACCGTTTCCCCATAAACCACAAATGATTGACGCTCCTCAGGCGAGCCATGCGGGGTTTGGAGAAGCGCTACTGATTTTGGCATATCCGCCGCAGCAAGACATTTTGCATAGCTATAAACAAATGCGCGCCCTTCGGCGAAGTCGGGACGTATCGCCGCCGCAAGTGGTGCCGACGCAAATTGTTTCATCCGGCCTGCATCGGAAACCAGAATAGTTTCGGCAATTGCGCCGCGAATTTGGCCCGTTTGCATCGATAGGCTTGCATATTTCTGTATGCAGCCATTGTTTGCAAGCACCAACTGACGCGCCAGTTTATATTCTTGCGGCGTATTGAGGCCCGTTGCCATAAGCGCCTTTGGTTTTTCAGGTGCCTGACCCAAAATGCACTTCCCAAATTCAGACAAGGCTTGCGCTTGGGGTATCAGCTTCGCAGTCTGGGCTGACGCAGCGCTCCAGGTAATTATCGCGATGAAGAGCGCCAGGATAGTGTGCTTCATCATTTTACCGCCCCCGCCTTGCTCGCCATCGACAGGCGATAAATCCCCTCAGCAAGCGCGCCTTTGAGAATTGGCTTGGAAAAGCGGATCTGGTTACCTTGTGCAATGCACGGCCCGAGTTTTGGCGCCAACGCTTGAACGGCAGCCGTTTCAACCGACGAGCCAGCAACCGAGCCAACAAGCAACCGCACATTGGCACCATCAGCACGAGACACACATTCGGCAAAATTCATCAACGCAATTGAGGATTTGGCATCGTCCGAATAGGGCTGCGGATAGCGATCTTGATAGCCAGTCACAAGCTCAGGCACAAAAGCAACCGGGCCATCAAGCTTGAACTCGCGCATATACAGCGCGCGGAACAATCCGCCACGAAACAGCCCGTTACTAATGACGAGGTCACCCCCGCTTAAACAATCGTCATAGCCGGAACTGATCGAGTTAATCTGCTTAACATATTCTGGCACGTCGATCCGCATATCAACCATCTTGATCGCGCGGCCATAAGCACGCTCAAGTACGCAGATTGAGAAAATCTCAAGCGTCTTGCGTGTGGCATCCTTGTCGCGACTGTCGATTTGCGCTGGTTTGCGCGTAATGAGCGAGCCTGTTTCCTGCGCGGACGCAATCGAACCCATCATCAGCGCCGCAACCGCAACGCCAAAAACTATCCCCTGTTTCATTCCGCCGCCTCCAACATTTCGCCACCCTTGGCTTCGTGAATCCGCCGCTCCATTTCGGGGCGGAAATGCTTGATCAGACCTTGGATCGGCCACGCCGCCGCATCGCCGAGCGCGCAGATCGTGTGGCCTTCGACTTGCTTGGTGACCTCATACAGCGTGTCGATTTCGGAAACCTCGGCGTCGCCCGTCCGCATCCGTTCCATCACGCGCCACATCCAGCCAGTGCCTTCGCGGCACGGGGTGCATTGGCCGCAACTTTCGTGCTTATAGAAATAAGACAGTCGTGAAATAGCACGGACGATATCAGTTGATTTGTCCATCACGATGATCGCGGCGGTGCCAAGGCCTGAGCCAACCGCCTTCAACCCGTCAAAATCCATCGGACAGTCGATAATCTCATGCGCGGGCACCAGCGGCACTGATGATCCGCCAGGAATCACCGCAAGCAGATTATCCCATCCGCCGCGTACCCCGCCGCAGTGGGTATCGATCAGATCGCGGAAGGAAATGCTCATTTCCTCTTCAACCACGCAGGGGCGGTTCACATGGCCCGAGATTTGGAACAGCTTTGTGCCCGCATTGCCCTCACGGCCAATCGCCTTGAACCATTCGGGCGAACGGCGCAGGATCGTAGGGACGACCGCAATGCTCTCAACATTATTTACCGTTGTTGGACAACCGTATAGCCCCGCACCCGCCGGGAATGGCGGTTTCAAACGTGGCTGACCCTTTTTGCCTTCAAGGCTTTCAAGCATTGCGGTTTCTTCGCCGCAGATATACGCGCCTGCCCCCCGGTGAACGAAGACATCGAAATCATAGCCCGATTTACAAGCATTCTTGCCGATCAGTCCGCTCGCATAAGCCTCAGCAACAGCCTCTTCGAGCACCTTAGCCTCAATGATATATTCGCCGCGAATGTAGATATACGCCGCGCGCGCGCGCATTGCGTAGCCCGCAATCAGCGCGCCCTCGATCAGCTTGTGCGGATCATGCCGGATAATCTCGCGGTCTTTGCAAGAGCCGGGTTCGCTCTCATCAGCGTTGATGACGAGGAAATTGGGGCGGTTATCCGTCGGTGCTTTGGGCATGAAGCTCCACTTCATCCCCGTCGGAAAGCCTGCGCCGCCGCGCCCGCGCAGACCAGACGCCTTGATCGCGTCAATAATCGCGTCTTGTCCGGCCTCCATCAGTTTCTTGGTGCCATCCCAATCACCGCGTTTTTTGGCGGACGCGAGGGTGAACGGTTGGAAGCCGTAGAGGTTGGTAAAAATGCGGTCTTTGTCTTGAAGGCTCACTTCACAAACTCCAACAATGTCGTCGGGCCGCCTTCGGGGCAGCTTGTCTGGCGATCAATCTGCGGGCCGATTTTCACCGGCTGGTCAGTCGCCAACGCCTCAAGGATCGCGGCCATGCTGTCATAGGTCAGGTCTTCAAAATTATCATCGTTGATCTGCACCATGGGCGCGTTGGCGCAGGCACCGAGGCACTCAACTTCGGTCAGCGTGAACAGACCGTCGGGCGTCGTCCCGCCCTTCACCAACCCGCGATTCTTACACGCGGCGAGGACATCATCGGAGCCGCGCAACAGGCACGGCGTCGTGCCGCACACTTGCACATGATAGCGGCCAACGGGCGCGAGGTTATACATCGTGTAAAACGTCACGACCTCATAAGCGCGCATATAGGGCATCCCGAGTTGCGCGGCGACATATTCAATCACGGGCACGGGCAACCAGCCCTGCGTTTTCGTCTCATCGCCCACCTGCCGCTGGGCGAGGTCAAGCAGCGCCATCACGGCCGACTGCTGACGCCCGGCAGGATAACGCGCGATATACATCGCGGCTGTTTTGGCGTTATCCTTTGTCCAAGCGAAAGCGCCCCATTTGCTGCGGGTTTCGGCTTCGTTGGGAATGTGGGTTGCGTCAGCCATTGCCTAGTCCAGCATTGCTGAGCAAATCGGACTTTGTCACGCGTGCAGCCCTTCGTCTCTTGATGACTTTGACACTACCAATCACAAACAGTAAAGAAATCAATCCTGCTAGAAAATTAAAAATACTCAGTGGATTTTCCTTCACATAGCTAGCTAGTGAGAAGGCTATCAGCATTAGCGATACCATTGCTGTAGCCACGCGACTTGCATATTTTGGTTGGATCAAAAATCGCGCAACCCAATCGAGCATCCACCAAATTGCCAGACCCACTGTGAAAAACACCAAACCAAAGCTGAGCATTTGAACAAATATTAAGACTTGGAACTGACTCACCGATCACACTCCCCGAACACGATATCAAGCGCGCCGAGTATCGCCGTCGTATCCGCCAGCATGTGTCCGCGCGTCATGAAATCCATCGCTTGCAAATGGCTGAACGCTGTCGGGCGGATTTTGCAGCGGTAGGGCTTATTCGTGCCATCACTCACCAAATACACTCCGAACTCCCCCTTGGGGCTTTCGGTCGCGACGTAGACGCTGCCTGCGGGCACTTTGAAGCCTTCGGTGTAGAGCTTGAAGTGATGGATCAGCGCCTCCATTGAGCTTTTCATCTCGGCGCGTTTGGGCGGTACGATCTTGCGGTCATCGCTCGCTATCGGCCCCTCGGGCATATCGCGCAGGCACTGTTTCATGATACGGATTGACTGTCGCACTTCCTCGACGCGCACCATGAAGCGGTCATAGCAATCGCCCTTGGTGCCGACGGGCACGTCAAATTCCATCAGGCCATATACGTCATAAGGTTGGCTTTTGCGCAGATCCCACGGGATGCCCGCAGCCCTGATCATCGGGCCAGAAAAGCCCCATTTTACGGCGTCTTCCTTGCTGACAATGCCGATATCAACATTACGCTGTTTGAAGATGCGGTTATCCACCACGAGCTTGAGCGCCTCTTCAAACAGGCGCGGCATCCGGTCATCAAGCCAATCGCCAATGTCGGCGAGCAGGCGCAGCGGCACATCCTGATGCAGCCCGCCGGGGCGGAACAGCGCGCAGTGCATCCGCGCGCCGCTCGCTCGTTCAAAGAAGTTGAGGCAATCCTCGCGCGCCTCATACATCCACAGCGGCGGCGTCATCGCGCCAACATCCATGATGTGGTGCGCAAGGTTCAACACATGGTTCGATACCCGCGTCAGTTCGGCGAAAAATACCCGCAAATATTGCGCACGGAGCGGCACTTGCAAGTCAAGCAGCTTCTCAATCGCGAGCACATAGCTATATTCCATCGCGAGTGGCGAGGCATAATCAAGCCGATCAAAATAGGGTAGCGCTTGCAGATAGGTCTTATGCTCAATCAGTTTCTCAGTGCCCCGGTGGAGCAGACCGATATGCGGATCAAGCCGCTCAACAATTTCACCGTCAAGCTCCATCACAAGCCGGAGAACGCCGTGAGCGCTTGGATGCTGCGGCCCGAAATTGATCGTGTAATTCTCGATTACCAGATCGCCAGTTGTGGGCGCGATTTCATGTTGGAGGCTCATTTCACTGGCTCCTTGTCACCCTGATCAGGGATTGCCGCCTTATTTGCCGCCGCACCAGCCCCGGTTTGGCTCTGCCGCTCGGTCGTCTTGGGCGTGTCCACTTTCGGCGGCGTTCCGCGCGGGGGCATCCCCGACTTGATTACCTTCTCATCACCGGGAAGGATATAATCCGCACCTTCCCAAGGACTCATGAAATCAAACGAACGCATATCCTGCGCAAGCGCGACAGGCTCATACATTACCCGCTTATGCTCTTCGGAATAACGCAGCTCGACGTAGCCGGTCAGCGGGAAATCCTTACGCTGCGGGTGACCCGTGAAGCCATAATCGGTGAGAATACGGCGGAGATCAGTATTACCCGAGAACAGCACGCCGTACATATCAAAAACTTCACGTTCGAGCCAGCCAGCAACGGGCCAGATGCCCGTCACACTTGGCACCGCCTGATCCTCATTGGTTTCCACATGCACCCGGATGCGGTTATTTTTGGTTAGGCTAAGCAGCATGTAAACAATTTCAAATCGCGGATCGCGGTCTGGCCAGTCGACCCCCGCAATCTCCATCAACTGCTGATAATCGCAGGTATCACGGAGCTGCATCATGCAATCAAGCAGCTCATCGCGCTTCACATGCACCGCGATTTCGCCGTTGGCTTCGTTCAGCGCGAGCACATCCTTGCCGAGCGCCTTTTTAATCGCGGCGACTTCACCCTTTGCGGGCACGTAATGCGGAGCGGAATGGCTCACCGTTCAACCGTCCCGACGCGGCGGATTTTGCGCTGCAACTGCATAATCCCGTAAAGCAACGCCTCGGCAGTTGGTGGGCAACCGGGCACGTAAATATCCACTGGCACAATCCGGTCACAGCCGCGCACAACGCTGTAGCTATAGTGGTAATAACCGCCGCCATTGGCGCATGATCCCATTGAAATCACATATTTGGGATTGCTCATCTGGTCATAGAGCTTGCGCAGCGCTGGCGCCATTTTATTACACAGCGTGCCCGCGACGATCATCACATCGGACTGACGCGGACTGGCGCGCGGGGCAATGCCGAAACGTTCAAAATCATAGCGCGGCATATAGCCGTGGATCATCTCAACGCCGCAGCAGGCAAGCCCGAACGTCAGTGGCCAGAGCGAACCCGTGCGCGCCCATTGCAGCAATTCCTCGGTCGAGGACATGACGACGCCCTTGTTCGAAATCTCATCATTGAGGCCGTTAAAAAAACTCGCGTCAGGAAGAACTTGCGCGTCAGCAATGGCGGGCTTTACTCCCATTCGAGCGCTCCTTTTTTCCAAACGTAGATGTAGCCAATCACCAGTTCGGCGAGGAAGATCATCATAGCCGTCCAGCCCGCCCAGCCGATTTCACCAAGGCTGACCGCCCAAGGAAACAGAAACGCCGCTTCGAGATCAAAGATAATGAAAAGGATCGCAACGAGATAAAAGCGCACGTCAAATTGCGCGCGACTGCCTTCAAATGCCGGAAAACCGCACTCATATTCAGTGAGCTTTTCAGGCGTCGGCTGGTGCGTGCCCGTCAACCGCGAAATTGCCATCGGCGCAAACACAAACAGGCTCGACAGGATCAGAGCAATTCCGAGGAACAACAGGATGGGCAAATATCCGGCAGCAGATGCAGCCATGTGACGCGACTCCCTCAACTGGAGCAGAACGCCCCAATTCCAACGGCGCTTTAGGCCAGCCTCCCCCGCTTCGCAAGGCTTGTACAGTGCTTTTTAGCGCCGCTTTGCTACAGTATTTAGCGCAAAGCCCCCGCAACAAGCTTATGCAATTTGGAATGGAGCACATCATTGCCCGCAAGAAACTCGCTGCGCTCCATCGCCCGGTCGCCGCCGCGAAAATCGGTTACGAAACCGCCCGCTTCACGCACGAGCAATATCCCTGCCGCTACGTCCCACGGCGCGAGGTCAGCCTCCCAAAAG
Organism: Sphingomonadales bacterium; assembly: GCA_043747445.1. Lineage (GTDB taxonomy): Bacteria > Pseudomonadota > Alphaproteobacteria > Sphingomonadales > Sphingomonadaceae > Aquisediminimonas. The sequence goes on from JAYTPB010000022.1 coordinate 20,738, forward strand.
CCGTCAAAACGCCCCGCCGCTAGCCATGCGAGATCAAGCGAAGCCGCGCCAAAACGGCGGATGCCCGCCACTTCGGGGGCAACTGCGCCGAAAATCCGGCTCCACTGCGCAAAATTGCCATGGCCCATGAACGGGATGCCCGTCGCGATCAGCGCCTCTGACAAATCCCGCCGCGCTGATACGCGCAAGCGCTGGCTCTGCACCCAGGCACCCCTGCCCTTTTCGGCCCAGAAACTTTCATCGGTCAGCGGCTGATAGACAAGCGCCGACGTAATCTCACTCCCACCGCCCGCAAGCGGCGATTCCACAGCGATTGAAATCGCAAAATGGGGGATGCCGTGAAGGAAGTTTGACGTGCCATCAAGCGGATCAATGATCCAGCGCGGCTTGGTCGGATCGCCCTCAATCTCGCCACCCTCTTCCATCAGGAAACCCCAATCGGGGCGCGCGTGGCCAAGCTCTTCGTAAAGCGTGCGTTCGGACGCCTGATCAGCTTTAGTCACGAAATCAGCCGGGCCTTTGCGGCTGACCTGCAAATGCGTCACTTCGTTAAAGTCACGCCGCAGCTTGCTCCCCGCTTTGCGCGCGGCACGATCCATGACGGTGAGAAGACCTGAGTGGGATACCATCAGATTTAATCCGCCCGCTTCACATATTCCTGCGCATACACATCGACCACTATCCGCGTGCCCGCCCCAATATGCGGCGGCACCATAATGCGGACGCCGTTTTCGAGGATCGCTGGTTTGTAGGATGACGACGCCGTCTGTCCCTTCACCACCGCATCGGCCTCAACGATCATTGCCTCAATCGTATCGGGCAATTGCACCGAAATCGGGCGATCCTCCCAAAGTTCCATCACAACGTCCATCCCGTCCTGAAGGAAGGCCGCCGCATCGCCGAGGATGCCCGCATCAAGCGTGGTCTGCTCATACGTCACCTTGTCCATAAAGGTCAGCGTATCGCCCTCTGCAAAGAGAAATTGAAAATCGGTTGTTTCAAGCCGCACCTTCTCAAGCGTTTCGGCTGAACGGAAACGGACATTGTTCTTTCGTCCATCAATCAGGTTTTTCATCTCCACCTGCATATACGCGCCGCCCTTGCCGGGCTGGGTATGCTGAATCTTGACCGCGCGCCAAATGCCGCCTTCATATTCAATAATGTTGCCGGGGCGAATTTCGACCGCGTTGATTTTCATAAGTGCCAACCTGATTTGAGATGGAAAGAGCCGAGCGAGCGTCTAGCGTCCGAATCCCACCGGGGCAAGCAATGGCGCATCACGCGCAGCCAGCCTATGGCATTAAAAATGCAGTATATGTCGAATCGCTTCAACTTTTTACCAATCATGCAATCCTTAATTGAATCACAAGCGCATCAAACTGTCATAGAACGCCGTGATAAGCGGCCCTGATGAGAGACTCGGAGCAAAAAATGGTTGAGCTAAAGGAACGTCCAGCAACAGGAGCACCACCGGTTCGGCGGGTAACGCCTGCTGCGGGCTGTTTTGGGTACATACAACCAAATCGCAAACCTGCGCCATGCGAAGTGCGAGACCTTAGCATTTTTGCCGCGCTGTTTACGAAATCGATTTAAGATCAGGCTATTAACGCAGTAAATTTTGCAACCGCCGCCTGCGCGCCATCTGGATCGCTCCACACAGACCCACTCACCGCAATAAAATCAGCGCCTGCGTCTATCAACGGCTTGGCATTGTCGGGCGTTATTCCGCCGATCGCAACACAAGGTGTGCCAAACAACGTAATCCACCATGAGAGGATCGCTGGATCAGCAATATATTGAACCTCTTTGGTTTGCGTGGGATAAAACGCGCCGAACGCTACATAGTCTGCGCCAGCCTCTCCCGCCTCCATCGCAAGGTGACGATCATTGTGACACGTCACCCCAATCTGCGCATCGCGTCCAAGCAGCGCGCGCGCCTCGCGCGGATCGCCGTCCCCCTGACCCAGGTGAACACCGTTCGCCCCAAGTCGTTTGGCGAGCGTCATGCTGTCATTGATTATGAAAGCCGTTTCGTGATCCGCACAAATCCGCTGCAAAGGCTCCGCCGCGAGCGCAATTATATCATCATCAACCCCTTTCATGCGAAGCTGAAACGCCGCAACCCCTCCGCCGGACAGAGCTGATTTCAGCGTGTCCGCAAAAGCCACATCAATCGCGGGCGGCGAAATAAGATAAAGCTGGCAGGGCGGGCGCTTCTCGCGTTCGAAAAGTGTGGCAAATTCAGGATCAGTCATTACGCCCTTTTAGCGGGTCACAACCAAATGTCAGCAGCGCGTGATCATTCATGGAAAAGCGAGGTAAATCCACACTGGCGCGAATAATGGCGTACCTGTCGGCGTCAGTGGCGTTACCGCATCAACAACTGGCGCGCCGTGCGTTGGAAAGGGGGTTTGACCAGACGGATTGGGTGCGGCATTCGTCATTAACTGCCGCGAGTCAGCAAAAGGCGCTGCGATGCTATCAACTGAAACAGGCGCACCAAACGCCGCAAGGCCGATCAGCCCCCAATTTCTCGTCACCATTGCGAATGCAGCAAGCGTGTCACCCGTATGCGTGAAGCCATATTGGCGCGATACTGGCGTTACGTTCGGCAGGCTGAGCCAAGGCGCTGATGAACCCGGCGCAATCCCAACATCGCTTGGCCCCGAAAACATGACAGTGCGATCAAGATTTTGCAGCTTGGCCAGAAAAGCCGCGTGTCCCGATCCTTGCGAATGGCCAGCAACTGTAATCACTGACCAATTCGGCTGGCCACCCACCAGATATTGCCCCCAGCCTTCATTGGGAAAAGTCGCGGCGAGATACGTGAGCAAGGCGATCAGGCGGCCCGTAATCGAATTGGCCTGATTAACATTGACTAGCGGGCTTGAATCGGTGCCAGTGATAACCTCATTCCGCGCCAGTCCCGTACAATCGGGAACGGTGCTGTTTGCGCATAGGCCTCCAATTGTTTCATCATTGGGATAGCTCAACCCGATTGCGTGATACCCACGAGGTGCCCCGGTGCGCAGGATTAATCTCGAATTTCGAGGCACTCCACCAGTTCCTGGCAGTATCACAAACAGACGCCCTTTTGCCGCCACCGCAGAGCCGGGATTGATGGCAACATGGGACGAAAAATTGCTGCTAATCGCGCTACTTGTCAGCACGGGATCAATATCGCGCTCGACTGAAGCCGTTCCAACCGGAGGCGGCGCGGGAGGTGGAGACGGTGGCGGCGGTGGCGCAGTGCCAACTGGCGGCGGCGTAACAGATGCGTCACCTCCCCCGCCACCGCAGGCCGTTAAAGCGAGACAAATCGCTAAAATCGACGATAAATTACTGAATTTCATTGGCCACCTCTCGGCATACAACGCGCGACCGAGCCAAATCCTTCGCCAAGAGGAATTTATCTGCTCCTAAAATTAATGAGTTTAGATCAAACCCAACCCGTTTGGGCTGAGCCTGTCGAAGCCCTGCCCTTCTTTTCCAAACCTTGAAAGAAAAGAACAGCCCTTCGACAAGCTCAGGACGAACGGATGAAATTTATTCCTCGCCCTTATAAATCCGCACGAGCTTATCAAGCATAACAAGTGCTTCATCGCGCGGACGCTGGAAGGTGTTGCGGCCAATGATTGAGCCATTGCCGCCGCCGTCACGAATATCGCGCGCGTCTTGATAAACGGCATCGGCACCCTTGGCAGCGCCGCCTGAGAACACAACAAGCCGCCGTCCATTGAAGCAGCTTTTAACCACATGGGATACGCGGTTAGTCTGAGTGCTCGCGTCGAAGCCTTCATAGGCTTTCTGAACATCCTTCTGTTCGATATGGTCGCTTGGCAGTTTCACCTTAATGATGTGTGCGCCAAGCAGTGCCGCCATGTGTGCAGCATAAGCACCGACATCAAGCGCAAGCTCGCCTGCTTTGGAAAGCGTGCCGCCGCGTGGATAAGACCACAGCACTGTCGCCAGCCCAACCGACTTCGCCTCAAGCGCAAGCTCGCGAAATTCTTCCATCATGTCGAACACATCGTCGGCACCGGGATAAATCGTAAAGCCAATCGCCGAACAACCCAGCCGCAGTGCATCATCAACTGAACCGGTCACAGCCTGATTAACCGCCCCTGCCCAGCTATTTGAGCTGTTGAGCTTAAGAATCGTCGGGATTTGCCCGGCAAACGTATCCGCGCCTGCCTCAAGCATTCCAAGCGGCGCAGCATAAGCGTTAAGCCCTGCATCAATGGCGATTTGATAGTGATAGTGCGGATCATAGGCCGGTGCATTGATCGCAAAGCTGCGTGCGGGGCCGTGTTCAAAACCTTGATCAACGGGCAGAATGATCATCTTGCCAGTTCCGCCGAGCCGCCCGTGCGTTAAAATGCGCGCAAGGTTCGTTTTGGTTCCGGGGCTGTCGCTTTCATATTTTGAGAGGATGTCACGAACCACTGGGGTAAAAGTCATTTTATATTCCTATATTAGATATGAAGTGCAGCAACGCCGGGCAGTTCGCGCCCTTCCATCCATTCAAGGAACGCGCCGCCTGCGGTTGATACAAAGGTAAAATCATCTGCGACGCCGGCATGATTGAGCGCGGCAACGGTATCGCCGCCGCCCGCGACAGATACCAATGAACCGTCGAGTGTTAGCGCCGCCGCCATTTTTGCCAGCGCCACCGTCGCGGAGTCAAACGGCGGCGTTTCAAACGCACCCATCGGGCCGTTCCAAACGAGCGTCCGACAGTTTTTGAGGACATCGCCCAGCGCCTCAACTGCCGCCGGGCCAACGTCGAGGATCATTTCATCTGCCGCAACTTCGTGCACATTGATCGTGCGCGTTGGCGGATTGGAGCGAAATTCCTTCGCAACGACCACATCATAGGGCAAATGGACAGTGCAGCCCGCCGCGTCCGCCGCATCAAGGATCGCCTCCGCCGTCGCCGCCAGATCATGCTCGCACAGCGATTTGCCAACATTCACCCCGCGCGCCGCCAGAAACGTGTTGGCCATTCCGCCGCCGATAATCAGATGATCAACCTTGGCGACCAAATGGCGCAGTACATCAAGCTTACTTGACACCTTTGCCCCGCCGACCACCGCTGCAACGGGCTTTTCTGGCGCACCAAGCGCTTTTTCGAGCGCTTTAAGCTCCGCCTCCATCGCCCGCCCAGCAAAGGCGGGCAAGATATGCGCCAATCCTTCGGTTGAGGCGTGCGCGCGATGCGCTGCGGAAAAGGCATCATTGACGTAAAAATCTCCCAGCAACGCCATTTGCGCTGCCAGAGCCGGATCATTTGTTTCTTCGCCTGCGTGAAAACGTGTGTTTTCCAGAACGCAAATAGTGCCATTTGTCATCTTGGATGCTTCAACAGCGATTGACTGCCCGGCACACCCATCAAGAAATGCGACTTCACGGCCAAGCACCTCGGCCAGCGCAGGAACAACCGGCCGCAGAGACATACTCGGATCAACCTTACCCTTTGGCCGCCCGAAGTGGGCAAGGACAAATATCTTAGCCCCGCGATCTGAAAGTTCACACAATGTCTGAACTGTCGCACGTAACCGCATATTATCACTCACCACGCCGCCGGCCATCGGCACATTCAAATCCTCACGAACAAGCACACGCTTACCCGTGATATCGCCCATATCATCGAGGGTTTTGAATGACGTCATGACTTCAAATCAGCTTTGCAATGGCACCTGCGGTGTCAACCATCCGGTTTGAAAAGCCCCATTCATTGTCATACCAGCTCACCACGCGGACGAGCTTGCCATCGATGACTGCGGTTTCAAGGCTGTCCACGGTTGAGCTTGCCGCTGCATGATTGAGGTCAATCGAAACCAGCGGCTCATCGGTATAATCAAGAATGCCAGCCAGCGGCCCACTCTCCGAGGCAGCTTTCAGGATCGCATTAACCTCATCCTTGGTGGTATCGCGCGACGGCGTGAAAGTCAGATCAACCAGGCTGACATTGGGCGTTGGTACGCGCACAGCCGAGCCATCCAGTTTGCCCTTAAGCTCTGGAAGAACCTCACCAACTGCCCGCGCAGCGCCCGTAGTTGTCGGGATAATCGACATCCCCGCCGCGCGCGCGCGGCGCATATCTGGGTGGATTTGATCAAGGATCTTCTGATCATTGGTATAGGCATGGATGGTCGTCATCAGCCCGCGTTCAATGCCAATCGCGTCGTTCAGCACTTTCGCGACGGGTGCCAAGCAGTTGGTGGTGCAGCTTGCGTTGGAAATTATCGTATGCGCAGCGGTCAGCTTGTCATGATTGACACCGTAAACCACGGTCAAATGCGCGCCCTTGGCAGGGGCCGAGATCAGGACGCGCTTTGCGCCAGCGCTTAGATGCTTGCCTGCGGACTCAGCATCAGCAAAGAAACCAGTGCATTCAAGCGCGATATCAATGCCGTCAGCGGCGTGCGGCAAATTCGCCGGATCGCGCTCTGCGGTCACATGAATACGTTTACCATCCACAATGATGTCATTGCCGTCGGCCTCAACCGTGCCCGGAAAGACCCCATGGACGCTATCACGCTTGAACAGCATTGCGTTTGATTTGGCGTCGGCTAGGTCATTGATCGCGACCAATTCAAGACCGCAGTCGGGCCGCTCCAAGATCGCACGCGCCACCAAACGACCGATCCGGCCAAATCCATTGATCGCAACTTTCGTCATGATGGTAAAAACTCCTTCCAAGCAGCTAATTTTGCAGTAATTTGTGGAACAATTTTTTCGACAGACAGGCCGAAATGGGGATAAAGCGCTTCGATTGGTGCCGACGCGCCGAAACTGTTTATACCAATGTTAATACCGTCGAGACCGGTATAACGTTCCCAACCCATCGTCACGCCTGCCTCAATTGATACGGTAAGCGTATCACGCGGGAGGATATCGGCGCGGTAGGCGGCGTCCTGCGCATCAAACAATTCCCAGCAGGGCATTGAAATGACGTCCACCCCGATCCCTTGGCCCTCAAGCGCATCAGCCACGCCGAGCGCAATTTCAACCTCTGAACCCGTCGCCAGCAGCACAACCTTGCGCGTCCCCGTCGCTGCGCGAAGCCGATACGCCCCGCGCGCAGATTTCATCGAAGCATCGCTGCGCACCGAAGGCAGATTTTGCCGAGAAAGCGCGAGCAATGATGGGCCCGTGTCATTTTTAATCGCCAGTGCCCAGCATTCGGCAGTTTCAATCGCATCGGCAGGGCGGAACACATGAAGATTTGGCATCATCCGCAGGCTCATGACATGCTCAATCGGCTGATGTGTCGGGCCATCTTCGCCAAGCCCGATGCTGTCATGCGTCATGACATAAATCACGCGCGCACGTTGCAGCGCCGAAAGCCGGATTGCCGCACGGCAATAATCGCTAAATACCAAGAATGTGCCACCATAGGGGATGATGCCGCCGTGCAGCGCCATCCCGTTCATCGCCGCCGCCATGCCAAATTCGCGAATGCCATAGTTGATATAGCGACCAGAATAATCGTTTCTAGTAAGCAACTTGGTAGACTTTGTTTTGGTATTGTTTGAACCTGTGAGGTCGGCCGATCCACCGATCATTTCAGGGAAAGCCGCCGTCAGCACTTCAAGCGCCATTTCAGACGCTTTGCGCGTCGCCACTTTGGGCTGACTTGACGTCAAGCCGTCAAGATAGGCACGCATTTCAGACGTTTTCTCAGGCAAATCGCCGTTCATACGCCGTGTGAACTCAGCCTCTTGCGGGTCGCCTGCCAGCCGCACGTCCCACGCCGCACTGGCCCCCTGACCGCGCACGCCAGATTTCGCCCATTCGGCAGCGATATCAGCAGGAATAACAAACGGCGCATGGTGCCAGCCAAGCGCAGCCCGTGCTGCTGCAACTTCATCAGCACCGAGCGCTGCGCCGTGCGTCGCGGATGTCCCCTGCTTATTGGGCGCGCCCTTACCGATAATCGTCCGGCAGGCGATCAACGATGGTCGGTTATCAGCAACCGCTGCATCAATTGCGCGTGCGATATCGGCGAAATCATGCCCATCGCAGCTTTCAACGTGCCAACCGGTCGCCGAATAGCGCGCCTTAACGTCTTCAGACGACGATAAATCCACCGCACCGTCAATCGTAATTCGGTTATCATCCCACAGCACGATCAGCCGCCCAAGCCCCAAATGCCCGGCCAGCCCAATTGCCTCATGATTGATTCCCTCCATCAGGCAACCATCGCCAGCGACAACCCAAGTGCGGTGATCAACCAGCGAATCGCCAAAAACGGCGTTCAAATGCCGCTCGGCAATCGCCATGCCAACCGCAGTCGCCAGCCCCTGCCCCAGCGGGCCGGTGGTCGTTTCAACGCCGTCAAGTTCAAAATTCTCAGGATGGCCTGCGCACGGACTATGCAATTGGCGGAAGTTGCGAATGTCGTCGATGGTAGGCCGCGCATATCCGCTCAAATGGAGCGTTGCATAAGCGAGCATTGAGCCGTGGCCTGCCGACAGCACAAAACGGTCACGATCAGCCCATTTTGGCCGCTTTGGATCAAATTTTAGATAGCGCGTGTATAACAGTGTCGCAACATCAGCCATGCCCATTGGCATACCGGGATGCCCAGAATTGGCAGCCTGAACCGCGTCCATCGAAAGTGCGCGTATGGCATTGGCAAGCTGATCAAGCGCAACTGTCATTCTGGCCCCTTTTTCGGATACGCGCGGCCTGATTCGCGGGCCGCCAAGTGGCTGCTCTTTGTCGCGGACGAGGCGCGACGTCAACCGAAACGGAGGGTTAAGATCAGCACAGACTTGCTGTAATAAAAACACATGCTATGCAAATATTCATGGTTAATGAACGTGCAGCGTTAGCGCTTTCCAGAATCGAGCGGGCTCTTGCCCGGATTGAGAATGCTGCGAGTGCCCCTCCACGCGGCGGTGAAGCAAATTTGTTGCATGCACAACTTGAGCAACGCCACGAGACGCTGAGACGGGAATTGGCGCACACGCTGGGCGATATTGATACGCTGATTGCACAATTTGAAACGGTGCAGGACTAGCTATGGCTGAAGTCCTGCTCCCAATCGGTGGCCATTCCTATCAGGTGTCATGCCGTGACGGCGAAGAGCCACATTTGCGTAAGATCGCTGATATTGTTGATCGCAAGGTGAATGAAGCACGGTCTGCGGTCGGCGATCTTGGCGAGGTGCGACAGTTGCTCCTTGCCTCGCTGCTGCTTGCTGATGAATTACTCGAAACGGCTAAGCCGGCCTCTGCCGTGCCGCCTTCTGGTGGCGACGCTGAATTCGTTGCGATTGAAATGCTTGCGGATCGCGTTGAAGCGATTGCGACGAAGCTTGAGAAAGCGCACTAACCCTCCTATATGCAGTTGCGGTGGATACTGCCCGGTGCGCGCTTATGAACATCCCTGAGGCGATTATACATCCTAGGGGGCTGGCCCTGGGCAGATCCTGGTCTGCCTTATCTGGTTCCCACCTGACGTTTACGGCGTCAGAGGATATTCCAGCAAACGGCCACGGCGGTTCCACCAACCAAAGCCGAGAATTGACACTATGACGTCAAAAATGCAATTGCGAATTAACCTGAGGAATATTCGGCAAGCGTTTGTAAAGACGGCAAATATACAACAAATATTTGATCAAAATGCCTATCCGCTCGATGCGCTCTTCGCCGCCGGAATGACAATTGCAGGATATCAGAAAACAGGTTCTGAGGTCAGTGTTGACAGGGTCATGGCAGCCACAAATTCATCGCACGTTAAATTGGCGCTGCCTTTCATCGGCGCGCGCGGCGAAGTGATGTGTTTTAAGCGGTGGCGACTTGGCGAAGCGCTCATCAAATCGCCTTTTGGCTTTCTTCAGCCCAGCACAGAAGCGCCTGATGCGGCACCCGACATAATATTGGTGCCACTCGTCGGCTTTGATCGCGATATGAACCGGCTTGGCCAAGGTGCGGGTCATTATGACCGAATTTTTATGTTATATCCCAATGCCTTACGGATTGGTCTTGCATGGTCATGTCAAGAAATTCCAGCGCTTCCTACTGACCCTTGGGATGTACCGCTCGATGCTGTACTCACAGAAAAAGAGTGGATTAAACCTACGTATTCGCTGATAGAGCGTTAATGGAACCAAGCTGGCGCAAACCCTTTGGCATTTTCGTGATGCTGGCCCTGATTATCATCGTCGCAGTGCTCGCTGGCGCGCTGTCTCCAGCAATCGCGAAATTGCATTGGACGTTGCAGGCGGTCGCATACATCATCCTTGGCATAAGCTGGATCATTCCACTCAAACCACTGCTACAATGGATGGAAACCGGCAAATTCCGGAATGATATCTAACTAAAAAGTCAGATAATGGCGCGAGTGACGGGACTCGAACCCGCGACCTTCGGCGTGACAGGCCGACGCTCTAACCAACTGAGCTACACCCGCGTGGATGTGGAACCG
>JAYTPB010000023.1:0-6552 GCA_043747445.1 Sphingomonadales bacterium
GCCGGGCACCATTTCGTTCTTGATTCTGATATTCGCGAATGTGCCGCGCATCATCACGTCATGATGGCCGCGCCGCGCGCCGTAGCTGTTGAAATCGGCCTTCGCCACCTGATGCTCCATCAGGAATTTGCCAGCGGGCGAATCCGCCTTGATGCTGCCAGCGGGGCTGATGTGATCAGTGGTAATCGAATCGCCGAGGATCGCGAGCGGCTTTGCGGCGAGGATATCAGTGACGGGGGCGGGCGTCATGCTCATCCCCTCAAAATAGGGCGGATTGGCGACATAGGTGCTGCCTGCGCGCCACTGGTACGTGGCAGAGCCCTCGACTTGGATCGCCTGCCAATGCGCGTCGCCCTGATAGACGGTGGCATAGCGGCTTTCAAACATTGATCGATCAATGTTGGCGGCCATCGTGTCGGCAATTTCCTGATTGGTGGGCCAGATATCGCGGAGGTACACGTCGCTGCCGTCGGTCGCTTGGCCGATGGGCGTAGTCGTGAAATCTTCGGTGACGGTGCCCTTGAGCGCATAGGCAACGACGAGCGGCGGGGAGGCGAGGAAGTTCGCGCGAACGTCTGGCGAAACGCGGCCTTCAAAGTTGCGGTTGCCCGAAATGACCGACGCCGCGACGATATCATTGGCGTTGACCGCCTTGCTGATCGGTTCGGCGAGCGGGCCGGAGTTGCCGATGCAGGTCGTGCAGCCATAGCCAACGAGGTTAAATCCGATTGCGTCGAGATCAGCCGAAAGCCCCGCGCGGTCAAGATAATCAGTCACCACTTGGCTTCCCGGCGCGAGGCTGGTTTTCACCCAAGGCTTTGGCTTCAAGCCAAACGCATTGGCCTTGCGCGCGACGAGGCCTGCGGCAACGAGAACGCTTGGGTTCGACGTATTGGTGCAGCTTGTGATCGCGGCGATCACCACATCGCCGTCGCCAATGTCATGCGTCGCGCCCTCAACCGCAACGCGTTTGGCGCTTGCGTGCTTGTAGGTGCTGATCAGATCGGCGTTGAACACATCGTCAACCTCGGTCAGGATCACCTTATCCTGCGGGCGTTTCGGCCCGGCAAGGCTTGGCACGACGCTGCCCATGTCAAGCTCAAGCGTGTCAGTGAACACCGGATCGGGCGCGCCCGCAAAGCGCCACAGGCCTTGTGCCTTGCAGTAAGCTTCGGTCAGCGCAATCTGTCCTTCATCACGGCCCGTAAGCCGCATATAATCAAGCGTTTTTTCGTCAATCCCGAAGAAGCCGCAGGTGGCACCATATTCAGGCGCCATGTTGGCAAGCGTCGCGCGGTCGGCAAGGCTGAGGCTATCAAGGCCGGGGCCATAATATTCAACGAAGCGCCCGACAACACCCTTGGCGCGCAGCATCTGCGTCGCGGTCAGCACCAGATCGGTTGCGGTGATCCCTTCGGCCATCGCGCCCGTCAGTTTGAAACCAACGACTTCGGGGATCAGCATTGAGACGGGCTGGCCAAGCATCGCCGCCTCAGCCTCAATCCCGCCGACGCCCCAGCCAAGCACGCCGAGGCCGTTGATCATCGTCGTGTGGCTGTCCGTGCCGACGCAGGTATCAGGGTAAGCGATTTCGCTGCCGTCGGGCGCGGTGCTCGTCCACACGGCTTGGGCGATATGTTCAAGGTTGACCTGATGGCAAATGCCCGTGCCGGGGGGAACGGCTTTGAAGTTATCAAGGCTCTTGCTGCCCCATTTGAGGAAATCATAGCGCTCACCATTGCGGTGATATTCAATTTCGACATTCTGTTCGGCGGCCTTGGGATGGCCGAACTCATCGACCATAACCGAGTGATCGATGACGAGGTGAACGGGGACGAGCGGATTGATTTTGGCCGGATCGCCGCCCAACTTGGTCATCGCATCGCGCATCGCGGCGAGATCAACGACGCAGGGCACGCCAGTGAAATCCTGAAGCAGCACGCGCGCAGGGCGATACTGAATTTCGCGGGTTGATTTGGGGTCTTTCTGCCAATCGACCAGCGCCTGCACATCGTCAGTGGAAACCGTAAACCCGCCGTCTTCAAACCGCAGCAGATTTTCGAGCAGCACCTTCATGCTGAACGGAAGCCGCGAGACATCGCCGAGCTTCGCCGCCGCCTTGGCAATCGAGTAATAAGCAACGGTTTTGCCCCCAGCGGTGAGCGTATCGCGAGTGCCAAGCGTGTCTTGTCCAACGGCGGTCATAGATTTTCCCCTGTCATTATTTGTGTTGCCGCAACGATAGCCCGCGCGGCAGCGATTCGGCAAATCGGAATACTACAGGGGATCGGCGACTGTCTCATCCCGGGAGGTTGAGAGCGGTTTAGCAAGGGGGAAGGGGTGTGGGAAGGGGGTGTGATGGTGATCACGCGCATGTTTTATCAGCGCCCATTACGTCCACTGGTACTGTTCAAGACAATTCGGAGGATTAAACCATGGTTGCTTATGTAATCAAAAGAACAAAAACCAATGTAAGTCGCGCTCCCGTTGGCATCATCGGGCCGGTCGATGTCTATGGCACGGCTGCACCAAACGCAAAATGGCAGGAGCTGAGTTTCAAGGGGGCCGGTGGCAATCTCGCTATCGCTCAATTGACAAGCGGAAGCCTATATAAAATCGGCGCTGATATGTGGGGGCAGAAGGGCGGAACCTTATTATTGGAAAAGGCGACGGCTGCCGCAGGCCCGTTTTCGCCAATCACAACCTTCACGATTCCCAACAGTGTCTCAGGCCCGAATACGCACTTCGGATATTATCACTGGGATACGTTCATTTTCACAGCATGAAGGGGACGACGATCATGAAAGCATTTCTCGCGCTAATTGCCACTGCTTCAATAGCACAGGCTGGCTATGCGCAAACCAGCGACACCCAAAGCGGTGCAGGTAATCAAGATAGACCTCCTGTACCAACTGTAGCGGTCAGCAGTGGTTCGGGTACTGGCATTGGTATTTCGATACCGCAGATCAGCGCGAAATCCGAAGTTGCAGGAGAGTCGGTAAAACTGACTATCGGCAAGACCAGTGAATTATTCGAACAGGCGGCGATTCATTCGATTGCGCTTTCAGTAACGGCACCTTTCAACAAAGATCGAGGAGAAGGGTTTCTGCTGACAGACTCTGGTTTACCTACGACATTGTCTACTGACGTAAGCTACAGTTGGTCATTTCTACCAAAGTTTAACTCGGTAAAAGCAAGCCTGCAACCGGTCTCTGATACAGTTGATAGGGAAATTCGCGCACGATGCGATCAAAAATACCGAGTGGTAGCTGATTTACCCAATCAACCGATTGCTCAATGCAATAAAAATTTTTCGGAGATAGTTGCCGACCTTCGTAAAGAAGACAAAAAGGGTGATATGATTGGTGGTAGCGCGATTGATGATGCCACAGCTATCGCGCTAAACCGCGATGATAATGCTGTTCTCGCCCGGTATGATCAAAATGCGCTTGATCGGATAGCTGCCATGTCGTCCTTGAGTTATCACGCCCTTTCTTTGAATGGCAGTGTCGGTGGCGACAGCTATAAGTTCCGCGATGCAATCACTCTCGGCGAGCTCAAGCGCAAACAAACATTGTTCAGTTTTGGTGCTGCCTATGCTTACATCCCTAACATTAGCAGGCCATGGGGCTATTTTTTTGGTGGTGAATATCGGCGGAAATATAATCTGCCCGACGCAGAAACACGCTGCCCGCCAATGGTAGTAGGCGCGAACTCAACCACCTGTGTTACTTCAGCATTCGCCCCCCCACAGCGCAATACCGATGCAACAGCATTTGCTGCAATCCGCTACGATGCAAGCGTAGGCAAAAAGGATACGCCTCTGGCGTTTGAACTGAAATTGGCTTATGATGCAGAAGATGATGAATGGGGCGTGTCACTGCCAGTGTATTTCGTTCAAGATGATAAAGGCAAACTCAATGGTGGCGTAAAATTTGGCTGGGATAGTGAAAAGGATGATTTCACGATTGGATTTTTCATCGGCACCAACTTTGATATCCTAAAGATATAGATTCCCCGAAGATATTAGACGCTGTTTGGAAATTCCGTTCCGTTCAGCGTTCGGGAGCAATAATGATTCTAATGTAGCCGCGTGCTAACTCGGCTGCTCCCGCTCTTCGGGGAGGATCATCGGGTTTTTGCCGAAGGATTTTTTGCTGGCGAGTTCGATATGTTCGGGGCGGAGGAGCCGCTCGGTATCCATATTGTCGTAGAGTTCAAACCGCTCGGCAAGCGCGGCGAATGCCTTGCCGCGCTCGGTAGCGTTGTTGTAAAAAATGATCAGCAGTTCCTGATTGGAAAGCTGTGCTCGCAGGATTTTTGCATAGATACCTTCGGCGAATTCGCTTTGATCGATATAGCGGAATATGTTGTAGAGAACGCGAAAGTATTGGCCTAGATCGGTTTCACAGGCCTTGTAAAAATTATCGTAAGCAGCAAAAATTGACTCGGTTCTCTATTCAGAATTGGGCACGTATCCACCATTGATAATCGTGCTATTCAAAAGAGTATGATTTTTATTCAGTTGATCAATGAAGCGATAAAAACAATCTCGCCCGGATAACTCATTTTTACCATAACCCTCTTTCATCGCATTCACAATCTGATTGAGCATCTCGATCATGCTGAACAGTGTGTTTTCAAACCGCTGTTGCCGGGTCGTCAGATTTTGCGCCTCAAGCGCGTTGGATGATCTCTCAAACTCCCGGCGCGTCAGGCTCAGCTCATTGCGAGTAAGGCGCAGTTCACGTTGTTGAAGATGGATCGTATATAAAAGCCCGATAAAAGTGGCGAATGTCAGGATCGGGTTAAGCGTACCACCAACGAAATCGCCCCAAGTACCGAGAATATCGAACTTATCATTGTTATGATAAATATAGCCATAAAATGACATTGCTCCGACTGCTGCAAAAACAGCAAATGCAAGGATGCCTTTTGGAAGGCCCTCATCTTCATCATCGTCCGGAATTTTCTCCATATTCATAGTCTATGTTTGTGCTGCCAAGTAATCAAGCGGCACCGCGTCCCCGAACGGCGCTTCACCCCCACCCTCCAAAAAAATCTGCCCCCACCGGAAACCTTTGTGCGCCAGTGATGTTTACTCAACACATCACCAACTGGAGTTTTACGATGCACGAAGCCAAATATGATGTTGATACCCTTAATGGGTTGATCAAGACCACGATTGATAGCGTTGATGGCTATCGCGGTGCTGCTGAAGATGTGGACAGCGGCCAGTTTCAATCGATGTTTTTTGCGCGTGCGAATGAGCGTGACAGCGTCGTGAATGACTTGCAATCCTATGTCCGTTCGCTTGGCGGCGATCCGGTTGAAAGCGGCAGCATGGTTGCTGGCGCGCACCGGGTGTTCATGAATATCCGCGATGCAATCACGGGCCGTGATGATACGGCGGTTATCGCTGAAGTCGAACGCGGTGAAGATTTCATCAAGGAAAAATATGAAGATGCGCTTGCCGACCAGGATTTGTCGGTTGCGGTCAAAGCGACGATTTCCAAATGTTATGAGTCAGTCAAGGCAGGCCATGACCAGATGCGAGACCTTAAGCACGGTATGATGAACGATACCAGCTCAAGCAACCCGATGCCAATGTAAGGTATTGTGTAATGCGTAGTAATTAGCCTGTTACATTTTTTGTATCAGGTTAAGCACCAGCCAAGTTGATCCGTGTCCCCCCGTCGCGGTCAGCTTGGCTGGTTGTTTTTTGGCTTGAGCACTTAGAGTCCGTTTGGAAATTGGGCGGCGGAGGGCTGGCAGCCAAGCACAGGATCATAGCGTACTGACCGGCTGGCGAGCAGCGGCACCGAGGCGGTGACGGTTTTTGTCATGGCATCCTCCGACAGTCTGATAAGCTCCATACCGGGTTCAAAATCTTTCTTGCAATCGGCCAGACTGCGGTTGCCGATGTAGCGGCAGCCACAGGCTACGCGCGCGCCGTAACCAACGCCGAGTTCGAGCAGCGGTTTCTGGCTGTACGCATAGTATAACAGCGCGAGTATGATTGCGGGGAGGATGTAGATGAACGCCTTGGCGATCCGTCTTCCTGTCATGCCGGTTTCACCTTATCCACATCTTGCTTTCATAGCGGCTATGGTTAGGCTGGCGACATGCAAATGAAAAGCCTTGTTATCGCGATTGCCGCAACACTTCTCGCTACCCAATCAACCGCTGTTGCCCCGCCTGACGCGCTGTCTCCGCTGTTCGCCGCTGATCAGGGTGAGACGCGCGCGGTGCTGATCATGCGCGGCGGGCGGGTCGTCGCGAAACGCTATGGCGACGGTTATTCGGATGCCAACCGCTTTATCAGTTGGTCGATGGCGAAATCGGTGACCGCCGTGTTGGTGGGGGAGCTTGTCGCCGATGGGAAGCTGAGCCTTGACGCGCCGGTGCCCTTTGCTGAGTGGCGCAAACCCGGCGATCCGCGCGGGGCCATCACGCTGCGGCAGATGCTGCATATGTCATCAGGGCTTGACCATAGTGAGGGACTTGATCCGCGAGACGGGGCGGCGGGGGTGCTCAAATCGGATACGACCT
>JAYTPB010000024.1:0-12563 GCA_043747445.1 Sphingomonadales bacterium
ATCACCAATCGCGTGCGCGCGGGCAGGGGGCATGTCCACGGGCGTTTCACGCGCATCAATCACGACAAAATCATTGCCGAGGCCGTGCATCTTGTGAAATCGCGTTTTCATGCGTTCTTGCGGTGCTCGCCCTTTACCCAGCGGACAGTGCCTGAGCTTGCGCGCATGACGACAGTGTGCGTTGTCATTGTGCCGCCCTTCAATACCTTAACCCCGTCAAGCAACGAACCATCCGTCACGCCCGTCGCAGCAAAAATGCAGTCGCCCTTGGCGAGTTCTGACAGGTCATAGACATAATCGAGATCCTTGATTCCCCATTTGCGCGCGCGCGCCTTCTCATCCTCATTGCGGAACAACAGCCGCCCCTTGAACTGCCCACCAACGCAGCGCAGCGCCGCCGCCGCGAGCACACCCTCAGGCGCGCCGCCGCTGCCCATATACATATCAATCGTCGTATCAGGATTGGTCGTCGCGATTACGCCCGCCACATCGCCGTCTGGGATCAGCATAATCCCGCAGCCGATGCCGCGAAGCTCAGCAATTAGTTTCTCATGGCGCGGGCGATCAAGCACGCAGACGATAATTTCATTGGGTGCAACGCCCTTGGCCGCTGCCACCGCCGCCACATTTTCGGTCGCGCTTTTGTTCAGATCAATGACGCCCTCGGGATAGCCCGGCCCAACCGCAAGCTTATCCATATACACGTCAGGCGCGTTGAGAAGATTGCCGTGCTCAGCAACCGCCAGCACCGCAAGCGCATTCGGCCCGGCTTTCGCGGTGATCGTTGTGCCCTCAAGCGGATCAAGCGCAATATCAATTTTCGGCCCCGTGCCAATCGCGCTACCCACCTTTTCACCAATGAACAGCATCGGTGCTTCATCACGCTCGCCCTCTCCGATGACGACGGTTCCGTCCATGTAAAGCTCATTAAGTGCTGCGCGCATTGCCTCAACCGCCGCCGCATCAGCCGCCTTTTCATCACCGCGCCCGATGAGTTTTGATGCGGCAATCGCTGCGGCCTCAGTAACGCGCACCATTTCGAGAACGAGAACACGGTCGAGAATTTTGCTCGGAGAAACCATAAGGTTTGAGAATCCTGTTTTTGCTGATATTTGAAACGCCCGATAGGCGAGGAGTGTGGCAATGTCGAGAAAAGTAGGCTTGTCTCCTTAAACGTCGAGTATCGGCATTACCATCGGTTCACCCACCAAGCTCGCCGAACCACCAAGCGCTCTAACTGCCGCCATAACATCACGCTCCGGCCCCGCATGAGTTGTCATGACAAGTAGCACCCCGCCGTCCGGCGCTTCGCCGCGTTGGATCATGCTTTCGATTGAAACGCCCGCATCGCGCATAGCCGCTGTAATTTCGGCAAGAACGCCGGGGCGGTCGGCCACGGTGAAGCGTAGATAGAATTGGCCAACCCGGTTGCCCGTGTCGGCGCGTCCGGGGTCGGCAAGGCTCGAAACCGGCATAGCGAAAGCGGGGCCATATTCGCCGCGCGCGATGTCGATCAAATCGGCCACGACGGCAGAGGCGGTCGGCCCTTCGCCAGCGCCGCGCCCTTCAAAGAAGAGCCGTCCGACGAAATTGCCCTCGGCAACGACTGCATTCATCGCGCCTGCAACATGGGCGAGGGGATGGCTGACGGGAACGAGGCACGGCTGGACACTTTGCAGGAGCGCGCCGCCAACAATCTCGGCCCGCCCGACCAGACGGACGCGGTAACCAAGCGCTTTGGCCTGCGCAATGTCTCCAGCAAGAATGTAACGAATGCCCGCTGTTGCGACGGCTGCGAAATCAAGCCGCGTGCCAAATGACAGCGAGGCAAGGATTGACAGTTTATGCGCCGCATCCACTCCGTCCACATCAAACGCCGGATCGGCCTCAGCATAGCCAAGCGCTTGTGCGTCGGCGAGTACCGCGCCGAAATCGCGGCCTTCGGCCTCCATCGTCGTCAGAATATAATTGCAGGTGCCGTTAAGGATGCCGTAAACTTGGGCAATTTCATTGGCCGCTGCGCCTTCGCGAAGTCCTTTGATTACGGGGATACCGCCCGCAACTGCTGCTTCATATTTGAGCGCTGTGCCTGCGGTTTCTGCCGCCTGTGCCAGTTCAATCCCGTGGTGCGCAATCATCGCTTTGTTCGCGGTGATAAACGCGCGTCCTGCCGCAATTGTGTTGCGTGCGAGTGTGAGAGCTGGGCCGTCACTACCGCCGATGAGTTCAACGACAGCATCAACGTCGCAGCGCTCGGCGAGTTTGGTTGCATCATCAACCCAACCAAAGCGCGACAGATCAACGCCGCGATCCCGCCTACGATCACGCGACGACACCGCAACAATCGTAATCGGACGTCCCGCACGCCGGGTAATAAGTTCACGGTTGGCGGCCAACAACTTGATCACGCCAACCCCAACGGTGCCAAGGCCAGCAAGGGCAATGCGAAGGGGTTCGGTCATATTGGGCTCCAGTTCAACGCGGTGTTACGATCAATCAATGTTGTAGCGAAGAGCCGTTAATCTGGAATTGCGGCTATAGCATTAGAAATTTTCAAGTCTGCTTCTATCTCCGCAGAATGTTTGATCCGGTAGTAATACAGGGCAGCGACCATGCCCCGTATCAAATAAATTTTGTTTTAGCAGGTAACCGTGGTGTTTTCGCGACGGCGACGGCGCAGCGTCGATCCAACAGCGCTAAACCCGATTAGCATCATGGCCCAGCTTGCTGGTTCAGGAATTGCTGCGAGAGTGGCAACCGAGAATGTTCCAGCATATGAACCATTGCCGCCGCTTGTGCCGCTAATTCCGAGGGTTTGGATGCCAGGTGAAATCGCTAAACCCTGAAGAAAGCGAAATTCGACATTGCCACTTGATGCGATATCAAAGCTCGTGCCGTTGAATGTCACCGATGTGAAATCGATGTTGTTGTTTTGTGAGACTTGGAAAATGGACGAAATTGTCGCGTTTCCTATGCCAAATTGGGCAAAATTGAATGTCAGTATGTCGCTAAACGTACCGGCATTGATACCCTGACTTTCGAATGTACCAGAAATTGAACCGTCTGCCTGAGGCGGGCCAACTGTGATCATCGCCGCCGCATTTGCAGCGGTTGGTACAGCAAGGCAGAGCGCCATTGTTGCGAAACTCGCGAATATACTCTTCATACACACATCCTTTTTTTACACTTTGCCACCCACGTGACTCAGCGCAAACAGGATGCAGCGATGAAAGTTCCGCGTGATCGTTAAGATTTTGATAATAATGTTCTGGCCGGGGGAATATTTTTAGAATTCATCGGCCACACTGAAATTTTGCCGCAGTTTGGCAGGGGCCACTGCCACCCAGCTTTTTTTGAGCCAGTCTGCGACATGATCCCAATCGACGCTCCCCAGATCCAGCCGCATCGCGATCCAGCCGTCGCCAAAATAGGCCGGGCGGTAATAGAGATCGGGGTCTGACGCGATCAGCATCGCTTGTTCATCAACGCTACTGATTTTAAGCAGCAAAGCAGTTTTCCCATCGGCGTGATGATCAAGGCTGATATAACCGAATTTCTTGCCGCCTTTGATCCCAAAGCACGGCATCCCGTGTGATAGGGTTTCGTCAGCCTCTGGCAGCAGCATCGCGCGTTCGCGCACGCGTTCGGTCAGCCATTCAGGGTTGCGCTCGCGGCTTACGAAATCAGCCAGAACGCGCGAATAAAGCTGATGCTCGGCAATCAAGATGCGTTCGGCGAGCGTATTGGGCGTGTCACCGGCCATGATAGCCACCTCGGTCTGGCCAAGTACCGGGCCGTCATCAAGCTCGGCAGTTACCAGATGAACCGAACAGCCCGAGACGCTGACCCCGTCGGCCAGCGCACGCTCATGCGTGTCGAGGCCTTTATATTCGGGGAGGAGTGACGGGTGAATATTGAGCATCCGCCCGTGCCATTTCGCAACAAATTCGGGCGACAGCAGCCGCATATACCCGGCAAGCGCGATATAATCTGCACCGGCTCGGCGCACTTCAGCGTCAATAATATCATCAAAGTCAGCGCGTTTCATGCCCTTATGGCTTTGAGCAAAGGTTGCAATGCCTTCGGCTTGGGCGAGCTTTAGACCAGCGGCGTCAGGATTATTGCTCGCCACCAACGCAATCTCAAACGGGCAGTCGTGCGCCTTCGCGGCATATATCAGCGCGGCCATATTCGATCCGCGCCCCGAAATCAGCACGGCGACGCGCGCTTTAGCCATGGTGCGTTGCGCTCCAATCGCCCAATGCGCTCCATGTGTCGCCGGTGCCGCTTACGGTGCAGCCCTTGGCTCCTGAAGCAATATGGCCGATGCGGTGGACGGTCTCGCCCGCCACCTGAAGCTCTGATATCACCTGATCCGCGACACTTTCGCCGACAACAACGGCCATTCCAATCCCGCAATTAAAAGTCCGCGCCATTTCTTCGGGCTCAATATGCCCCTGCGCCTGAAGGAAGGCCATCAGGCGCGGTTGCGGCCAAAGATCGGCATTCACATGCGCGTGCAGCCCCTCTGGCAAAACGCGCGGGATATTTTCAAGCAAACCACCCCCGGTAATATGCGCCATCGCATGGATATTCCCTGATCGCACCAACGGCAGCAGCGAGCGCACATAAATCCGTGTCGGTGCCATCAGCGCGTCGATCAGCAGCGTTTCCTGATCAAACAGGGCAGGGCGATCAAGCTTCCATGCCTTGTCCGCAGCCAGCCTGCGCACCAGCGAGAAACCGTTGGAATGGATGCCCGACGAGGCAAGCCCAAGGATGACATCGCCCGCCGCCACCTTGTCCGCCGTCAGCACCTGATCGCGCTCAACCGCGCCAACGCAGAAGCCTGCGAGATCATAGTCACCCTCGGCATACATGCTGGGCATTTCAGCAGTTTCGCCGCCAATGAGCGCGCAGCCCGCTTGCTTGCAGCCTTCGGCGATGCTCGCAACAACACGGGTGGCGACGTCAGTATCAAGCTTTGCGCTGGCATAATAATCGAGGAAGAATAACGGCTCCGCGCCTTGCACAATCAGATCGTTGACGCACATTGCAACGAGATCAATGCCGACGCCGTCATGCCGCCCCGAATCAATCGCAAGCTTGAGCTTAGTGCCGACCCCGTCATTGGCTGCAACGAGCAGTGGATCATTAAACCCCGCTGCTTTCAAATCAAAAAAACCGCCAAATCCGCCCAAATCTGCATCCGCGCCCGGACGTCGCGTCGATTTTGCAAGCGGCGCGATCATCCGCACCAGCGCATTTCCAGCGGCGATTGATACGCCTGCTTTGGCATAAGTATAGGCTTCGGATTGGTTGTGTTTTGCGTCCATTTGCCGCGCTTAGCGAGAACGGGCTTGGAATTCCACGCTATAGTCGTCAAAAGGGCCGCGTGATCAGTCTTTCGCGTTTTTTGCGGCCTATCCCGCTTGCCCTTTTTGCTTCGCTGCTTGGCGCGGGCGCTATGGTCTTTGCTCAGATTGAGGGCGGCGATCGCGGGGTTGCGCCGATTGACAGCTCGGCTGACTATGAAGTTTCGGGCGTAACCGTTGACGTTGCGGCCAATTCTGCCGACGCGGCGCGTTTTGGCGGCTGGCGTGAGGCGCAGCGGCGCGGCTGGCGGTTGCTTTGGCAGCGTGTTCACGGCGGGCCAGCACCGGGTCTCAGTGATTCGGCGCTTGATTCGATTGTGTCGGGCATTGTCGTCGAAAATGAACAGATCGGCCCAAGGCGCTATATTGCGACGCTCGGCGTATTATTTGACCGCGTGCGTTCATCCGAAATTTTGGGGGTTAGCGGCGCACGGTCACGCTCGGCACCACTGCTTGTGATACCAGTGCAATGGTCGGGGGGAACACCGCAATCCTTTGAAGTCCGCACCGAATGGCAAAAAGCATGGGCACGCTTCAAGACCGCGAACAGCCCAATCGACTATGTTCGGCCAAGCGGGACGGGCGCTGACCCGTTGCTCCTGAACTTTGGACAAACCAGCCGTCCGGGACGCAAATGGTGGCGCTTGCTGCTTGATCAATACGGCGCTGCTGACGTGCTCATGCCGCAAGTCCGCCTTGAGCGGATGTGGCCGGGTGGGCCGACCGTGGGCCATTTTACCGCGCGTTACGGCCCGGATAACCGTTTGCTCGCCAATTTCTCGCTGCGTGCAGCCTCATCGGCGGCAATTCCCGCGATGCTGGATGAAGGCGTTAGACGGATGGACGATATATTCTCAGGCGCGCTTGCGAGTGGCCGCCTGCGCCCTGATGCGTCGTTGATTATTGAAACGCCCGTGCTACCTGAGGATTTGGAAGGCGAAGCCACCGAAACAGGCGCCGTTGAGGTAGACAGTTCTGCCGAAATTGAAGCACCAGCCACCTCAGCATCTGCCGAAGTAACGTCATTCACTGTGGAATTTGAAACACCCGATGTCGCTTCGGTCAGCAGTATCGAATCCTTGGTCAAGGGCATTCCCGGCGTCAAATCGGCCTCGACCAACAGCCTCGCGCTTGGCGGAGTCTCAGTGATGCGCGTGAGCTTTGCTGGAGACGAGGCAACACTCAAGCTTGCGCTCACCGCACGCGGCTTCCGTGTTCAAGATGGAGGCGGCGCGCTTCGCATCAGCCGAGGGCAATGAGCCAGATTGCCTTGCCATTTGATTGGCCAGCACCCGAAGATTCAGACTCGTTCATTGTTACTGCGGCAAACCGCAACGCTGTTGACGGTATTGACCGATCAAGCAGTTGGCCGGTGCGCGCCGCAATATTGACCGGCCCGCGCAAATCGGGGCGATCCCTGCTTGGGCGCATATTTGCCGCGAAAACCGGCGGTACGCTGATTGATGACGGCGAACAGCACCGTGAGACTGAGATATTTCACCGCTGGAACGCCGCCCAAGAGGAACGCAAGCCACTGCTGATTGTGGCGATGTCACCGCCTCCGTTATGGAAGGTAAAGCTGCCCGATCTCGCGTCGCGCCTTTCTGCCACTCCGGTGTTCACGATTGGCGATCCTGATGATGTGCTTGTCGCGATGCTGCTCGAAAAATTGCTGGGGCAGCGTGGCCTTCAGCTTGGGCCGGGGGTCATCAATTACATCGCCACGCGGATCGAACGGAGCTATATTGCCCTGATGCGCGTGATTGATGCGCTTGATAGTGCAGCATTATCGCAACATCGTGCGGTTACACTTAAACTGGCACGAGTCGTTTTGCAGGATTTGCACATGATGGATGGCCATGAAAATACGGCATAGGCGCTGATGATGTTGAATGAGGTTACAGCCAGTGAACAGAGTGCGAATGAGCGTGCGACTGCGCCGTTCAATGCTGAGGCGCGCTATTTCAATCGTGAGTTAAGCTGGCTCGCCTTCAACCGCCGCGTTCTTGAAGAATCGAGCAACCGCGCGCATCCACTCCTCGAACGGCTCCGTTTTCTGTCAATCTCAGGGTCTAACGTTGATGAATTTTTCATGGTGCGCGTCGCTGGCCTCAAAGGTCAGCAGATTGAGCAGATTGAGGAACATAGCGCAGACGGCCTAACGCCGACGCAACAGCTTGATGCAATTGCACAAGATGCCGATGATCTTGTTGCCGAACAGCAACGCCAACTCTCCCAGATCATGGAGGAGCTTGCCGCCGTCGGGCTTACCGTCCTTGATGTCGATACCATATCGGGTGACACTGCAACGCGGCTTGAGACGCATTTTCGCGAACAGATATTCCCGGTTCTGACCCCGCAGGCACTGGATCCCGCGCATCCCTTTCCGTTCATTCCCAATCAGGGTTTGAGCGTGATTTTTGATCTTAAACGCATTTCGGACGGCGAACCGATCAGAGAACTTGTGATGATCCCGGCGAGCCTGCCGCGCTTCATTCGCATTGAGGGGCGCACCGCTCGCTATGTGCGGATGGAAACGATGCTGCGCAGATTTCAGGCGCAGCTTTTTCCGGGGTATGAAGTCCTCGGCGCGGGCGCGTTCCGCATCATTCGTGACAGTGATATCGAGGTTGAGGAGGAGGCCGAGGATCTCGTCCGCTATTTCCGCAGCGCGATCAAGCGGCGTCGGCGCGGGCGTGTGATCCGGCTTGAACTCGAAACCGATTTTCCACGCGAACTTGAAACACTGATTAAGGCTGAATTCGGCGGGAATGAGTCCGTCATTGTGGAAACCGGCGGGTTTCTGGGGGTTGGTGACTTGAGCCAGCTTGTCGAAGAAGATCGCCCTGATCTCAAATTCACGCCCTATACGCCGCGCTTTCCGGAACGAATTAGAGAACATGATGGTGACTGTTTCGCAGCGATTTCGGCCAAGGATATTGTCGTCCACCATCCTTATGAGGCGTTTGATGTTGTACTGGCATTCCTCAACCAAGCAGCGGCTGATCCTGATGTGGTTGCGATCAAGCAGACGCTTTACCGTGCGGGCAAGCAATCTGCGGTTATCCGCGCGCTGATTGATGCCGCAGAAGCCGGCAAGTCAGTCACGGCGGTCGTTGAACTTAAAGCGCGGTTTGATGAGGAGCAGAATTTGCTCTGGGCATCCGCGCTGGAGCGTGCGGGTGTGCAGGTGGTGTACGGCTTCATCGAATGGAAAACCCACGCCAAAATTTCAATGGTGGTGCGGCGCGAAAACGGGAAGTATCGCACGTACTGCCACTTCGGCACTGGCAATTATCACCCGATCACCGCGCGCATCTATACTGATTTGAGCTTTTTCACCGCTGATCCACGCGCAGGGCGCGATGCGGCGCAGATTTTCAATTATATCACTGGTTATATCGAACCTGCCAAGCTTGAAATGCTCGCGATGAGCCCGCGCAATTTGCGTGCGACCTTATGCGATTTGATCGACGTTGAAATCGCCAATCTGCGCGCCGGGAAAAAGGCTGCGATCTGGGCAAAAATGAACTCTCTGGTTGATCCAGCCATCATCGATAAGCTTTATGAAGCGAGCGTTGCGGGCGTGCCGATTGACTTGATTATCCGGGGGATATGCTGCCTGCGCCCCGGCGTTCCCGGCATGTCAGAAACGATCCGGGTGAAATCGGTCGTCGGACGTTTCCTTGAACACAGCCGCATTTGGGCATTTGGCAATGGCGGCGATCTGCCCAATGATAAAGCGAAGGTCTATATCTCGTCAGCCGATTGGATGCAGCGCAATTTTGATCGGCGCGTTGAATATATGCTGCCAATCGAAAACCCGACGGTGCATGATCAGGTGCTTGATCAAGTGATGGTTGCCAACTTGCTTGATAATGAGCAAAGCTGGGAATTGCAGGCCGATGGCCGCTATGTTCGTGTCGAGTCTGGAGAACAGCCGTTCAACCTCCACCGTTATTTTATGACCAATCCGTCGCTTTCGGGGCGCGGCGAAGCTGTCACAGACGGCGCGACCGTGCCAAAACTGCGTCTCAAACGCACGCGTTAGGCACGTTATGATCGACGGCAACCATTATGCCGTCATCGATATCGGATCAAATTCGGTACGGCTCGTTGTCTTTGGCGGGGAACTGCGCGCGCCCTCAGTGCTGTTCAATGAGAAAGTGATGGCTGGGCTTGGCCGCACCAAAGCGGCTGGCGACGCGCTTGATCCGGTTGCGATGGATCGCACGCTGGTTGCGCTCGCGCGCTTTCAAAAACTGTCCGTCATGCTCGGTGTTGATCAGCCGCATACTGTGGCGACAGCGGCGGTGCGTGACGCCGCCAACGGGCAGGAATTCCTCAATAAAATTGCGGTTTTGGGTTTGAACGTCACGCTCCTGACCGGCGAAGAAGAAGCCAAGGCTGCGGCCTACGGTGTAATTGCCGGGTTTGATAACGCTGACGGTGTGGTGGGTGACCTTGGCGGTGGCAGCCTTGAACTGGCGCGGGTGAAGAATGGTGAAGTGCTTGCGCGCGCGTCATTCCCGCTTGGCGTTCTCCGTCTTCCAGAAATCCGCGCGCAGGGGGTAAAGGCGCTTGACCGCCATGTCGCCAAAACGCTCAAAGTTAGTGGCTGGATTGGTGCCGCATCGGGCTTGCCATTTTATCTCGTAGGCGGATCATGGCGCGCACTCGCCAAAATTCACACCCATCTGACGCAACATCCGCTGCCAATCCTGCACAATTACATAATGCCGCCAGATGCCGGGTTTCGCATTGCACGCGCGGTAACGCTGTTTAACAAAGCAGCCGGACGGTTTGACGGGATTGTTTCGGGCGCGCGCAGGCCCGCGATGGCCGATGCAGCGGCGATGCTGGTGGCGTGCGTCAACGGTCTCAAGCCCGCCTCACTGATTGTCTCAACAACGGGTGTGAGAGAGGGGCTGGTCTACTGTCAGCTTCCCCCCGAACAGCAGCGGCGCGATCCGTTAATCGTTGCAGCGCGCGTTGAAGCGCAGCGGCAGGGGCGGTTCTCTGAACATGGCGATATTCTTCACCGCTGGCTGATGCCACTGTTTGGTGACGAAGGCGAAGGCGATGCCCGTTTGCGGCGCGCGGCCTGCTTGCTCGGTGATATTGGCTGGGCGGCCAACCCCGATTTCCGCGCCGAACGCGCGCTTGAATTTGCGCTGCACGGCAATTGGTTCGGTATTGACGCGCGCGGGCGCGCGATGATTGCGCAGGCTTTGTTCTCAGCATTTGGTGGAGGTGCCACCCGCCCGGCAATGCTTGAAAAACTCGCTCCAGTCGCCGATCTCAATCGCGCGCGTTGTTGGGGGCTGGGCATTCGCCTTGCGCAGAGATTGAGTGGCGGTGCCGCAACGCCGCTTGAAAAAAGCCAGTTGGTGGTCAGTGATGCAACGATCCATCTTGAGATAGCCCCCGACGTCAGCGCGCTTGGCGGGGGAGAGGCGGTTCAGCGGCGGTTGCGCCAATTGGCGAGCACGATGGGCCTTGCCAGCAGCATTCGGATTGCGTGACAGGATTAACACTTGACAAAGTGACCACTGGTGGTTACTTTTTGGCTATGAGTAAGATATCCTTCTTGAATGATGTGCAAACGCCGTTCACGCATTTCGTGGACGCGTCGTCTGAGCTTGCGCCAACTGTCCCAACGGCGCCAACAAAGTATGTCCCTGTTAAAGAGGCGAAGGCAACGCTCACTGCGCTGCTCCATGCGGTTGAAGCGGGTGAAACGATTGTCATTACGCGGCACGGCAAGCCCGTGGCTGATCTGGTGCCACATGCCGAAGCCAAGCTGGAAGGGTCTTTACTTGATCGGCTTGATGCGTGGCACAAAGAAAATGGCACTGACTTGTCAAAAGGATGGATAGCGCCCGATTTTGATGATCCTTTGCCAGAAGATTTTCTCTATTCGCCGTGGCCCGATGATATCAAAATGCCAAGTGACGGGTGGAAAAAGCCCTGATCCTCGATACCAACATCGTCATCGCGCTGATAAACGGAACGACTGGTTCGCTCCCTAAACGTGCGCGCGAGGCGCTTATCGAGCATCCGCCGCACATCGTCAGTGTGGTGAGTATTTGGGAAATCTCCATCAAATTCGCCAAAGGCAAACTGGCGCTAGCATTGCCGATTGAGGATATTCCTGCTTTCTTGAACAGGCTTGGCGTTACAGTCATCCCGATGACGTTAGATCACGCTGTCGCGGTGGCAAGACCGCTGCCCGATACCAAAGACCCCTTCGACCGCCTGCTCCTCGCCGTCTGCGCAGTCGAGGGGCGGCGGTTGGTGACGACTGACCAGCGGCTTGAGGGGCATCGGCTGGTTTATTGAATGGGTTTCGGTGGCTTGTGTGAATCCGTCATTGCGAGCACAGCGAAGCAATCCAGTCCCGAACTGGATTGCTTCGCTGTGCTCGCAATGACGGAGAGATCAGTGGACTTAATTTATTCTGCCATTTCACCATTTGTTAGAAGACGATGAAGCGATTTTTCCACTCGGTAATATTTTGGTTTCGTACCAACAATGTGAATTGCTCCGTGAATCGGTGGTCCAATTTTAGATTTGAAAATAGGTAATGTGCGATTGAAAAAATCATTGTCATTATCAGTCTGATCTTGCTCAAATCTTTGGCAATCTATGAAAAAAGAAACGCTATGGCCGGGATCAACGTCGCATGGAAGCGGAGTGGATGAAAGGTGATCCTCTGCAACTTGTATTGCATAGCGAGTCTGCATGAATTTCGGGGCAATTTTCCGAAAAAGTCCTGATATCCAGCCAGAACGCCAACCAATGCTGTTGATCCTGAATGATCGTTGGCCTGTATTCGTGACATTGTATGCAACTAAATTTTCTTCTGGTCTGCCATCGCCAGCGAACAACAATCGAATGCCAACCGATACATCTAAGGCATATCTCCTGTCCGAAATGACAACCCAAAGTGAAACAATAACTGCAGCGGCAGTTGCTAGCGCTCCAACGACTTGTCCGACTGCAGCAATTTGCGTCCAAAGCAGTGTAGCTTCGGCTATTTTCTGCTCGGTCATTTCTCTACCCCCTAAAATCGCCACAGCCCTGATCCACCCGGCACTTTTGGGTTCAATCTTTAACGGAAAACAACCGAGCGTAAAGCCGAACGCGAACAGTGTTGCCAAATTGGTGAGCTTGCCGTTGTGACAG
>JAYTPB010000025.1:0-15668 GCA_043747445.1 Sphingomonadales bacterium
GATCGCGTCATAGGCTTGGTCGAAGTCAGCATAAGTGCTGCCGCCATCCGCGCCGCCGACGAACGCGCCGGTGCCGTTGGTGGGCCGCGCCACCCGTTCAGCGAGCGCGGTGCCGAAGTCGGGATCGGGGTTGCCGTTGTTGCTGTTGCTGCCAACCTGAATGCCGTTCAAGTAATAATTATAGGCGCGCGGATCGCCGCCCTTGCCCGTGCCTGCGCTGTAGGCGGTGTTATCGGCCTCGCGCCGGACAAGCACCTGGCCCTGCGCGTCGTTGACATATTCGACGCGTCTGGGGCGACCGTCGTTGATTTGCGCGCTCGTCAGATGCTGGTTGGCGTCATAGCTGTAGGTCGTTGTGAAGCTCGTGGCTTGGGCGGTGTCAGGCCGGAACGTCACGCTCGCCGCCTGACCGTCAGCGCGGCTGGTGTAGGCATAGGCGATTGCCGCTTGCGCACTTGTTGAGCCGCCCGCATGATGGACGGCGACATGGGAGACAATATGAATATTCTTGAAATGATTTATTCGGCGTGCAGTACGCTTGCGATTATCGGCTGGCTGGCGCTAGTGTTGGCGCCGCTCAATCGGGGCTATGCAATCCCGTTTGCACGCGGGGCGGCATTGATCCTCGCCGTGGCTTACCTGACCCAACTGTTCACGATTACTCAGGATACAGGCGGCGATTTCTTTACGCTGGCCGGGATTAGTACATTGTTTACAGCCCCCGGCAATGTGATGCTCGGCTGGACGCATTATCTCGCGTTTGATCTGTTTATCGGCAGTTGGGAAGTTGAGGACTCGGCACAGCGCGGCATTCCGCATTGGCTGGTGATCCCCTGCCTTGGGCTGACGTTTATGTTCGGGCCGATTGGTTTGCTTGGCTACTTCATCATCCGCACATTGTGGCGGCAGAAGGCTGCGCCCGCCCTATGAGCTGGCAAAAGGAAGTCTATGAGATTGCGCGGCGGGGTGCGCTTGCCGAGCAGATGGGCGGCCCAGAGAAGCTCAAGAAGCAGAAAACCGACGGCAAACTCAACGCGCGGCAACGGATCGCCGGGCTGGTCGATAAGGGCAGTTTTCGCGAGATTGGCAAACTCGGCGGGGCTGCGAGTTATGATGACAAGGGCGAGCTGACCGCGTTTCTGCCCTCAAACATGATCTTTGGCCGGGCCAGGATCGAGGGCCGCCCGGTCGTCATCCAAAGTGATGATTTCACCGTGCGCGGCGGGGCGGCGGATGCCGCGATCCACGGAAAGCTGGTGCAGGCCGAAAAAATGGCGGGCGAATATAGGATGCCGCTCGTCCGGATGATTGAAGGCACCGGCGGCGGCGGATCAGTCAAAACGCTGGAGACGATGGGCCACACTTATGTGCCCGAGGTTCCGGGGTTTGAGCTGATGGTTGATAATCTCTCGGTCATCCCCGTCGTCGCGCTTGGACTTGGGCCTGTTGCCGGGCTTGGCGCGGGGCGGCTGGTGATGAGCCATTACAGCATCCTTGTGAAGGGGATGAGCCAGCTCTTCGTCGCTGGCCCGCCCGTGGTTGCGGCGGTGGGCGAAAAGCGGACGAAGGAAGAGCTTGGCGGATCGCATATCCACGCCAAAAACGGCGCGATAGATGATGAGGCTGAAAGCGAGGCCGATGCGTTTGCACGGGCGCGGGCGTTCCTGTCTTACCTGCCGTCCTCGGTTTTTGAACTGCCTGTGCGGACGCCGACCAAGGACAAGCCTGATCGCCGCGACCCAAGCCTGATCGAAGCCGTCCCGCGTGATCTGCGCAATCTGTATAAAGTGCGACCGATCATCGAAGCGGTTGTCGATACCGGCAGCTTCTTTGAAATCGGGCGGCAGCATGGCCCTTCAATTGTCACTGGGTTTGCTCGGCTTGATGGCTATCCCGTCGCCGTGATGGCGAGCGATCCGATGGTGCTCGGTGGCCTCTGGACAGCGGCAACCGCGCGCAAGGTCGAACGCTTTGTTGACCTTGCCGACACATTCCACCTGCCCATCATCCACATGGTCGATAACCCCGGCTTCATGATCGGGCGCAAAGCCGAGGAGGAGGGCACGATCCGTTACGGCAGCCGCGCGATGATGGCGGTCTACCAAAGCAAAGTGCCCATCGCCGTCGTCGTGATGCGCAAAGCCTACGGCATGGGCGGCAGCGCACCCGCGAACCTCAGCCGCACCAAATGGCGCTTCGCCTGGCCAAGCGGCGATTGGGGCAGCCTGCCAATTTCAGGCGGATTGGAAGCGGCCTATCGCGGCGAACTGGAGGCGTCAGATAATCCCAAGGCGCTGCTCAAAGACATCACCGACCGCCTCAACCGCGTGCGATCCCCCTTCCGCACGGCGGAGAAATTCGGGATTGAGGATATTATCGACCCAAGGGACACACGACCAATGCTGTGCGAGTTTATTGAGGCGGCATACCGGGTGCTGGAGCCGGGGATGAGAGGGCGAGGGTGGCGGTGTTGACACAAAAAAACGGCCCCGGAAGTTTCCCTCCGAGGCCGTTCTTATAACTAACACTCCAAACCCGAAAATTAGCGCTTCGAGAATTGGAAGCTCTTGCGGGCCTTGGCCTTGCCGTATTTCTTACGCTCAACGGTGCGGCTGTCGCGGGTGAGAAAGCCGGCGGCTTTCACTGGTGCGCGCAGCGCTGGTTCATACTTGGTCAGTGCCTGGCTAATGCCATGCTTGACGGCACCTGCTTGGCCCGAAAGGCCACCGCCCTTGACGGTGCAAATCACATCGAACTGATCCTTGCGGTCGGTCACTTCAAACGGCTGGTTGATCACCAGACGCAGCGTTGGCCGTGCGAAGTAGCTCGTTTGATCGCGGCCATTGACGATGACGCGGCCAGTGCCGGGCATGATCCAGACGCGGGCAACCGCATCCTTACGGCGGCCTGTGGCATATGAACGGCCCTGCGCATCAACGATGCGTTCGCGCAGTGGCATCGTTGGGAGGACAACAACCGGCGCAACAGGCGCATCGATTTCAGTTGTGACTGCCGGGGCCGCAGGAGCAGCAACGGGTGCCGCGCCTGTCAGGCCAGCAAGATCGGAGAGTGATTGACGATTATCGGACATTATGCACCCACCTTATTCTTGCGGTTCATTGCGCCGATATCGAGCGGCTCAGGGTTTTGTGCAACGTGTGGATGCTCAGTGCCTGCAAAGATACGCAGGCTGCGCATCTGATCACGACCAAGCGGGCCGCGCGGAATCATCCGCTCAACAGCCTTTTCGATCACACGCTCGGGAAAGCGACCTTCGAGGACTTTGCCAGCGGTGATGCTCTTGATCCCGCCGGGGTGGCCGGTGTGGCGATAGTAAATCTTCTGCGCAAGCTTGCGGCCCGTAAAGCGCACCTTATCCGCGTTGATGATGATGACATTGTCACCGCAATCAACGTGCGGGGTGTAGCTTGGCTTATGCTTGCCGCGCAGGATGTTGGCAACGATTGAGGCCATACGACCAACAACCAGACCTTCGGCATCAACGATATGCCATTTCTTTTCCACATCCATCGGGCGAACCGACTTTGTGGTCTTCATCAGAGCCTTCATGGCATCAGACCTCATAAAAAATAGAAACGCGCCAGCGGGACGCCAGCGCGGTTGAGCGGCCTAATGCGCGAACAGGGGGAATTCGTCAAGGAAAAGCCGGCATTTCTTGACGGGTATTATATTACCGGATGATTTTTCCCTCGCTTGTCTGGCCTATCTCGCTCGCAACTCAAGGCGACGGCGCTGGACGCGCGCACCTGATATTATTGTTATAAATCAGATTGGTAACGCTGCTAACAAGCTTGTCATGCTCTGCTGCGCCAACTGCGCTGGCTGATTTGCGAACCTTCAAATAATAATCGACCCAATCACAAAATTGCAGCCCGGGGTTACGATATTCACCGCCATAACCTTTACGATCAAGATACATTCTTCTCAGATTGAACCACATCGAATAGATGTCTTCAGCAGCAAAGCGGTCGCCGTTTCCTGCAAGGGTAAGATCATCATCAACACGACCATCGTACCAATCGCATAGAGCCTTTTGAACATTGAACCGGAAATTAAAACCTTCGCCAGTGGGCCCAAACACTGGCTTATTCGCATCAACACCAGGCACAGGAAGGAAGTTGTCGACAAAAATTTTGTTTCGTTCGTATCGCGCCGCGTCATCCGGATTATTATAATCAAAAACATCAGTATCACAGGCATAGCCACCTGACATTACCGCACGGGCGATCAACTGTGCCCATGCTTCCTTAAATGCAATTTGTGGGTCTCTAGCCCGCTCCGAATCGTTTGCGCTTATGCCAACACCCTTGAAGCCATAGTCTCCGTCCCAAGCTCTCAGCATTAGAACATGACCATATTCATGCGCTGGGGTTCTTCCATTAATCCAAGCAAGTCGTCCCCTATCATCACGTTCAAATTCGCTAATGGCAATCTCGGTCGGCGATCGCGTGGTAGCAGTGCTGCTTTTGTTTGAAGGATAAATATAACGGATTTCACCAAACTCTTTTTTAAAAAATGGAATATCGGTGTCACGATGGAGGGTGAGCATTGTGTCAACTGCTGAAGCATAATAGTTGGCTGCGATTGAAACTGTGTTGGGCTGGTCAGTATCAGCAGCAGTGCTGAATTTTGAGTCGGTCATCGTGATTGTCCCTGCTGATCTTACAATAAGGGGCTGAGCCAAAGTGGCATCACGATGCGAAAGTGAATAAGGATCGTTACGATCATCATTCATCGACACGCAAAACTTGCCGCCGCAAAATCGCGTCTCAATTATAAGTTGTATGGCGACGCCTACCAATCGATCCTTGCCGCAACCATTCTGAAATGGAAATCTCAGCGTATACTCTCCGGCGCTGTTGACCGTCGCGCGCGCTAGCGTATCCTGTCGTTTGCAATTAAAATTAAACGCATTTAGCGGAACATCGTCTATCTCAAGCGCCTCTACCACGAAATATTTCGCAGCAAGCCAGTTCGGGCTGCAGCCGGTTTGAATAGAATTGCATTCTGCAGCAGTTGAACCCGTAATCGATTTGCGCATTGCGAAAAGACCGTTTTCTCTGCGATCATTGTAAAAAACTCTGCCTTTGATAACGACCTCTGAAGAATTTGCGCCGCTTTCGCCTTTGTCATTATCAGTATCGGGTAGAGGCTCGGCTTCGCCTGTTTCTACATTCCGTCTACGCGCTTGCGAAGGCGCGTCGGCTTCTGGCTCCTTATTGCTAGAAAGCGGCGGCTTAGGCAGCGCACCCGCTGAGGGCTTGGAGTCGCCGTAAGAACGAGTCGGCGGCAACAAGCATATCAAAATTACTGCAAATAAAAGAGAAATTTTCTTCATCATTACCCCCATACAAAATATAGGACATGCTGACCCCTCAACTCTTATTGGTAAATAAATCTTATTTATCAAAATTATGTCAATTCTATGAAGCTCGTCAAGCGCGATAGTTGTCAAGCTTTTTATCTACCGATGCTAGGCTGTCATCTCACATACTACGGATCACCTGCTTTTTTAAAACCGACTGATTGACCATGATGAAGCATAAACGCCGTGACCAGATATAGCACGGTTGAATGGCTCGAGGAGCGTCAAGGAAAAGCGGGCATTTCTTGACGGGTATTATATTACCGGGCCATTTTCGCCGCTTTCGCGCTAAAAAATCGGCAGCTTGCCCATGATCCGGTCAAACTGATGGCCAAGCACCAGCCGCCGCACCCGTCGATCCTCATCATCGCTTTCAACGTCAAGCAATGCCTCATCCTTTAGCCGATCAATCATGATATAAAATGCGCGGTAGGACAGCGGCGAGTCGAGCATTGCCTCCTTTATCGAAACCGAACGTTTGACCATGATATAGAATAGCAGCCGTGCCGCCGGGCGCAGCGCAGCTATGTTGAGCTTTTCAACAAAGAAATCATCAATCTGCAATATCTGTGATGCCGTTTCCGAGAATTTTCCTTTTGCTTTTTCACCAGCAGCGATGCGTGATGATCTCAATATTCTGGTTCGCGACCCTATTTTATTTTTCAACTATGTTCCCCTAACAAGGGCTGACGACAACAGCACTTGCAGAGATATCTCTTTATTACTGGCAAATTCCAAGACTAATTAGATATATTGATTACATATAAAAAATATACAACTATCTTCTTGTAATATTATTTCGTAAATTTCAAAGAGGTTTGGTTCTATATTATGTTGAAATTGCTCCACAAATCAGCATCAATATTGATCCGAAAGAAATGGTTGAAACCCGTTTCACGCACAAAACATAGCCCATTTACTTGAGACAGCGAGCGCACGGGGGAGTGCATTCGCTGTCTTCATTTTGCTAAGTCGTCCACGAGTGGATCGCAGTGCAGGCTCCTCCAAAATGGACGCATTAAATAGTGAAATTCACCCCCGTCATCGCCTCGCTTGCGTTCCAAAGCGCTGTTGCATCATCGCGGTTGGTAATATGAGGCCGCGCGCCGGAGTAGCGATTCATCCCTTCCTCCCACAGCACCGCGATGTTGCAATCCTCGCAGTAGACCCCGCCTTGCCCCGCGAGCAGCGGCGATACCGCACACCAGATGCTGGTTGCTGCACCCGCTTCGACTGATTTGAAGATGTCGATCAGCGTACCATCAGGCTTGTACCAGCCCATTGCAACTTGCTCTTCCATTGTCAGGTGACGTTGAAGCGGGGTCTTTATCCCGCCGGGATGGACTGAAAATGCGCGAATCCCGTGCGGCGCACCTAACCCGTCGATATGCAGCGCAAACAGCGCATTGGCTGACTTCGCCTGGCCGTAAGCTGTCCACTTATCATACTCACGGTGTTCGAAATGTGGATCGGCCAGATCAACCCCGCCGCGCGCATGGCCGATAGAGGAGAGCGAAACTACCCGCGCGCCAGCTCCGGCAGCCTTAATCAGCGGCCAAATCTGCGCGGTCATTTGAAAATGGCCAAGATGGTTGGTGGCGAACTGGCTTTCATAGCCGCGTGCGTCTCGCGCCAACGGGCACGCCATGATCGCGGCGTTATTGATGAGGATATCAAGCTTGGCCGTGTGCCTGGCGAGGTCAACGGCGAACGCATCGATTGAGGCAGGGTCTGAAAGATCAAGCCGCAGGATCGTCACATCGCCCGCAACGCCTTCCAAATCTTTCGCCGCCACCTCGGGCCGCCGCGCCGCGACGAAAACCTTCGCCCCAGCGCCTGCCAGCGCACGGACGGTTTCAAGCCCGAGCCCTGAATAGCCGCCCGTGACCAGCGCCACCTTGCCCGACAGGTTGATCCCCACGATCACCTCGGCGGCGGTTGAGCGCATTCCGAAGGGCGAATTGATTGGGGCTTGAGCGGTTGTCATTGGGCTTCCTAACTAATTTTATGTCGCCCAATCACATGCATCCCCCAAGCCGTGCTGGCAACCACCAACGCGCCCACCGCCTGATGCAGCACGGCGAGCGTGATGTTCACCCCTGTCATCACTGTCGCAATGCCAAGGATGATCTGAACCCCGAACGCGCTGTGGATCGCCACGCCCGCACGCCGCACGCCCGCCGCCTTTACCGCCCTCGCAAGGATAACTAGTGCGATGACCGCCACCCACGCCCACCAGCGGTGGATGAAGTGGATCAGGATCGGATCATTGGTCAGCGTCGCAAACCAGCCGCCCGCACTCACAATGCCATCAGGCACCACCCGCCCGTTCATCAGCGGCCAAGTGTTTGAAACCTGCCCCGCATTCAGCCCGGCGGTATAGGCACCGAACAGTAGTTGAATGAACAACACGGCCGCCACGCCAGCGCCAAGCCGCGTCATCTGCGCAGGCCGCGCCGCTGGGTTCTTCGCCAACGCCTTCAAATCAAGCGCCGTCCACACCAGCCCGCCAAGGATGAACAGCGCCGTCAGCAGATGCACCGCCAGCCGGTAATGGCTCACGTCCGTCCGCTCAGAGAGCCCCGAAACCACCATCCACCAGCCAATCGCCCCCTGCAATCCGCCAAGCGCAAGCAGCGCGACGAGACGCCAGCCGTAACCCTTGGGGATTGCCCGCCGCACCGCAAACCAGAAGAGCGGCAGCGTAAACGCCAGCCCGATCACGCGACCGAGCAAGCGGTGTGCCCATTCCCAAAAAAAGATGAACTTGAATGCGGCAAGGCTCATGCCCGCATTGATTTCGCGGTATTCAGGCGTTGCCTGATATTTGGCAAACTCGGCCAGCCAGTCCGTCTCGCTGAGCGGCGGCAGCGCGCCCGAAACAGGCTTCCACTCAGTAATTGACAGGCCCGACTCGGTCAGCCGCGTAATCCCGCCGACGACCACCATCGAAAAAACAAGCGTTGCAACGAAAAGGAGCCAATTGGCAATGGCATTGGGACGAAGGCTGTTTTGCATGGCTGCGATTTACGCTCGGCAACGAGCAAGGGCAATATGATCCTTATGCCTAGGGGGTACGGCCCTTAAAGCAACAAAAGATACGGCCACTCGCAGTAAGATTGTATCCTTTGTTGCTTTAAGGCGTATCACTCTCCTTTGGCGGTAGCAGCAGATGGCACCTGAGCAGCGAGGAAAAAGTAAGTCATGATTAGAACATATCATAAACATTGTCAATAGGAAAGACCCTACAAACCTTATTGCATCTTCGCGCGAACCAATCCGCCCACACCAGATTGATTTAGAGAATCGATTACAGCAGGCACATGCAGACAGCACCCCCTTGCCGCCGTGCGCGTCCCCCGCTACGGCGTTCTTTTAATGACATCGCCGTTATTCCCCCATCGCCACTTGCTCGGCATCGCTGGTTTGCAGCCGCATGAGATCAGCTATTTGCTTGATGAGGCGGAACAGTGGGTAACGCTCAATCGGCAGGCGCACAAATATGCTGGGCGGCTTGAAGGGCTGACGCAGATCAACGCCTTTTTTGAGAATAGCACGCGGACGCTCTTGAGCTTTGAGATCGCGGGCAAGCGGCTTGGCGCTGATGTGGTCAACATGCACGCCGCGCAATCAAGCGTTAAAAAGGGTGAGACGCTGATCGATACTGCGATCACGCTCAATGCGATGATGCCCGATGTCATCGTTATCCGCCACGGGTCATCGGGCGCGGTCGCGCTGATCGCTGATAAGGTTGATTGTCCGGTTTTGAACGCGGGTGACGGGCGCCATGAACATCCGACGCAGGCACTGCTTGATGCGCTCACCATCCGGCGGCGCAAGGGGCATATTCACGGACTGAGGATCGCGATTTGCGGCGATGTGCTTCACAGCCGTGTTGCGCGGTCGAATATCCTCGCGCTGACCTCGCTTGCCGCCGAAGTGCGCGTGGTTGGGCCAGCAACGCTGATCCCGCCAGCCATCGAAGCAATGGGCGTGACAGCCTTTACTGATATGGATGCCGGGATCGCCGACTGTGACGTGGTGATGATGCTCCGCCTGCAGAACGAGCGGATGGACGGCGGCTTCATCCCCTCGGCGCGCGAATATCATGCGCTCTACGGCCTCACCTACGAACGGCTCAAACGCGCCAAGCCCGATGCGCTCATCATGCACCCCGGCCCGATGAACCGGGGCGTTGAAATTGCGAGCAACGTCGCCGATGACCTCAACCAATCCGTGATTGCCGAACAAGTCGAAATGGGGGTCGCAGTGCGGATGGCCTGCCTTGATGTGCTGACACGCGGGCGTCGGGGGGTGGACTGATGCCGGTGGTCTTCCGCTACAATGGTTTCTGCTTCCACTTTTATTCTGATGAAGGTGATCCGCGAGAACCCGTTCATGTTCATGTTCATGTTGCGCGCGACGGTGCCGATGCAAAATTCTGGCTTTATCCTGAGGTGACTGTCGCCTACAATCGGGGTTATGATGCGCGAACCCAAAACATGCTGAGCAAAATTATCACCGAGCGCAAACAGGATATTGAGGACGCGTGGCATGAATATTTCGGTTAGCGCAACGAGCGTCCGCTTCGATGACGCACAAATGTGGGTCGAACTCAGCGACGGCCGCACTCTCGGCATCCCGCTCGCTTGGTATCCTCGGCTGTTTCACGGTGCCCCCGATCAGCGTGACAAATTCTTCATCACGCCCAGTGGGATCCATTGGGATGAGCTAGACGAGGATATTTCGATTGCCGGCTTAATCGCTGGACGCGGGGATATGACACGGACGCGGAAGGCTGCGGCTTAAGGCCGGAAGAAATGACCCGACTCCTCGCCATCATCAATGCGGCAAATATCGACGGCGCTATCCTGATCAAGGACGATAGGATCGCTGATGTCGGTATCGCCGCCCCGCCTGCCGACGCCGAGACACTCGACGGAACTGGCCTTCATGTTGCCCCCGGCATTGTTGATCTTGGCGTGTTCGCCGTTGATAAACCCGCTTTCATCGCGGGCGGAATTACCCGCGTTGCGCTGATGCCTGATCAGTCCCCTGTGCTTGATGATCCGGGGCCGGTGCAGCGCGCAGCTCTCGCCGCCAAGCCCGATCTTTGGGTACATCCACTGGGTGCAGCGACGCGCGGGCTTGAGGGCAAGGAACTCGCCGAATATGCGCTTATGGCGCGAACGGGCGCGAAGGCAATTGCGACAGGACGCGCATGGATCGCCGACAGTGGCGTAATGCTGCGCGTGCTGACCTATGCCGCGTCACTCAATCTAACCGTGATTGCCCACGCTGAGGACGGCGGAATGACACGCGGCGCGGTGGCAACCGCTGGTGAAACCGCGACGCGGCTTGGGCTGGCGAGTGCACCCGCAGCGGCTGAGGCAATTGCGATGGCGCGCGATATCGCGCTTGCGGAAGGATGCGGCGCGCGGCTTCATTTTCGTCAGGTCACGACCGCGCTTGGGTTTGATCTGATCCGCGCCACCAAAGCTAAGGGGTTGCCAATCACTTGCGGGATTACGCCCGCGCACCTGTTCCTGTCTGACCTCGCGGTGAGCGATTTCCGCACCTTTGCGCGGCTTTCGCCTCCGTTACGCAGCGAGGATGACCGCAAGGCCGCGATTGAGGCAGTGCGTGACGGCACGATTGATGTGCTGTGTTCGGCGCATGATCCGTGCGGGCCAGAGGCGAAACGCCTGCCCTTTGCTGACGCGGCATCAGGCATGGCGGGGGCAGAGACTTTGCTTGCACTTGGGCTAGGACTGGTGCGTGACGGGGTGATTGCCCTGCCCCGCCTGTTCGCGATGCTCTCGGCCAATCCAGCCGCAATATTGGGCGTAGAGTGCGGATCGTTAGAGGTCGGCGCTGCGGCTGATCTGGTGATTTTCGATGCCGAGCAACCGTGGCAAATCAACGGCGCACGCTTTGCCGCCGCTGCGGACAATACGCCGTTTGATAAGATGCCAACGCAGGGCAAAGTCCGCCACACCATCAAAGGCGGGCGAATATTGGCCTAACGTCGTGCCGCGATCCGGGTGCTGCCACCGCGCGAAACAAACTGCATCGGGGCATCACCCGAGATTGAGCGGACGAAGCATTGCCCGCCCGATTTTTTAACTTGGGTGCAAACCTGATTTGCGGCTTCGCGGGTTACAAATCCCGAAACGGCCAGACGGAGCAGCGCACCACCCTTGACGTTTACCCGAGCGCTCGTCGGATCATAGTTGCGCAATTCGCCAACCCTATTGGCGGCGCGCTCCCACGCGGATTCGGCATGGGCAAGTTTTGAATAGGCACCAAGCTGAACCACAAACTGCCCGCTGCGCACGCCGCGATGGATCGCGGGCACGAAGGCTGCTTGCTGTGATGTCGCTGGCTGAGGTGTGGGACGCACAACAGCTTGCTTAAACGGGCTTGCTTCCGCTCTTACAAGCGGGGGTGCGACGTAAGGCTTCGGCGCGTCAAGTGCGATTGAGACTGCGCGCGCCGCTACAGGTGCCTCATAAACTGGTTCGGGCGCTTTGACGGCTTCAATCGGCGTTTCAAAAACGGGGGCTGATGCTTCAGCGACAGCAACAGAGTCTGCTGGCGGTGCCATACTCGAAACAACAGTTACGCTATTCCGCGAGGCGGCCTCAGCAAGCGCTTGCCCCGCTGGCATAACGAGCGCTAGCCGCGCTGGCTGTCCTGCGTCGGCAACCGGCGTCACACGCAGCAGCCCGGCAACTTGATCCCACGCTGCGCGCGGGCTGGCCATCAACGCCCATTCGCCCATGCGCGCGTCAACCATATCAGGCGAAAGATCCTGCGAGGCAACAACGCGCGCCTCAATCCAGCGGCCGCCAAGGGCATAAGCCAAGCCAAGGTTTTGGCGCGCTTTTGCGCTGGCATCGGGGCCACGTGCGGCCTCCTGAAGCGTTGAGATCGCGCCGACAATATCTCCAGTAAGGGCAAGCGCCAAACCGTAGTCCGCAAGCGCGATCAGCGGGCGATGCTCTTCAAGCAAACTCATCGCCGCACCGTTATCACCGCGTGCAATCTTCATCAGCGCAAGGTTGAGCGCAAACTTACCATTACCCGGCTCAAGCGTGAGCGCATCAGCGAAACTGGTTTCGGCTGATGCAAACCGCCCCGCCGCGACATAGGCACGACCAAGCAGCGAACGGTATGATGCGTTGTTCGGCATAAGCGCCACCGCGCGTTCGGCGCGATCAAATGCCTTTGCCTTATTGCCCTTGGCACTGGCCAGAATTGCCGACGCCTCATCTGCATAGCCTGCCGCCTTTTTCACAGCGACGCTGGGATCCGAAGCCGTCACCGCACGAGCCTGCTGCGACACTGGGCCAAATGCCGTCATGCTTGTGCCGATAACGAGCGTTGACACTGCGAATTTGGCAAATTTGGAGCTATTCATTTTTTCTCTCCGGATAAATTGGTCAAGCTAGGTTATCCAAGCGTTGCCAGGCGACTATTTTCGGGTTGGTTTGCGAGAAACTCATCAAGCGCTTGCGTGACGATTTGCTGTGCTGAACGGTGGTTCACGGCGCACACCAAGCGGAGCCGCAAGTGACGGTCTGGATCAAGCCGCAGCGTAAACGCCGCCTTTGGCTTGGCCCCCGGAGCGGCGCGCGCGATTGGCATAAAAGCGGATGCAACAGGCTGTACCATAGCGGGCGGCTCAATCATCGCCGCGACGGGTGGTGGCGGTGGTGCTTCAAACCGCTGAGCCAGTTCCTCCTGCTGCACAACGACGCGCGGCGGGATGACAAGCGTTGCAATCGGCGCATTATGAAGCGCAACCGGTACAGCAGGTGTGGGCACAGGCGCAGACGTATCATCGCCCATGTCGTTCCAACCGAGATCATCAAGCGGCTCATGCGCAACAGCCAGGCCAGAGCCGTCACCATTAAAACGGAAGCTTTGCGGGCGCATTGCTGGCTTGGCACTGCCCTTGCGGGCAAGCAGGCTTGGCGAAAGCGAAGCGAAGGGTTTGGGTTCGGTCATTGCGCGCCCCCCTATCACTGGCCGACGCCGCGACGGCCGAAGCCACCGCCGGCAGCCCGGTTTTGAAGTGGCACAGGTTGTGCGCCAGGTACGGCGAACACTGTGCGGCGGAAATTCTTTTCAAGCCGGTCAGCGATATAGCGCCAAAGCTCAACGACTTCCTGTGCGGAACGGCCTTT
The DNA here is from genome assembly GCA_043747445.1 of Sphingomonadales bacterium. Taxonomy (GTDB): domain Bacteria; phylum Pseudomonadota; class Alphaproteobacteria; order Sphingomonadales; family Sphingomonadaceae; genus Aquisediminimonas. The sequence continues at coordinate 13,579 of JAYTPB010000025.1, forward strand.
GGGATCAACCTCCATCACAGTGCGGCCATCAATCATTGATGCGGCATAATCGGTGCGATGATGCAAGGTGACTGGGGCCACCGTGCCGTGCTGAGACAGCGCAACGGCGGCTTCATAAGTAATTTTAGCCTTCGGCGTTGCTCCGTTGACGACGAACAGCAATGGCTTGCCTGCGCGTTCGCATAGATCAACTGTGGCACCAACAGCGCGCAAATCATGCGGGCTTGGTCGCGTCGGAATCACGATGAGCTCGGCCACTGTAATCACGCTCTGAATCGCCATCGTTATGGCGGGCGGCGTATCAATCACCGCAAGCTTAAAGCCCTGCTGACGCAGCGTCTCCAGATCAGACGCAAGCCGCGCAACCGTGGTCTGCGCAAAGGCAGGCAGTTCGGATTCACGTTCATTCCACCAATCGGCAAGCGACCCCTGCGGATCGATATCGATAAGGACTACCGGGCCAGCACCCGCCAGTTGTGCCTGAACCGCGAGGTGACCAGACAATGTTGTCTTGCCCGAACCACCTTTTTGCGATGCCATCGCTAAAACGCGCATAAATATCCTTGATCTTGCAATTTGGTCTCGAACGAATGACACACAGATGGCTAAAATCTGGTTAATGAAAGACAATAGTATTTGAGATTTGTGCGATATTGGCGAATGAATGACGCTAACCCTATGTTAAGCATTTCATGGTTAATGCGGCCTTCATGATTTAATACGGGGTAGTGTTATGCGTGTGAAACTGTTGTTGTCTGGGTTAACGATTGCGCTTGGCATAATGGCCACTGCGGCACGCGCCGATGTCAAAACTGGGGTCGATGCGTGGAGCCGGGGCGATTATCCCGCCGCTATAAAGGAATGGCGCCCGCTCGCGATCAACGGCGATGCTGATGCGCAGTTCAACCTTGGTCAGGCCTATAAGCTGGGGCGCGGCGTTCCGGTTGATTTCAAACTTGCCGAAGGCTGGTACCGCAAATCCGCCGACCAAGGCCATTTTCAGGCCGAAGATAATCTTGGGCTTATCTTGTTCCAAAACGGTGACCGCCCCAAAGCGATGCCCTATATTGAGAAGTCAGCCAATCGCGGCGAACCGCGCGCGCAATATGTGCTGGCAACCGCGCTATTTAATGGCGATCTCGCCAAGAAAAATTGGGTGCGCGCCTATGCCCTCATGACGCGTGCTTCAGCCAATGGTCTGAGCCAAGCCTCCGCCAGCCTTGCGCAGATGGATCAGTTCATCCCGCTTGAGCAGCGCCAGAAGGGACTGGCGATGGCACGCGAACTTGAAGCGTCGGCACAGCGCCCGCAATTTGCCGAAGCGCCTACCCCTGCCCCTTCGGTCAAGCGCCCCCCGCGCGCACCAGAACCACCGATTCGCGTGGAAAACATTCCTGCCTCATCGCCGGAGCCAGCAATGGCTGACAAGCCGGTTGAGGTTGCTGAGGTGGAAAAACCCGCAATGATGAAGCCAAAGTCAATCGTCAAAGCCACGCCCAAACCAACGCCTTCTGCGCGAATAGCAATTTCTGGCCCAGCGTGGCGCGTGCAGCTTGGTGCGTTCGGCGATCAAGGCAACGCGCGCGCACTATGGGGCAAACTACAAGGCCGCGTTTCAGCGCTTGGCGGGTTGCAGCCCTATTACGTCAAAGCGGGGAGCATCATGCGGCTTCAAGCCGGGCCAATTTCTGGGAAAGCCGCCGCAGAGCGCGTTTGCGCAGCGGTCAAGGCCAGCGGCCAAGGCTGTCTCGCAGTTGGGCCGTAAGTTTTATTATTCTACTCACTCCACTCTATGAAAAATGGTAGGTTCGCATCTCGGCGTGAGGTGCAACACTTATCGTGCAATCATAGGGAGAGTCGTTGGTGGAACAATCGCGCAAACCTCGATCAGATGTTCGACCATCTGTAACCTATGAAGATATACTCGACCGCGACACGCGCGCCGCTCCTGCCTTTTTGCGCCAAGGCCCGATGCCCGATCAAGGCGACGAAGGCATACCAGTTGGTAACTATTTTGACCCCGATCATTTCGCCAAAGAAATACAGCATGTCTGGCTGAAAGTCTGGCAATGGGCTTGCCGCGAGGAGGA
>JAYTPB010000026.1:0-15861 GCA_043747445.1 Sphingomonadales bacterium
CGAGAGCGTCCTAAGCGCTGGCGGCACCGCGCGCATCGTAACGCCCGGAGCCCTCACGCTCGAAGGCGCGCAGCTCTCAGGCCAGCGTGTCGAAGTGCAGGCGGGCAGCCTCACCCTCACCAGCCAGCAAGACACCTCAACCTTTAAGTCAAGCCAGACCAACGTCGGCGTCTCAGTCTCGGCAGACTTTGGCAAATCTGGCTCAGGCACGGGTGGCCAAGCACGACAACCATGCCCGCTGGCACCAACACCGGCACCAACTCCGGCACCAACTCCACTGATACCGAGCAAGTCCCTGCGGGCCGCACCGGCGATCCGCCTGTGCTGTAACGCTGCGGGCTTCGCGCTAAAAATGTGCCCTGAACTTTCACTTCCTTGATCCTCTCGCTCAGAACGGGCAGGGGGTGACGCTTCAGCAAGTTTGGGGTCATGAGCATGTTCGACGCATATCAATCGGGTGAACTGGGCCGATCCTTATCAGTGCTGAATGATGCGGAACGCGCCACCCTTGCCGCGCGCGCCAGCGAAAAGAACGGCAAGCTCTATTTCCGTTGCCTGTCGCGTGACAAGGACGTTCAGGCCAAGCCCGAGGAAGTGATCCGCCAAGTCTGGCTCCACCGCCTGACCAGCGAGTATGGCTATCCACTGTCCCGCATCCGCGTCGAAGACCCGATCACCATGGGCCGCGATACGTCTAAGCGCGCCGATATTGTAATCACCGATGAAGATCATGCCGGATCGATCTACGCGATTATCGAGATTAAGCATGCGAAGGAAAAGGACGGCAAGGATCAGCTCAAATCCTATACCAACGCCACCGGTGCCCCGCTCGCGATGTGGAGCAACGGCGTTGAGGCGGTGGTGTGGAACCGCAACAATCCCAACCATTTCACGCCCATTTCCGCCTTTCCGACTGCCAGCCAGACCATAGCCGCCATCGTCAACGAACCTTGGACGATCCAGAACCTGCTCGACAAGGAAGCCGAGCGCGCCGCCAAAAAGGAACGTGCCCGCACCCTGCGCGATATTGTGCTCGATATGGAGAATGAAGTCCTCGCCAATGCGGGCGTTGATGTTTTTGAGGAAGTGTTCAAACTCGTCTTCATCAAGCTGTATGACGAGATGGAATGCCACCGGGGCAAATACGCCCATTTGCGTTTCCGCAACAATGATACTGCCGAACGGGTGAAACGCACGCTGGGCGGCGTGTTTGACGATGCCCGCGCAAAATGGCCCGGCGTCTTTCCCGAAAAGGACGTGATCCGCCTCAACGCCGAACATCTCAAAATCTGCGTCGGCAGCCTCGAAAGCTGGAAACTGTTCAATTCTAACCTTGATGTGGTTGATGATGCCTTTGAATATCTCGTCAATCAAAGCGCCAAGGGCGAAAAGGGCCAGTATTTCACCCCGCGCTGGGTGATTGATATGTGTGCGAAGATGCTCAACCCGCAGGAAAATGAGAGCGTGGTTGATACTGCGGCGGGGTCTGCGGGCTTCACGCTCCACGCCATGTTCCATGTCTGGAACGACATCATGGATGATTTGGGCAAGCCGCGATCAAACCTGTTCACGATGGATGCCAAGCACCCGCGCTGTACCGATTATGTCCGGAACAATGTGTTTGCGATTGATTTTGATGAACGCTGTGTCCGCGTTGCCCGCTGCCTTAATCTGATCGCGGGTGACGGTGAAACCAATGTGCTGCACTTGAATGCGCTTGATTGGAAACGCTGGGCCGATATGGCCAAGGATGATGAATGGAACGCGGCCTATAATCACGGCTGGCAGGGATTGCGCAAGCGCCGCACGGGCAATGATGACAAGGCGTTCTCATTCGACATTCTGATGGCCAACCCACCGTTTGCGGGCGACATCAAGCAGGATGCAATCCTCTCTGAATATGACCTGGCGCATAATGCCAAGACCGGAAAGCGTGAGAAGGCCGTCGGGCGCGATCTGCTGTTTATCGAACGCAATCTCGATATGCTTAGGCCCGGCGGACGGATGGCGGTTGTGCTGCCGCAGGGGCGGTTCAACAATGCCAGCGACAAACGGGTGCGCGATTACATTATGGAGCGGTGCCGTGTGCTCGCGGTGGTCGGGCTGCACCCCAACAGCTTCAAACCGCATACCGGCACCAAGACCAGCGTGCTGTTTGTACAGAAATGGAATGATGATGCGAAGGATGGCCCGCTATGCCCAAAGCGCGAGGATTATGACATCTTCTTTGCCACTCAACAAATGGCAAGCAAGGACACCAGCGGCGACAAGATTTATGTGAAGGGCGATGATGGCAGGCCACTGCGCGATAGCCACGGCCATTTCATCGTCGCGCATGATCTGTTCAACCATGACGGCCTGACGCGCGACGGGATTAGTGAGGCCTTCCAAGAATTTGGGCGGCGCGAGAACCTCAGTTTTTTTCACTAAGCCCCTTTGACAGCGCACGGTTCGATGCGCTGGTGGAGGGGCTGGAAGTGGCGGTGGTGGCGAAGTCAGCGCTTGAGCGGACGCTCCGCTTGGATGCTGAATTTTTCAAGGATGATTTTACATCAGCGCTTCTTGCGCTCAGTCGCCACAATCTCGAACCGCTCACCGATACGGCTAAGGTGTCCGACGGCAATCATTTCACGATCAGCGATTGCTATACCGAAGAAGGCATCCCCTATTATCGGGGGCAGGATATTTCGGGGACGTTCTTTGCCGAACAGGCGAAGGCTACCTTTATCACGCCTGAAGCTTATCAACGCCCTTATATGAAGCGATCTCATCTACAAAAGGGTGATGTGCTTTTGTCCATTGTCGGCACAATCGGCTCGGTTAGTCTTTTCGATAGCGATGATGAGGCAACGTGTAGCTGCAAGCTGGCTATCCTTCGACCCAAATCGATATTGCCCGAATATCTGGCGGCATATCTTTCAAGTTCGTTTGGACAAAACCGTATTCGCCAATTGACTAGGGGAGCGCTCCAAGGTGGGCTAACCCTTGTTGATATGGATCAGTTCGACATACCCCGCTTCGGCGAACTGGAAGGTGCCGTTGCCAGAACTATTCAAGAGGCCAAGGCACAGACGATAGCCGCAACCCAAGCCCAACAAACCGCTGAGGCCACGCTGATTGATGCGTTGGGGCTTGGGGGCTGGTCGCCGCCCGAACCGCTCACCTACACCCGCTCCGCCGCCGCTGTCCGCGCGGCGGGACGCTATGATGCCGAATTTGCCGCGCCCGCCGTGCAAGCCCTAATCGCGCGGCTGGCACAATCTGGCGAAACTGTCGGCAGTCTGGCCTCACCGCGCCGGGATAAGTTCAAGCCGACAAGCAGCGGCGATTTCAACTATATCGAAATCAGCGACATTGGCGCAGATGGGCGTTGCGGGGCTTCGTCGATCGCAATGAGCGAAGCGCCCAGCCGTGCAACATGGACGGTGCACGCAGGCGACGTCATCACCTCCACCGTTCGCCCCAACCGCCGTCTCTCCGCCATCATCGCGCCCGATCAAAACGGCCATATCGGCACGTCCGGCTTGCTCGTGCTTAAACCCGAACGCATATCACCCGAAGCCTTGATGACCTATCTGCGATTGCCGATCATCTGCGACCTGATGGGGCTTTACACTACATCGTCAATGTACCCCGCCATCGCCGACCGCGACATTTTGGCGTTGCCTTGCCCTGATATTGCCAACGATGTGGAAAAGGCGATCATCGCCGCCGTCCAAGCCTCCGCCGACCACATCCGCCAATCAGAATCCCTCCTCGCCACCGCCAAACGCGCCGTCGAGATCGCGATTGAAGACAGCGAAGGCGCGGCATGTGCGTTTCTAGAGGCTGGGCGATTGGCGCAATAATTGCCCGCGTTAAAAATGGGTGCTGACGACAAAATTCTCGTTCATATTGTGCGCGGCGCGCTTCGTGCTACACAGCTTCGCAATGCGACAGAGCTTTCCTTTTTCCGCCATTGTTGGTCAATCCGAGATGAAGCGTGCGCTGCTGATTGCGGCGGTTGATCCTTCGCTGGGCGGGGTGATGGTGTTTGGCGATCGGGGCACAGGCAAATCAACCGCTGTGCGCGCGCTCGCCGCGATCCTGCCGCCGATCAAAGTGGTTGAGGGCTGCCGCTACGGCTCGGCACCAAGCGAAATCAGCGCGAGCCCTGATTTCGTGCCTGATAAACGCTATAAAACGGTGATGAAGCCAGTGCCCTTCGTCGATCTGCCGCTGGGTGCGACTGAAGACCGGGTGGTGGGCGCGCTTGATTTGGAACGCGCGCTGGTTTCGGGAGAAAAGGCGTTTGAACCGGGGCTGCTTGCGCGCGCACACCGGGGGTTTCTTTATATTGATGAGGTCAACCTGCTTGAGGATCATATCGTTGATCTGCTGCTTGATGTCGCCGCCTCGGGTGAAAATCTGGTTGAGCGTGAGGGGCTAAGCGTGCGTCATGCCGCGCGCTTTGTGCTCGTTGGTAGTGGCAACCCTGAAGAGGGTGAACTCCGCCCGCAATTGCTTGATCGCTTCGGCCTGTCGGTTGAGGTGCGCACGCCGACGGACATTGCCGAGCGTATTTCAGTGGTGAAACGGCGTGACGCGTATGAGCGTGATCCGGCAGGTTTCAGCGCAGAGTGGGCCGAGGCTGATGCGGCGATAGTTGCGCAACTCAGTGCTGCGCAAAAACGCGTGGCCAAAATTGCGACGCCCGACGCGATCCTTGAAAAGGCGGCAATGCTGTGCATGGCGATTGGCGCTGATGGCCTTCGCGGGGAATTGACTCTGCTACGTGCGGCGCGGGCGTCAGCAGCGCTTGACGGCAAGAAAACCGTGACGATGAAGCATTTGAGCGACATCGCGCCAATGGCATTGCGCCATCGGCTGCGGCGCAATCCGCTTGATGATAGCGGATCAACGGTGCGGATCGAACGCGCGCTTGAGGCGCTCAGCGCGACGTGAGTGATGAGCCGCCGTCGCCGTGGGATGATGCCCTGCTCGCGGCGCGGCTCTTCGCAGGCGATCCGGCAAAATTGGCAGGGATAAGGGTGCGCGCGAGGGCGGGCCCAGTGCGAGACCGCTGGCTCGCCTATCTCAAATCACAACTGAGTGTTGGCGTGCCGTTTCGTAAAATTCCCGCTGGCATAGGGGCAGACCGTTTGCTCGGTGGGCTTGATTTGGCGGCGACGCTTGGTGCCAATCGCCCGGTCTATCTGCCGGGTGTGCTGGCCGAGGCGCACGGTGGGGTTGCGATCCTGCCAATGGCTGAACGCACCGCGCCGCATGTCACCGCTGGGTTAATGGCCGTGCTTGACGAAGGCGAAGTCGTGGTTGAGCGTGACGGGCTTACGCTGCGTTCGCCCGCGCGGATTGGCGTGGTCATGCTTGATGAGGGCGTTGATGATGAAGCCCCGCCTGCTGCGCTCACTGAACGCATGGCGATAACGATTTCGCTTGAGGGCATCACGATTAGTGAAGCGCAGACGTCGTGCGGGGTGGCAGAGCCTCCACTGCTTCCACCCATTCCGCTGGGTGAAGCTGCGATCAAAACGCTGTGTGAGGTGGCGCAGGCTTTCGGCATCGATAGCGCGCGCGCACCAATCCTTGCGCTTGGTGTGGCGGCTATGGCAGCGCGGTTTGGTGCTGATAATCCGCTGGCGATTGCCGTGCGGCTTTGCCTGCTCCCACGGGCGCTTTACCTTCCACCGCCTCCACGAGATGACGAGGAGACGTCGCCCGAAACTGAAGAGACTGCGCCAAATGATAATCCCGGTGAGGGCGAAGTTGGGCAGGTGGCCGATCAGATTATCGAGGCGATACGCGCTTCGCTGCCCCCTGATGTGCTGGCAGGGCTTGAGAAAGCCGCTGCCACCGGGCGTTCAACGCAGTCAGGGCGCGGATCGGCAGCGCTGCGTAAGTCGCTGACGCGCGGCCGCCCGATTGGCGTGCGGCCAGGAAAACCGGGGGCTGGCGCGCGGTTGCATTTGATCGAAACGTTGCGCGCGGCGGCCCCCTGGCAAAAACTGCGGCGCAAGCATGATGATCGCCCCGGCATCCGGGTAAGAAGCGATGATTTCCGCATCCGCCGCTTTGCCGAACGTTCCGAATCGACGCTGATTTTCGTTGTTGATGCGTCGGGGTCTGCAGCGGTCGAGCGCTTGGCCGAAACCAAGGGCGCGGTCGAGCTGCTGCTGGCCGAGGCTTATGTCCGGCGCACGCAGGTTGCGCTGATTGCGTTTCGCGGGGCCGGGGCGGAGATTATTTTGCCACCAACGCGCTCACTGGTGCGCGCGAAAAAATGCCTGGCCGATATGGTCGGCGGGGGCGGAACGCCGCTTGCTGCTGGTGTACAGGCAGGGCAAGCGCTGGCTGAGGCGCAGCGTGGGCAGGGGCGCACACCCTTCCTAATCCTGATGACTGATGGCCGCGCCAACATCGCGCGCGACGGCGCAGCGGGGCGAGTGCAGGCCGACGCCGATGCCAAGGCCTCGGCCAAGCTATTAGGGTTCAGTGGCATCAAAATCGTCGTGATCGATATCGCCGCGCGGCCCCGTGATGATGCGCGCTTGCTGGCAGCGGCTATGGGGGCCGATTATGCCGCACTCCCCCGCGTTGATGCCCAGGCGATGCGCGCAATTGTGACGACGCTCAATGCGGCCTGATTGGAACCGCGAAGGGCGCGATTGGCCCAACCGCACTGCCAGCAGTTTCGTTGAAGCGGGCGGGCTGCGCTGGCATGTTCAGCGGATGGGGCAGGGGCCGGTGCTGCTGTTGCTCCACGGCACGGCGGCAGCGACGCATAGTTGGCGCGTGTTGATGCCCTTGTTGGCCGAGCGCTTTACTGTGATCGCGCCAGATTTACCGGGGCACGGGTTTACCTCTGCTCCCAAGGAGGGTGGCTATACTCTGCCCGCAATGGCGCAGAGTGTTGCGGCGCTTTTGGGGGAGATGGGAGACACGCCCGCGATCACGGTTGGCCATTCGGCGGGCGCGGCGATTGCGGTGCGGATGGCGCTTGATGGCGCGCAGACCGGGCCAATCGTAAGCATTAACGGCGCACTGTTGCCCTTCCCCGGATTTGCCGCGCAATTATTCCCGCAAATGGCGAGGCTGCTGTTTCTCAACCCGCTGATGCCGCGTTTGTTCGCGCTGACCGGGCAGAGCGAAAGCTTCGTCCGCCGCTTTTTGGAACGCAGCACTGGCTCACGAGTCGATGATGCAGGCGCGCGCTATTATCAGCGGCTGTTCGCTTGTTCGGGGCACTGCGCGGCTGCACTGGCGATGATGGCCAATTGGGATTTGGACGGTTTGAAGCGCGGATTACCGACGCTTAAAAACGCGGTCGCCCTGTTCGCCGGAGAGCATGACGCCGCTGTCCCGCCTTCGGTTGCTGATGAAGTGGCGGCGCTGATTCCGCGTGGCAGTGTCCGCAAGTTTTCCGGCCTTGGCCATCTCGCGCACGAAGAAGCGCCTGATCTGCTTGCTGCCGCAATTATAGACATCGCGCGGGATACTGCTATTTTGGGATTGAGTAGCGGTAGTTAAATTTGAACCGTTCGTCCTGAGCTTGTCGAAGGATTGCCCTTTTCTTTCAAACATGGTGAGTTGAAAGGCAGGGCTTCGACAAGCTCAGCCCAAACGGATATGTTGCTTTAACGCTATCCAAAACAAGGCACCTCATTATGTCCCAATATGCTGGTCTGATCGAAATCGCGTTCACAGCCACCGTCACGCTCGGGGTGCTCGCGTGGCAATATTGGACAGTGCGTGATGCGGGCAAGCCCAAGGACTCACCAGTAGATGCGCTACCAGTAGATTCTGGGCATCCGGAAGGGGAGCATCATTCGCACAATCGGTGACCTGAGCCGTTCGAGCGAAAGGCTTTCATGCACCGCGTCTGCCGCCTCTCCAAACATATGCGTTGAAAGCGCAGTGCGCGCATAAAACGGCGTGTCTTCCCATGTTTTGCGGATGATCACCTTGCGGCCCGGATCAACGCGGGTGAGGCGCGGCATCCGCCAGCCTGTTTTGGGCAGCGTCACTTCAGAAAGCAGATCAACGGGCTCAACTGATCCGTCGGCACCAAAGCGGAGCGCCTGCGCAAAGCTGGTGCCGTCACGGCGCTTGCCCTCATAAAGCACGGCGGTGTCGCGCCGCAAATGCGCACGCGACCAGCGCCAGTCGGTAAAGCCGTCCTCAAGCGGCTCTTCGCCGTAATTCGAATCAACATAGGCTTCGCCGTTCCAGCGCAGATTGGGCTTTTCGAGCACCACCTCAACCGCTGCACGCGGGGCGAGGGGCCGCCAGTGATGGCGTCCGGCTGGATCAAGCGGATAGGCCTCACCAAACAGCGCTGACGGCTTAATCACCACGCGGCCGCGCAATTTTGATCGAATGGGCGCGGTGACTTCGTTGATGTCGATCACCAGTCCTTCGTCGCTCCAGCGCAGCGCGCTAGGCCCGATGGTGAGCGTCTCGGCATCGCGCTGGAGTGAGGTTCGCCCCCGTTCGGTCATTGCCCAGCGGTGCCCGCCCGCGCCGTAAAGTGCTACGTTCAGCGCAACATGGTTGAATGGATCATCCCGGCCAGACCAGTGATAATAAGGCGAAAAGACGCTGCCGATAAAGGCGATGATCGTCAGGCCGTAACGTCGGTCTTCACTGAGCGCGTCGATATACCACCAGTGGTAGCCGCTCGGTGGAACCGCTGCGTCGAAGCGCGGGCCGCGCACAGGCTGTCGGCTGCCTGCCAGCCCGATAAGGCCGCCATCGGCACGCCCGCGCCGGGGTGTGTCCCCCCACCGGCCAGATATAATCCCGGAATCGCTGTCTGTGCGCCCGGCCGCTTGAACGCCGCTGCCCAGCCGTGCGTCGCCCGCCCGTACAGCGCGCCCCCCGTCGCCGGGAACAACTGGTTGAAGCCCTGCGGCGTTGTGAGCTTCACCTGCTCGGGCGTCGCGTTTATCGTCAGCCCGCATTTCGCCAGTCGGTCGAGCATCCTTGTCTGACATAGTGCAATCTCCTCAGGCGAAAAGGGCCGGTGATCCCCGTTTGCAGGGGCGTTGACGATGATTTGAATGCGTTCCGGCGCGCCGGGTGTAACGCCGCCGCCCGGTTGATCGCGATCTTGCGCGCAGATATAAACGGTTGGATCAGCAGGCGGGCGGCCTTTTCCCAAAATGTCAGAAAATTCGGCGGCATAATCGGGGGAGAAAAACACATTATGGCGCGATAGGTCAAAGCCTTGTGTCGCCCCGTCAATCACCCAGCAAAACGCCGAAAGTGATCGCTCGGCAGGCTTGGTTGGTTTGACCGCATGAGCAATGTTGCTGCCGAAAAGTGCCGTCGCAATCGCGGCGGGATCACAATTGGCGATGATATGATCGGCCTTAATCGTGCTGCCATCGTCAAGCCGTACCGCCGAGACTCGGCCGCCCTGCATTTCAATCTTAGCGCAGCCGGTGTTGCAGCGAATGTCCGCGCCGTTGCTTTCGGCAAGTTGGGCCATTGCCTTTGCGACATGGTGTATTCCGCCTTCGACTGACCAAACGCCCGATTGCTCAACATGCGCGATCAGCATCAGTGTTGCCGGAGCAAGATAGGGCGATGATCCGCAGTAAGTGGCGTAACGCCCGAAGAGCTGCTGCAATCGGGGGTCATGGAAATAGCGGCCAAGTGTGTTCCAGAGTGAGGTGAAGGGCCGGATGCTCATCATTGCGCCGATATTGGCAAAGCCAATTCGCTGCGTCAGCCCGAATGACGATGTTTTGCTGCCGCGCAGAAAAGGCTGTTCAAGCGTCGTGTAAGTCCGCTTGGCCTGTGCGCAAAATTCGCCGTAGCGTCGTGCTTCGTCTGGCCCGGCAAATCGCGCGATCGCATCAATGCTGGCATGAATGTCGGCATGAAGGTCAAGCGTTTCGCGGTCATCCCATGCGTGGCGGGCGAGGATATCAAGCGGAGACAGCTTTATGCTGTTCGCAAAATCGCCGCCGGCTTGGTCAAAAATCGATTCGAATACCCAGCGCATTGTGAACACCGTTGGCCCGGCATCAATCGGGCGACCGTCCGGCGATAGCGTGCGCAGCTTGCCGCCTACCGCAGCTTCTTTTTCGATGATCGTCACATCAAAACCGCGCGCCGCGAGCAGCGCAGCCGCGCACAGCCCCCCAATCCCTGCGCCAATTATGACGACCTTTTCGCCGCGCATCCTGCTTCCTCACATATGGCCCGTTGACCCCGGCTGGCCTGATTGCCATGACCGAAGTGAGCATAAGAAGCTGTCAATTCGGCTTGACAGTCAAGAGGGTAAAATTGGGATGGGCCAAATCAAAGAAACGTGGATTGCGAAGCGAAACGCGATTCTCGCGAGTCCGCGCTTCCAATATTGGGCAGCGTTGCTGCCGTTCAGTCGCCCGATTGTGCGCCGTAAAGCGGGCGCGATGTTCAATATCGTCACTGGATTTGTGTATTCGCAGGTGCTTGCCGCGTGCATTAAAACTGACCTGCTTGAAATGCTGCGGGTGGAGCCAGTAGACGCCATCACCTTTGGTGCGCGCGCCGATTTGCCCGAAGAGGGCGCGCTCCGATTGCTCAAGGCGGCTGCGTCGCTCGATTTGACTGAGGATCTTGGCGACGGTCGCTTTGCACTTGGTGCGCAGGGCGCGGCTCTGCTTGGCAATAGCGGGATTGGTGCGATGATCATGCACCATCAACTGCTTTATGCTGACCTTGCCGATCCGCTCGCGCTGTTGCGGCGCGGGCGCGGTAAGCTCGCTGATTACTGGACATATGGTGAGGCATCAGCCGAGGTTTCGCGCGACTATTCGGCACTCATGGCAGCAACGCAGCCAATGATCGCGGAGCAGGTTTTGCTTGGCTATAATTTTGCTAAGCACCGCCATATCCTTGATGTCGGCGGTGGTGAGGGCGCGTTTCTGGATGCAGTTCATGCCCGCCATCCAAGCCTTAAACGGACATTGTTTGATCTCCCCGCTGTTGCCGCAAGGGTGCCTGCCAAGGATGGGCTTGAAGTTTTCGGCGGCAGTTTCTTTGATGATCCGCTGCCGCGCGGGGCCGATATCGTGACGCTGATCCGCATCCTCCATGATCATGATGATGCGCCTGCGCAGGCTTTGCTCGGCGCGATTGCGGCGGCGCTGGCACCCGGCGATACGCTGCTGATCAGCGAGCCGATGGCTGACACTCCCGGTGCGCGGCCAATGGGTGAGGCCTATTTCGGCTTTTACCTCCACGCGATGGGTTCGGGCCGTCCGCGCACACCTGCTGAAATCGGGGTTATGCTCAAGGCAGCAGGCTTTGCAAAGTGGCGGACGGTGAGCACGCAATTGCCGCTGATCACACGGATTATTGTGGCCACGCGGTAAGCAAGTTCGTCATTGCGAGCGCAGCGAAGCAATCCAGTCCGCGCTCTGGATTGCTTCGCTGCGCTCGCAATGACGATTCACATTTATCCCCTCCCCTGACAAAAGTGTAAATCCAAGTTGACATTGATTTGTGTCAAGATAAAGTGACGGTCACAAATGGCACCTAATCAGGATGTCATGGGTGGTCGTTCGGAGTCGTGCGGTTACTTAGTTGAGGGGCTGGGATGCAAACGCTCGCCGTGGTTATGGATGCACCAGAGTCGCTGTCGCTACAGCATCTCGAATTATGTGCGCTTGGCGATGCTGACGTCCTCATCGAAATTGAATTTAGCGGGATCAGCACCGGGACGGAGCGCTTGCTCTGGACGGGCCGGATGCCGCCGTTTCCGGGGATGGGCTATCCGCTGGTGCCGGGTTACGAATCGGTTGGTCGGATTGTTGATGCGGGCGCGAACGCACGTATCCGCATGGGTGAGCGCGTCTTCGTTCCCGGCGCAAGCTGTTACAAGGATGCGCGCGGCATTTTTGGTGGTGCGGCGCGGCGCGTGATCGTTCCTGCGAGTCGCGCGATTCCAGTGAGCGAAACGCTGATCGAAAAGGGCGTGCTGATCGCGCTTGCCGCCACGGCGCATCATGCGATTGCTGGCGGTAAAACTCCAGATTTAATTGTTGGCCACGGCGTGCTTGGTCGGTTGCTTGCTCGGCTTGCTGTGGCAGCGGGCGGCAATGCGCCGGTCGTTTGGGAAACCAACCGAGCGCGACACGGCGGCGCAAGCGGATATCATGTTGTCCATCCCGACGATGATGACCGCAAAGATTATGCCTCAATTTATGATGTCAGCGGCGATAGCGCGATTCTCGATACATTGATTGGACGCGCGGCTAAGGGCGGCGAAATCGTCCTTGCCGGATTTTACGACAAGCCGCTGTCCTTCAGCTTTGCCCCTGCCTTCATGCGCGAAGCACGGGTTCGCGTGGCCGCCGAATGGTCACCCGAAGATTTGGCCGCGACGACTGCACTGATCGAGTCGCGCACACTCTCGCTCGAAGGCCTGATCACTCACTGTCAGCGCGCGAGCGATGCGGCAACGGCCTACCCCGTGGCCTTTGGTGATGCGGATTGCCTCAAAATGATACTCGACTGGAGGGATGTCGCATGACGATGCTAGATGGCCATGATTTGCGCCACGAGGCTTCAATCGAGCCTGATCCCGTCCACACTGGGCCAGTCACTAAAGAAACGCAGATCATCGCGATTTACGGCAAGGGCGGCAGCGGCAAGAGCTTCGCGCTGTCGAACCTCTCCTACATGATGGCGCAGCAGGGCAAGCGGGTGTTGCTCATCGGTTGCGATCCCAAAAGTGACACCACCTCGCTGTTGTTTGGCGGCAAATCCTGCCCGACGATCATCGAAACCTCTGCGCGCAAGAAGCTTGCGGGCGAAGAAGTGTCGATTGAGGACGTTTGCTTCCAGCGTGACGGCGTGTTCGCGATGGAGCTTGGCGGGCCGGAGGTTGGGCGCGGTTGCGGCGGACGTGGGATTATCCACGGTTTTGAACTGCTCGAAAAGCTTGGCTTCCACGAATGGGGCTTTGATTATGTCTTGCTCGATTTCCTCGGCGATGTTGTCTGCGGCGGCTTTGGTCTGCCGATTGCGCGTGATATGTGCCAGAAGGTGATTGTCGTCGGATCGAACGATCTCCAGTCACTTTATGTTGCGAACAACGTCTGCAAAGCGGTTGAATATTTCCGCAAGATGGGCGGAAATGTCGGCGTCGCGGGGATGATCATCAACAAGGATGATGGCACGGGTGAGGCCAAGGCGTTTGCAGAGGCCGTTGGCATTCCAACACTTTGCGCAATCCCGGCGAACGAAGATATCCGCCGCAAATCGGCCAATTATCAGATTATCGGCACCCCCGGCGGCGAATGGGCCTCAATCTTTGAAGAGCTTGCGATCAATGTTGCTGAAGCGCCACCCGTGCGGCCAACCCCGCTTGATCAGGATGGGCTGCTCGGGCTGTTCAGCCCTGAAGAAACCGGCGGCAATGTAACGCTCAAGCCAGCTACGCAAACCGACATGCGCGGCAAGGCCTATGTCACCAAGCCAAGCCTTGAAGTGGTGTATGACACGGTATGAGTGAGGCCGCGCCTTTGACGCGAGATCGCGACCGGCTTGACCTCGGTGGCGGCTGCCATTCGGGCGGCACGATGCACTCAGCGGCGAGTGCGGCGGGCAAATCCGAAATTCTTGCGCGCTATGCGACTGACTATCCCCAAGGCCCGCATGATCAGCCGCAGAGCATGTGCCCTGCATTTGGCTCGCTTCGCGTTGGCCTGCGGATGCGGCGGACGGCGACGATCCTTTCAGGTTCGGCGTGCTGTGTTTACGGGCTGACCTTCACCTCGCATTTCTACGGGGCACGGCGCAGCGTTGGCTATGTGCCGTTTAATTCCGAAACGCTCGTCACGGGCAAACTGTTCGAGGATATCCGTGACGCGGTTTTTGAACTCGCTGATCCAGCACTTTATGATACCGTCGTCGTTACCAATCTCTGCGTGCCGACAGCATCGGGCGTTCCGCTCCAACTCCTACCCAAGGAAATCAACGGCGTCCGTATCATCGGGATCGACGTTCCCGGTTTCGGTGTGCCAACCCATGCTGAGGCGAAGGATGTGCTGGCAGGCGCTATGCTCTCCTATGCGCGGGGGGAAGCGGAGCAAGGGCCGGTCGCCGCACCCAAGGAGCGGTCGGATCGGCCAACGATTACGTTGCTCGGTGAAATGTTCCCCGCTGATCCTGTTGGCATTGGTCAATTGCTTGAGCCGCTTGGGCTTGCCGCTGGGCCAGTTGTGCCAACGCGTGAATGGCGTGATCTTTACGGTGCGCTTGATTGTGCAGCAGTTGCAGCCATCCACCCCTTCTACACCGCGAGCATCCGCGAATTTGAGGCGGCGGGGCGCACGGTCATCGGCTCAGCGCCCGTCGGCGTTGACGGCACGGCGGCTTGGCTTGACGCAGTTGGTAAGGCTTGCGGGATATCGGCGGACAAGGTGGACGCGGCCAAGAATAAATTCCTTCCCGCAATTGCCGCAGCACTTGCTGCCAAGCCGATCAAGGGGCGGATCACCGTTTCAGGCTATGAAGGCTCTGAACTGCTTGTTGCCCGGTTGTTGATCGAAAGCGGGGCCGAGGTGCCCTATGTTGGCACGGCCTGCCCCCGCACGGTGTGGAGCGATCCAGACCGTGAATGGCTGATCGCGCGCGGCGTTCATGTCCAATACCGGGCGAGCCTAGAGCAGGATTTGGCAGCGGTTGAGACTTTCGAGCCTGATCTGGCGATTGGCACGACCCCAGTAGTCCAACATGCTAAGGCCAAGGCGATCCCAGCGCTCTATTTCACCAACCTGATTTCAGCGCGGCCTTTGATGGGTGTCGCAGGTGCGGGCAGCATCGCCGCCGTGATCAACGCAGCGCTTGGCAACCAAGATCGCTTTAACAAAATGCAGGCTTTCTTCGAAGGCGTCGGCAGCGGCACCACCGCTGGCGTGTGGGAAGAAACCCCCGTTGATCAGCCGCAGTTTAAGGCGAAATATGCCGCAAAACGTATCGCGCTTGAAAAGGCCGAAGGGGCGATAGGGGCATGACGCTGATCCTCGATCATGACCGGGCGGGCGGATATTGGGGCGCGGTCTATGCGTTTACCGCGATCAAGGGCTTGCAAGTGATTATCGACGGCCCGGTTGGTTGTGAAAACCTGCCCGTGACATCAGTGCTCCATTATACTGACGGCTTGCCGCCGCATGAGCTGCCGATTGTCGTAACCGGGCTTGGCGAACAAGAGCTTGGCCGTGACGGCACAGAGGGCGCGATGAAACGCGCGTGGAAAACGCTTGATCCTGATCTGCCATCGGTTGTGGTGACGGGTTCAATCTCCGAAATGATCGGCGGCGGGGTGACGCCTGAGGGCACGAACATCGTCCGCTTCCTGCCGCGCACAATTGATGAGGATCAGTGGCAATCGGCTGACCGTGCGCTGACGTGGCTCTGGACTGAATTTGGCCCAAAGAAAGTGCCCTTGCCCAAAACCTTGAAAGACGGCGAACGGCCAAAGGTCAATATCATCGGGCCAATGTACGGCTGCTTCAATATGCCGTCTGACTTGGCCGAAATCCGGCGGTTGATTGAGGGCATCGGTGCTGAGGTCAATATGGCCTTCCCGCTTGGATCGCATCTCGCGAATGTGAAGCGGCTGGCCGACGCAAGCGTCAACGTCTGTATGTACCGCGAATTTGGGCGCGGGCTGTGCGAGGCGCTTGAGCGGCCCTATCTGCAAGCGCCAATCGGGCTTGAAAGCACGACTTTGTTCCTGCGCAAACTCGGCGAAATGACTGCGCTTGATCCAGAACCGTTTATCGAACGCGAAAAGCATACGACGATCAAACCGCTGTGGGATTTGTGGCGCTCAGTCACGCAGGACTTTTTCGGCACGGC
>JAYTPB010000027.1:0-41803 GCA_043747445.1 Sphingomonadales bacterium
TTTGCGCGCGTAAAATCCCGGCGTCAGCACTTTGATCAAGACATAAGCGGGCAAGCCCGAGACAAGGATTGCCAGCACGAGTGCGGTGTTGGCAACCTCTGCCGCGCTCATCTTGCCGCCCTCAAACAGCACGGAGGCTATCGGGCTGGCGAGTGCTGCCAGCGCAATCGCGGCGGGGAGGGTGAGGAGCATCCCAAGGTCAATCGCTTGGCCCTGAATGCGCCCGGCTTCTGCCTCATCAGGGCCATCAATCGCGCGGCTGACGGCGGGGAGGATCGCGGTGCCAAGTGCTGAACCGATGATCGCGAGTGGAAGCTGATTAAGCCGATCAGCCTGCCCCAGATAGACGAGCGCGCCGGGGATTTGCGTCGCGAAGAAGGCGTAGAACACTTGGCTTAGGTAATAAATACCGCCTGCCAGCGTCGCGGGGAGGATGAGGACAACGAGTTCTTTCACCGCTGGCGTCATCTTTGGCGCGCGCAGGCGGAGTTTGATGCCTGCCTTCGCCATGCTCAACCACAGCAGGCCGAATTGCGCCAGCCCGCCGATGATCACAGCAATCGCCATCGCGCGCGCGGTCACCATCCCGCCCTCCCGGTTGAGCAGCAATGCTGCGACCAGAAACAGGTTGAGCAGTGCTGGAGCGAACGCAGCTGCGGCAAAGCGGTTAAGCGAATTGACCACGCCTGAGGCAAGCGAAACGAGGCAGATTAAAACCATATAGGGCATGGTGATCCGCGTGAGATCAATCGCATCGCCCATCCGGCTATCACCAACTGCCCATTCATCGGGCACGAGCAGGCCAATGAAAAGCGGCATGAAAATCATGAACAGCGCTGTGATTGCCATCAGGGCAGGCGCGAAGACCGCAAGCACCTCTTCTGCGAAAGCCTTGGCATCCTCAATCCCGTTGCCGCCGTTAAGACGCTTTGAGAAGAGTGGCACGAAACCACCTGAGAACGCGCCTTCTCCAAACAAGCGGCGGAACAGGTTAGGCAGCAGGAAGGCCAGCGCGAATACCTCCGCTGCTGGCCCGGCGCCCATCACCCGCGCCGCCACCATTTCGCGCAAGAAGCCAAGCACGCGGCTTACCATCGTCAGCGCGCCGATGGTGCCAAAGGCTTTACCGAGTTTCACGGCGGCTTAAGCGTTACCTTCTGCCGTGAGTGGCATCGCGTCGGCGGCAGCGGCTTCGGCTTGCTGCATGTAGAGTGCGCCGAAATCAATCGGTTCAAGCATCAGCGGCTGGAAACCACCATCACGCACGGCATCGGCAAGGACGCGGCGTGCAAATGGGAAAATGATCCGTGGCCCTTCGGCGAGCAGGAACATCTTCATCTGATCCTGCGGGATATTGCGCAGGCCAAAGAGGCCTGCATAAGAAAGCTCAACCTGGAACGCGACTTGATCAGCGCTTACGGCTTTGACTTCGATCTTGAGGACAACCTCATGAACGTCATCGGCAAGCTGATTTGCGGCAATATTGAACTGGACATCAATCTGGGGTTGGCCTTGCCACTGGAAAACGGCGGGTGCGTTGGGGTTCTCAAACGAGAGATCCTTGACATATTGTGAGATCAGCCCGGCAACTGGTGCTGTATCTTCGCCATTGGGAAGGGGATCGGTTACGCTATCTTCAGCCATTTTTATCTATCCTATAGGGTTTTAAGCTACTGGTTGGCGCGCCTAGCAGCGCCTAATGCGAAGGGCAACGTCATTTCACACACGCAATGATTTGAAGTGCTGGCAAAACGTGCCTATATGCTTATTATACCGATTGGAGGAATTGTGCTCTTTACTGTAATCTTCGCCATGGTCGCTGCGTTTCTTGCGATGCGTCTTTATGCGGTTCTCGGCAAGCGTACCGGGCATGAGCAGTCAATAAGCCGCCCAGCCGCTGAATTTGTGCCGCCGCTCGCGCGCGGTAAAGACGATGCTCAGGATGCAAATCAGGCGGTTGTTGATCAGACTCAGCCCGAGCCAAGCGCCGAAGCCGGGCTTCGCGCGATCGGCATCGCCGACCGTAATTTTAACGCTGGTGAGTTCATCGATGGTGCCAAATCAGCCTACCGGATGATCCTCGAAGCGTTTTGGGCCGGCCGCGAAGATGATTATGCGCCGTTTGTTTCGGATGAGGTGAAGGCCGCATTTGCATCAGCAATCGCCGAACGCACTACGCTTGGCCATGTGCTTGATAATCGCCTTGTCACGATTGAGCGCGCGATCATCAGCGAAGCGACGCTTGCGAATGGCGAAGCGAGCGTAACGGTGACTTTTGATGCCGATATTGCTGCGGTAACGCGCAATGCCGAAGGCGGTGTTATAGCCGGTTCGCTTACAGATGCAGTCGTAACGCATGATAGCTGGACGTTCAGCCGTAACGTGAAATCGTCAGACCCCAACTGGATTTTGACCGACGCTGATGAGTCGGCCTGATCAACGCAGGGTGCGGTGATGCGGTTTGTAACCACGATTATGCTTGGCTTTGCGCTTGCGGGGTGTGGAGGTCGTTTGATCCCGCAATCGGCGAGTACGCCTTCAACCAAAGCACCAGCCGCTAAAGCAATTGTTCGGGCAACGCCGCTCACACCGCAAGCGGTGACGGTTGGTGCAGGGCCGAGTGCGCGCTCGCTTGGGGTTGTGGCTGCGCCGGGTGGAATAGACTATGATGCCGCTTCGGCAACGCGCGCGCTCAAGGCGTTTCGGATTAGTTGCCCCTCGGTGGTTATACGCACCGATCAATCGGGGCTGACCGCGCCCGCCGATTGGCAACCCGCCTGTGCCGCAGCCAAAGGCTGGCCCGACGGTGACGCACGGACATTCTTCACTGAGTATTTTGAGCTTGCCCAAATTGGCGACGGTAAGGCGTTTGCTACTGGCTATTATGAGCCAGAAATCTCTGGGTCGCGGACACGCAGCAAGGGCTATGACGTCCCGGTTTATAAGCGCCCGCCCGAACTGGTTGAGCTTGATCTCGGGCAGTTTTCGGATAGTCTAAAAGGCAAGAAAATTCGTGGCCGCGTCGAGGGCAAGACCTTCATCCCCTATGCAGATCGCACGGGTATCGAGACGGGTGCGCTTGAAGGGCGCGCCCTCGAAATCGCGTGGGCGGCAGACGCGATTGATTTCTTCGTGCTGCAAATTCAGGGTTCGGGGCGTCTGCGCCTGCCCGACGGTAGCGTGATGCGGATTGGCTATGATGGCCAGAATGGCCGCGATTATACCGGCATCGGCAAGCTGATGAAGGATCGCGGGCTGCTCGGCCCCGGTCAAAGCTCAATGCAAGGCATTGAAAGCTGGCTGCGCGCCAACCCAAGCGAGGGCCAGGCAATCATGCGTGAGAATAAAAGCTGGGTCTTTTTTCGCGAAATTACAGGCGCTGGCCCGCTTGGTGCGCTTGGCCTGCCGGTGACAGGTAAGGCGAGCGTTGCGACCGATCCGATGTTTGTTCCGCTTGGTGCGCCCGTTCTCCTTTCAATGGATCGCGCAGATGCAAACGGCATGTGGATTGCGCAGGATACCGGCGGCGCAATCAAGGGCAGCAACCGTTTCGATACATTCTGGGGCGCAGGCGATGATGCGCGCCTAACCGCAGGTGGCATGTCTGCACGCGGCACGGCGTTTGTGTTCCTGCCCAAGGGCGTGATTGCGCGGATCGGGGCAGGGGCCGGAAATGCGCCGTCTCAGCGCTGAGGAACGCGCGGTCTGGGGACGGGTTGCGGGGACGGTGCGGCCCTCGGCGGGGCGGAAATTGCTGCCTGATCCGTTCGTCCCGAGCGAAGTCGAGGGATCATTTCGAGCGAAGCCGAGAATTGCCACAGTGCTTACCTCGCCTCCGCTCGGCCAAGCCCCTCGACTTCGCTCGGGGAGAACGGTTTCTACAAAGAACGAATCCCAAAACACTCTCGACGGCAGTTGGGATAAGCGCCTCCGCCTTGGTCAGTCTGCACCTGATTTTACGATTGATCTCCACGGTGAAACGCTCAGTTCGGCGCATGCGCGGCTTAACCGTAGCCTTGCCGCCGCGATTAGAAGTGAAGCGCGAATTATCCTGCTGATCACCGGGCGGCCCGCCAAGGATAATCCCCGCCTGCCGCCAACGAGCCGGGGCGTGATCCGTGCAACCGTTGGCGATTGGCTCGCCGCATCGCCCTATGCGTCGCATATTGCCGCAGTACGCGGGGCACACCCACGCCACGGCGGGGCAGGGGCGCTGTATCTTATCCTAAGGCGCGCGCGATGATATCGGCGTAAATGCGGGTCAGCGTGTGGACGTCTTCCAGCGCGACCGCCTCATCAAGCTTGTGCATCGTCGCATTGCAGAGGCCAAATTCAACCACCGGACACAGCTTTGACAGGAAGCGCGCGTCGGAAGTGCCGCCAGTGGTGGAGAGTTCGGGCGTTATTCCGGTGGCCGCTGTGATTGCATCGGAGATCAGACTGCTAAAGCTGCCCGGTGGCGTCAAAAATGCCTCACCCGATATCCGCGCGATCACTTCACCGTCAGCCGCTTCAGCGTGAACAATCGCGCTGATCATTGCAACGAGCGCTTCACCGCTGTGGAGATCGTTGAACCGGATGCTCAGCCTTGCTTTGGCGGCCTTGGGGATCACGTTGGTCGCGGGATTGCCGACCTCAATATCAGTGATTTCGATGTTTGACGGCTGAAACCAGTCAGTGCCTTCATCAAGCGCAATGCCCTCAATGCGCGACAATATCCGCACCAGCTTCGGGATCGGATTGTCGGCCATGTGCGGGTAGGCGACATGACCTTGCACTCCGGGCACTGTAATCCAGATATTGACTGAACCGCGCCGCCCAATTTTGACCATATCACCAAGCCGGTTGACCGAAGTTGGTTCCCCCACAAGGCAGAGATCGGGTATCAAGTTCCGCGCCTTCATATGGTTGATCAGCGCGACCGTGCCGTGGATCGCCGGGCCTTCTTCATCACCAGTGATGATCAGGCTGATCCGGCCCTTATGGTCTTTCGGAATTGCAGCTACGAAGGCGGCGATACTCGCCTTCATATCAACCGCACCCCGCCCGTAGAGCAGTCCCCCTCGTATTTCGGGCGCAAACGGATCGCTTGACCAGCCTTCGCCGGGGGGCACGACATCAAGATGCCCAGCGAACGCGAAGTGCGGGCCATCGCTAGATCCGCGCGTAGCGAAGAGGTTCTCAACCGGGCCATCGGGTGCCTCGCCCTCAATCGCGCGGTGAACGTCAAACCCGATTGCGGCGAGTGCGCCCTCTAGCACATCAAATACTTCGCCCGTCGCAGGCGTTACGCTTGGCGCAGCAATCAGCGCCTTAGTGAGGTCAATTGCATCAATCATGGCGCAGGCGTAACCTGCGCGGGCCATTTTGCAAAGGGTGGGAATAATGCCCAAACTGAACCTCGAAGATATTCCACAAACCTACGCGACGGGCTATCCGCCCGAATATGCCGATAAGGTTCAAGGCCGCTGGTATCGCAAGCTCGGCCCTGCATCGGGTCTAAGCGATTTCGGTGCAAGCTACGTCACGCTCAAACCCGGCGCATGGTCATCGCAGCGTCACTGGCATGAGGGCGAGGATGAAATGCTGATCATGATCGCGGGTGAGGCGGTTCTGGTCGACGATGGTGGTGAAACGATAATGCATGCTGGCGACGTAGCAGCGTTTCCCAAAAATGATGGTAACGGCCATGTTCTGATCAACCGTAGTGACGCCGACTGTGTGTTCGTTGCACTGGGTCGGTTGGCCATAAGCGTTTGTCATTATCCAGATATTGATATGATCAAACCGGCCGGCGCTGGCTTCAAGCGTAAGAATGGCGACGAATTCTAGGCGTTTTAACCGTGTTGCTGCAATGCAACAGTCTGTGACGAATCGCACAGGTTTCATAGCGTTGGCAGTAACAATACCGCAACATTAGGCTAATGGCACAAACGGTTGCGGAATGTTCCGCCGTTTTATTGCCAAGGAGCGTCAAATGGCCCGTCTCACTCGTGTCGCATTGCTATCCACACTTTCGCTGATCGCATTCGCATCAACGCCCGTCCTCGCGCAAGACGCAGAGGAGGGTGCCGCACCCGCTGAAGAAACGATTATCGTTACCGGCACCCGCCGTACCGACCGCACCGTTGCAGACAGCACCGTGCCTGTTGATGTGTTCACGGCGGAATCGCTGACCCAGTCGGGCTTTACCGAAACCAACCGTTTGCTTGCCGAACAAATCCCAAGCTTCAACTTTCCTCAGCCTTCGATCACTGACGGAACGGACGTTATTCGCCCTGCAACGCTGCGTGGGTTGAACCCCGATCAAACGCTTGTCCTGATCAACGGGAAGCGCCGCCATGTCTCTGCGCTACTGAACATCAATGGCTCGGTTGGGCGCGGCGCGGCGGCGGTTGATATCAACTTGATCCCGTCAATCGCACTCAAGCGCGTTGAAGTCCTTCGTGACGGTGCGGCGGCGCAATACGGATCAGACGCAATTGCAGGCGTGATCAACTTTGGTCTGCGCGATGCCCGCGAAGGCGGTCAGTTCACTGTGACTTACGGCCAATATAATACCAGCGTGAACGGTATTCAGCGTGTCACCGGTCTGGCGCTTGGTGTCAATGGTCAGCCAACGACCGCGCCCGACGGCACATTCAACGTGACCACCACCGGCAAGGATCGCCGCGCCAAGGATGGCGGCACGCTCACCATTGCGGGCACAGTTGGTCTTCCAATTGGTGAAGAGGGCTTTATCAACGTATCCGCCGAATATCAGGATCGTAATCCAACCAATCGCACTGGCTATGATCGCCGCCGCCAGTATAATCTGGTCGGCGGCCTAGTCGATCCACGCGAACTCACCTTCAACCGCCTGTCACACCGCTACGGCGATGCTGATACCAAAGATTTGAAACTGTTCCTTAACAGCGGCGCGCCACTTGGTGAGTCAGGATTTGAGCTTTACAGCTTTGGCAGCTACGGCTTCCGCGACGGCGAAAGCGCTGGTTTCTACCGTCTTGCCAATGATGCGCGCAACGTGCCGTCAATCTATCCTGATGGTTTTCTTCCGCTCATCAACACAGAAATTAACGATTACGGTGGCACTGTTGGCGTGAAGGGCGAAGTCGGCGGGTTTAACGTCGATCTGTCGGGCGGCTATGCGCGTAACAGCGTCAAATTCAAGATTACCAACACGCTGAACGCCTCGCTTGGTGCTGCGTCGCAGCGTGCGTTTGAGGCGGGGCAGCTTGATTACACGCAGGCTATTGGCAACCTTGACGTCAACCGTGAAATCCAGACTGGTTTCCTCAAGAGCCTGACGCTGGCGGGCGGCCTCGAATATCGGCGTGAGACATTCCAGATCACAGCAGGCGAATTTGACAGCTTCCGTTCGGGTGGTGTGTTGATCAGTGCGAACCAGCCGGGCGGCGCAAACCAACCTGCGGCACCGGGCGCGCAGGTGTTCTCAGGCTTCCAACCCGTCATTGGTGGGCAGC
Organism: Sphingomonadales bacterium; assembly: GCA_043747445.1. Taxonomy (GTDB): domain Bacteria; phylum Pseudomonadota; class Alphaproteobacteria; order Sphingomonadales; family Sphingomonadaceae; genus Aquisediminimonas. Next base: position 7,485 of record JAYTPB010000027.1, read on the forward strand.
GCGTTGATGGTGTTCGCGCACGCGATAACGTCTCGGCTTATATCGAATTAGACGCGGAGGTGAGCGACAAATTCACCGTTCAGGTCGCGGGTCGTTATGAAGATTATTCCGATTTCGGCTCCGATTTTAATGGAAAGATTGCTGCACGACTTGAGGCAGTTGATGGTTTTGCTCTGCGCGGTGCCGTGGCAACGGGCTTCCGTGCGCCGTCGCTTCAACAGCAATTCTTTGCTTCCGCCGCGACCAACAACGTCAACGGTGTTCTCCTTGATGCGGTCACCCTGCCAGTGGATAATCCAGTCGCAATTGCGCTTGGTGCGCGTCCGCTTGACGCTGAAACATCGCTCAGCTTCTCAGGCGGCTTTGTGTTCACCCGCATTCCGCGCCTCAACCTGACGGTTGACGTGTATCAGGTTGATATTGATGACCGGATCGTCGTCACTGACAACCTCACCGCAAGCCGCACCAATGGCGTTCCTTCGGGCACTAACCCCGGTCTGGCAATCGCAACAATCCTCAACGGCGCAGGCTTCAACACGATCAGCGCCGCGCGCTTCTTCGTCAACGGGCTCGACTCGCGCACCAAAGGGCTTGATGCAGTTGCGACCTACCGGGTTGAGCTTGGCAGCGCTGGCAAGATCAACCTGAGCGCAGGCTTTAATTATAACAAAACTTCGATCCGCAAAATTCTCGCCTCGCCTGGGCCGCTCGCCAACATTCCTGGTCTTGTGCTGTTCGGTCGGCAGGAACAGGGACGCATCACGCGGGGGCAGCCGCGCACCAAGATCAATCTCGGGCTCGATTTTGAACGGGATTGGCTTGGTATCACCGTGCGTGGCAACCGCTACGGCAAGGTTGAAGGCACGGGCGGCTCACTCGGCGCGGGTGCGTCGAACGTCTTCAACGATAACTTCCTTAAAGCGCAGTGGGTTACTGATCTTGAGGTGACAGCCAAGCTCAAGCAGCGTTATGAATTGTCACTTGGTGTTAACAATGTATTTGATACCTACCCAACAGGCGTGCCAACGGGTCAGGCGGGTGTAAGCGCGGTTAATGGTGCAGCGGTCTTTTTCCCGACGACCAATTTCGTTGCGCCGTACTCGAACTTCTCACCCAACGGCTTCAACGGGCGCTTCCTCTACGGTCGTGTCAGCGTTAAGTTCTAATCAGTCATATTCCGCTCCGGTTTCAAAGCCGGAGCGGCGATCAAGTTAGTGCCTATGCACTGGTTTGAGCGGATAACGACCGCCGTCAAATTTTTCAAACATCCCTGAAATGGCGGGATGGCTTACTGGGCCTTCTTCATTATCGGGCACTAGATTCTGCTGGCTGACGTAAGCAACATAGCTATTCTCGGTATTTTCGGCGAGCAGGTGATAAAAAGGCTGATCCTTCGACGGACGAATTTCGGCAGGGATTGACTGATACCATTCTTCACTATTGGCAAAGACCGGATCAATATCAAAGATCACCCCGCGAAACGCGAAAATGCGGTGGCGGACAACGTCCCCGATGCCAAAGCTAGCGTGCGATATCGGCGGCGCATTAGGCAACCGATTAGCGTTAGTGTTGCGGTTTACTGGACTCATGCTCCTTATGTAATCAATCGAAATTTAATGACAAGGATTGCTTGGCAATCGCGGCATCGTGCGCTAAGCGCTCGCACTTCGAAAGACCATGGACGGGGCAAAGTGCATCGTCCGATCAGCGGAGAGATGGCTGAGTGGTCGAAAGCACCGCACTCGAAATGCGGCGTGCCCGTGAGGGTACCTAGGGTTCGAATCCCTATCTCTCCGCCAATCGCTTGTTTTGCAATCAAAGCCAATAAGCAGCTATCAAAGCCAATAAGCAGCTATTGATCGAGGAAACTCCGCATTTTGCGGCTGCGGCTTGGGTGTTTGAGCTTGCGCAGCGCCTTGGCCTCAATCTGGCGGATGCGTTCGCGGGTTACCGAGAACTGCTGGCCGACTTCTTCCAAAGTGTGATCAGTGTTCATGCCGATGCCAAAGCGCATCCGGAGCACGCGTTCTTCGCGCGGGGTGAGGCTGGCGAGAACGCGTGTGACGGTTTCCTTGAGGTTGGCTTGGATTGCGGCATCAACGGGGATGATGGCATTCTTATCCTCAATGAAATCGCCGAGATGGCTGTCTTCTTCGTCACCAATTGGCGTTTCGAGGGAGATTGGCTCCTTGGCGATTTTCATCACCTTGCGGACTTTTTCGAGCGGCATTGACAGGCGCTCAGCCATTTCTTCAGGCGTTGGCTCACGGCCAGATTCGTGGAGGAACTGGCGCGATGTCCGCACCAGTTTGTTGATCGTTTCGATCATGTGAACGGGAATACGGATCGTGCGCGCCTGATCAGCAATGCTGCGTGTGATTGCCTGCCTGATCCACCACGTTGCATAAGTGCTGAATTTATAGCCGCGCCGATATTCGAATTTATCAACTGCCTTCATCAGGCCGATATTGCCTTCTTGAATGAGATCAAGGAATTGCAGACCACGATTGGTGTATTTTTTGGCGATTGAAATGACGAGGCGCAGGTTGGCCTCAACCATTTCCTTCTTTGCAATACGTGCTTCGCGCTCGCCCTTTTGCACCATGTTGACGATGCGGCGAAACTCGCCAAGGCTCATGCCCGTTTGCTGAGCAATCTCGCTAATTTCAGCGCGGATGCGTTCGACGGCATCGACTTCGTTCTCAGCAAACGCCGCCCATTTCTTGTCGGTTTTCTTCGCGTTATCGAGCCAATTCTCGTCAAGCTCATGATTGACATAGCTATCGAGGAACGATTTGCGCGGCACTTTGTGGCGCTCGGCAAGGCGCAGCATTTGGCCGCCAAGCGCGGTCAGGCGACGATTATAGGCATAAAGCTGATCAACCAGATATTCAATCTTGGCATTGTGGAACTGAACGCTTTCAACCAGCGCGGTGAGCTCTTCACGCAGCTTGTGATATTTATTCTCTTCAGCCGTCGAAAAATCATTGCCGACCGAAAGCGCCTCAATCCGCGCGGCCTGAATTTTGGAGAACTTCTTGAACAGGCTGGTGATCTGCGAAAACTTTTCGAGCGCGGCGGGCTTAAGTTGCTCCTCCATCTGCGCGAGCGACAGCGTGTTATCTTCATCATCATCGTCAACAGGCGCTTTGGCGCGACGCTCGGTCAGGCCTTCTTCCTCGTCATCTTCATCAACAACGGTTTCGGTAACGACGTCATCTTCTTCCTTAAACGAAGGACCAGCGGTTTTTTCGCTGATTTCGCCGTCGCCTTCGACTTCGCCGTCTTCAGTCAGCGATTCTGGCGCTGGGTCTTTGGAAAGCATCGCATCTAAATCAAGGATTTCGCGAAGCTGCATCGTGCCTTCATTAAGCGCGTTTGACCAATCAATGATTGCGTTGAACGTGATCGGGCTTTCGCACAGCCCAAGGATCATCGTGTCGCGGCCAGCCTCAATGCGCTTGGCAATCGCGATTTCGCCTTCACGGCTTAGCAACTCAACCGCGCCCATTTCACGCAAATACATGCGGACGGGGTCATCGGTGCGGTCAACGACCTCTTTCTTTTTATCGCCAACCGATTCGCCAGCACCCTCGGTGTGGTCAACGGCTTCAACTTCGTCCTCAACCGCTTCCTCATCGGGATCGTCGGTTGCTTCTTCATTTTCGACGATATTGACGCCCATCTCGTTGATTGCAGACATCACGTCTTCAATCTGTTCGGATGACATTTGATCCTGCGGCAGCGCTTCATTCAATTGATCATAAGTGATGTAGCCAACGCGTTTCGCGCGCGCGAGCAACTTCTTGATCGACGCCTCATTAAGGTCAATCAGCGGCGCATCATTATTATCGCCTGCTTCGCCTTTTTCGATCGTATCATCACCGCTGGTTGATTTCGCCATCTGCCCTGTACACCTTCAAATTACGTCTCGTCGTCCCCGTGTAGCAGCGCTTTAAGCTGCTCCATCGCCGAAAATTCTGCCGCTCGTAGCCTAGCTTGTTCATCAAAGCCAGCATCAGTCCAATTTTCGGTCGATTTTAGCTGTTCTTCGAGGATCACGCGCTTCTCCGTTATTTCGGTACTCTCAGCCAATTTTTCAATGACCTTTGCCAAATCGCTTTCCGCTTTTGTTGGGTCAGTGTCAGCACGCAGGAATGAAAAGGCGAGCAAATTTGGTCTGTGCAGTGCATCCCAAACATCTCCAAGCGCTGCCTGACGAATATGTATTGCAAGCTCATCAAGGCTAATTGTTGGGTTAAATATTGCCACTTCAAATAATTCTTGACGGAATTGTCGAAGTTTTCGGGACTCGATCGTCAGTCGTCCGATCGATTCCGCATGTCGGCCAATGAGATGCCGATGGTGAGAAATACCAGAAAAGAGCGCGGGAATTATGGAAGCCTGATCAATCCCATATTGCGCTATCTTCATCATAACGCGGTGACTTTGATGACCGACAAATGGGCCATCAGAGAAAAACTTCCGCCCCGTTTTCTCGTTTGGAGCAAAAAATTCGCGCAGTCGTTGATTGAAGACGGCTAGATACTGCGTGCGAACATCTTCGTCGCGGATCATTTTAGCATAATCACGCAACCGCTTACCAAGCCCCGCGCGTGCTTCAGGCGTGTCGAGTGGTTCGGCAAATTGTTCGGCACTCCACAGGAATTGATCAAGCGGTTTTGCATCGGCCAAAAAGCCGTCAAACGCCGCCTTGCCTTGCTTGCGCACGACATCATCGGGATCAAGTTTGTTAGGGAGCGTCACGAATTGGAGCGATTTGCCCGGTTCGAGATAGGGCAGGGCGCGGTTGATTGCGCGCAGCGCCGCCTTTTGCCCCGCGCTATCGCCATCAAAACAGATGATCGGGCAATCGGACACGCGCCATAGCCGCGCAATCTGATCCTCAGTGAGCGCAGTGCCAAGCGGAGCAACGCTTTCCTCATAACCCGCCTGCGCCAGCGCAATAACATCCATATAGCCTTCAACGACGATCACGCGCTCGCTCTTGCGCGCTGCCGCAGCGGCGCGGTCAAGATTGTAAAGCGTGCGGCCTTTGTCAAACAGCGGTGTGTCGGGGGAATTGAGATATTTCGGTTCGCCCGCGCCCAATATTCGTCCGCCAAAGGCAATCACCCGGCCACGCGGATCGCGGATCGGGATCATCAGGCGGCCACGGAACCTGTCGTAGGGTTCTTTCTCATCAACTGAGATCAGCAGGCCAGCCTCAATCAACGCCGCATCGCCGAATTTGGCAAGCGCAGTGCGGAGTTTGCCGCGCGAATCTGGGGCAAAACCCATTCCGAACGCTTTGATCGTCGCCGCGTTCAGCCCACGCTGCTCAAGATAGGCCCGCGCCTCTGCGCCCGCGATGCTGCCCAGTTGCTCGGTGAACCAGTCCGCCGCTGCCGTCATCACATCATAGAGCGAATTGGCGCGCTCAGCGCGCTCGGCAGCTCGTGGATCAGCGGCGGGAACCTCCATTCCAGCATTTGCAGCAAGTTCCTTGACCGCATCCATGAACGGCAAACCGCGCTGATCAGTCATCCAGCGGATGGCATCACCGTGGGCACCACAGCCGAAGCAATGATAGAAGCCCTTTTCATCATTGATCGTGAAGCTTGGCGACTTTTCATTATGGAACGGGCAGCACGCCTTAAATTCGCGGCCAGCCTTAGTGACCTTCACCGTCCGCCCGATCAGCGTAGACAGCGTCGTACGCGCGCGCAGTTCATCAAGGAAGGTGGTGGTTAGGCTCATGGGGTAATGTCAAATGTTCCGCAAAACGGAACTTTAACAGACAAGGGCAATAGCGTAAAATTTGGCTGTTTTACGTGATTTATGCCAAAGCCGCCTTCACCAAACCACTCGCTTTGCTCATATCAAGCGCGCTTGCGTGGCGTTCTTTGAGGGTGGCCATGACCCGGCCCATATCCTTTACCCCGGTTGCGCCGAGTTCAGCCTTGATGGCTTCAATCAGGGCGGTGGTTTCAGCATCCGAAAGCTGCGCGGGCAGGAAGCGCTCAATCACCACAACCTCAGCCGCCTCATTCGCCGCCAGTTCAGCACGACCGCCTTTCTCAAACATCTCAATCGATTCGCGGCGCTGCTTGACCATTTTTTGCAAAACCTCGACCACGAGCGCATCATCATCGGAGACGGCTTTGCCCGTGCGCGCCTCAATATCGCGGTTCTTGATCGCCGAAATGATCAGCCGCGTGGTATCGCGTGTTTGCGTGTCGCCCGATTTCATGGCGGTAATCTGGGCGGCTTTAATGTCTTCGCGAATCATGGCGGTCTTTCAGGGCAATTGGGTAAACCTATTCTTTAGCGCCAAGATTTGCGATTTGATAGATTGACGCTGCGGCGGCGCTTCTCTAGCGAGTGTCGCTTAACGACATTGTTACAACCCCGATACGGAGCGACCAATTATGGCCGAAGCCAGAAACACGCCTGCGCCAAGCGGAGCCACCGGCGTCTTGGTTTTGGCGAGCGGTGAAGTCATCTGGGGCAGGGGCTTTGGCGCGCAGGGCGCAGCGGTTGGCGAGGTTTGCTTCAACACCGCGATGACGGGTTATCAAGAGGTGATGACTGATCCGAGCTATGCCGGGCAGATTATCAATTTCACCTTCCCCCACATCGGCAATGTCGGCACCAATGATGAAGATGTGGAGGCAGTGGAGGCCCACGCGCTTGGCTGCATCACAGCCCAGGATGTGACCGCGCCCTCCAATTTCCGCTCTACGCTGCATTTCGATGCGTGGATGAAGGCGAATGGGCGGATTGGCGTGTCAGGCATTGATACCCGCGCGCTGACCCGGATGATCCGCGAAAAAGGCGCGCCCAACGCGGTGATCGCGCACGCGGCGGACGGCGTGTTTGATGTCGCGGCGCTGCTCGCACAGGCACGCGGCTGGGCAGGGCTAGAGGGCATGGACTTGGCCAAGGCTGTGACGACGGACAAGGAATATGGTTGGGATAAGGGATTGTGGCATCTAAAGCCCTCTCCCCTTCAGGGGAGAGGGTTGGGAGAGGGGGCGTCTATTTCGGCGAACACCGAGCGTGACTTAACCGGACTCCCCCTCTCCCCGGCCCTCTCCCCTGAAGGGGAGAGGGAGAAGAGGCGTGTCGTTGCCATAGATTATGGTATTAAAAACAATATCTTGCGCAATCTTGTTGATGTTGGATGTGAAGTAATCATCATCCCCGCAACCGCAAGTTTTGCCGATATCATGGCGCATAACCCCGACGGCCTGTTCCTCTCCAACGGCCCCGGTGATCCCGCCGCGACGGGCGAATATGCCGTGCCTGTAATCCAGCAGTGGCTCGCGACGGGCAAGCCGCTGTTCGGCATTTGCCTTGGCCATCAGATGCTCGGGCTGGCCGTGGGCGCGAAGACGGTCAAGATGCACCAAGGCCATCGCGGCGCGAACCACCCGGTCAAGCGCCTGAGCGACGGCGCAGTCGAGATCACAAGCATGAACCACGGCTTCGCGGTGGACGCGGAGACGTTGCCCGCCAACGCCCGCGCAACGCATGTGAGCCTGTTTGACGGCAGCAACTGCGGCTTTGAACTGGTGGATGCCCCCGCGTTCAGCGTGCAATATCACCCCGAGGCAAGTCCGGGGCCAATGGATAGCCACTATCTGTTTGAACGGTTCGCGGGGATGATGGGATGAGCGAGATCAAAAATCGACTTTTGTTGCTTTTTCTCGAAGACCCTAAGTTGTACACCGATGATAGCTTGTTGAAAAAATACAGAGAAGTTTACGGTGATAGCTGGAATGGGCACGAAGTTTACGAATCAATCCAAGAGCTATCGAGGCACGATCAACTTGCTGATTTCGATCCAGAATTCGAAGCTTTCAACGATTTCATTTCGGTAACTCATAAAGAGCACGGCGATATCGAATTTGGAGACCTCGAAATTCAAGGCATGGACAGCTTTTTGGCATTAGGGCCAAAGTCAATCGTAACCATTCTTGAGAATGCTGACGAATTAACAGAATTTGCTGCCGAGTCAGGTCTTGCCAAAGCACTTGCACATTTGAAAAATATGCCAATTGATGCCAGCAAATGGACTGGGCTGCCGACAGGGTTTAAGTTTACCAAAGAAGTTCAATTGAAAGTTGTTGAGGCACTCAATAGAGCTCAGTCTGAGCTAGTTGGTCTTGGATTGTCAAACGCAGAACACGCCAAAGCATCAGCGTACATCGATTGCGCTCTGATAATGGCAGCGTTGCCTGACCCGGAACCAGATATAATTGCGCTTTTAATTAAGCGCTTTTTGACCATCTTTGCAGTGGTGGGAGTGTTCGCTGACCTCAAAGGGATTTTTGATTAGCAATGCCCAAACGCACTGATATCTCCTCCAAACCACCTAACGGCGCAACCTGCACCTCCCTCGTCCCCTTTAGGGGAAGAGGGAAGAGACGCGTAGCGGCGAAGGGAGAGGGGGGCATCAGCCCTCCCAAGGGTTTATCAGCGGCACCCCAATCCAGTCAAAATCCTTCACATTCCGAGTGGCAATTGGGATCGCGCGATGCTGTGCCTGCGCAGCGATCAGCATATCGATCACTTGCGGCTGCCGCGCCTTCACTTCGGGGCGGGCTGCAATCTGGCCGTAACAATGCGCGGCATCCGCGCCAAATTCGAGCGTCTGGCCGTAGTAGCGCGATTGCAATCCGGAGAGCCACGCCTCAAGATAGTGGCGTTTGTCAGCCGAGCCAGCAAGTTCAATCCCGTATCGTATTTCCGCAATCACCAGCACAGATAGCGCCAGATCGTCGTCATTCGCTTCCAGCCAAGCCAACACGGCAGGATCGCCGCGTGGCTTGGTCAGCTCGCTCCAGACGTTGGTATCGACCAGTATCAAAAGTCTGGTGCTTCCAATTTGGTGTTCATGCGCGGCGGCAGGTTGAGACCAACGCCATTCGCAAGGCGCCGCAGTTCGGCCATTGCGTCCTTGGCAGTCATGAAACGGATTTCGGCATATTTGCTGGTATCAAGCACCCCTTCACCAGCACCATCGGCAATGCGAATCAATTCACGCACGATATCCCCCCCCGTTGGAGTAGCTTGAACAGACGTATCATACCGAAACGCCTGCCGTTCTTCGGCAAGATAGCCAGGAGCAGGAGCCGCTTCACCAAAATCAGCCGAAATCACCAATTGCCGCAGATGCTCCTCCATCGAACGGCCATGCGCCGCCGCGATTTGGCGGAAGCGCTGTTTGGCATCTTCAGGAATGTTGCGAACGGTAAAACTTGCCACGTGCCACCTCATATGATCTCAATGCAATCAATGTATGCAATGAAAGCGTTTTAGTCAATGCCTAAGAGAACCGACATATCCTCAATCCTCATCATCGGCGCTGGCCCGATCATCATCGGCCAAGCGTGCGAGTTTGATTATTCGGGCACGCAGGCGGTCAAAGCGCTGAAGGAGGAGGGCTACCGGATCATCCTCGTCAATTCGAACCCGGCGACGATCATGACTGATCCTGAGCTTGCCGATGCGACCTATATTGAACCAATCACGCCGGAGATTGTCGCCAAGATCATTGAGAAAGAGCGCCCTGATGCCGTTCTGCCGACGATGGGTGGGCAAACCGCGCTTAATACCGCGCTCGCGCTGTTTAACGATGGAACGCTGGCGAAATACGGCGTTGAGATGATCGGCGCGGATGCCGAAGCCATCGATAAGGCCGAAGACCGGATCAAGTTCCGTGATGCGATGACCAAAATCGGGCTTGAAAGCGCGCGTTCGGGGATTGCGCATAGCCTTGATGAGGCGCTTGCCGTGCTTGAACGCACTGGGCTGCCCTCAATCATCCGGCCCAGCTTTACGATGGGCGGCACTGGCGGCGGGATCGCGTACAATCGGCAGGAATTTATTGAGATTGTGACGGGCGGGCTTGATGCTTCGCCGACGACTGAGGTGCTGATTGAGGAATCGCTGCTCGGCTGGAAAGAATATGAGATGGAGGTGGTGCGTGATCGCAAAGATAATTGCATCATCATCTGCTCGATTGAGAATATTGATCCGATGGGGGTGCATACTGGCGACTCAATCACCGTCGCCCCAGCACTCACCCTGACCGACAAAGAATATCAGATTATGCGCAACGCGAGCATCGCTTGCTTGAGAGAAATTGGCGTCGAAACAGGGGGTTCTAACGTACAGTTCGCAGTCAATCCCAAGGATGGCCGCCTGATCGTGATCGAAATGAACCCGCGCGTTTCGCGGAGTTCGGCACTGGCCTCGAAGGCGACTGGCTTCCCGATTGCCAAGGTCGCGGCGAAGCTTGCGGTTGGCTATACGCTTGATGAGATTACTAACGATATCACTGGCGCAACGCCTGCGTCGTTTGAGCCGACGATTGACTATGTCGTCACCAAAATCCCGCGCTTCGCCTTTGAAAAGTTCAAAGGGGCCGAACCGTTGCTCTCAACGGCTATGAAGAGTGTCGGTGAAGTTATGGCGATTGGCCGAAATATTCATGAGAGTTTGCAAAAGGCGCTGCGTGGGCTTGAGACGGGGCTCTCGGGCTTCAACTATGTTGATGGCCTCAAAGGCGCGTCAAAGGATGATCTGATCGCGGCACTTTCGCGGCCAACGCCTGATCGGCTGCTCGTCGCGGGGCAGTGTTTGCGTGAGGGAATGAGCGTTAGTGAGATCCATGATGTCGCCAAATATGATCCGTGGTTCCTTGAGCGGATCGCAGAGATTGTCGCGGCGGAGCGGGAAGTGACCAGCGGCGGTTTGCCGCAGGATGCCGGCGGGATGCGCCGCCTCAAGGCGATGGGTTTTTCGGACAAGCGGCTCGCGTTCCTCGCGCTTGAGTCGGCCCATGTCCGGCCCGGCATGGAAAGCGCGATCCGGCGCGGTTCCGGGCTGATCCGCGATGCGATTGTCGCGATGACGGGCGGGATTACTGAGGATGAAGTGCGCGCACACCGCCACAAACTCGGCGTGCGGCCCGTGTTCAAGCGGATTGATACCTGCGCGGCTGAATTTGAAGCCAAAACGCCCTATATGTATTCGACCTACGAAGCGCCTAGTTTTGGCACGCCAGAGTGCGAATCTGCGCCTACGAACCGCGAAAAGATTATCATCCTTGGCGGCGGGCCAAACCGGATCGGGCAGGGGATTGAGTTTGACTATTGCTGCTGCCACGCTTGCTTTGCGCTGTCAGACGCGGGTTATGAAACGATCATGGTCAATTGCAACCCGGAGACGGTCTCAACTGACTATGACACGTCTGACCGCCTCTATTTTGAGCCGCTGACGGCGGAGGATGTCCTCGAAATCCTCCATGTCGAAAAGCAGAATGGGACGCTTAAAGGTGTGATCGTTCAGCTTGGCGGGCAGACGCCGCTTAATCTTGCCAGCGCGCTTGAGGATGCTGGTATTCCGATCCTCGGCACATCGCCCGATGCGATTGATCTGGCCGAAGACCGTGAGCGTTTTGCCGCGCTGATCAACAAACTAAAGCTGAAACAGCCCAAGAACGGCATCGCGCGCAGCCGCGAGGAAGCGATCAAGGTTGCCGACTCAATCGGTTATCCAGTGCTGATGCGCCCGTCTTATGTGCTTGGTGGGCGGGCGATGGAGATTGTTGATACGCAGGCGCAGCTTGAAAATTATATTCAAACTGCGGTGCAAGTTTCGGGCGATTCGCCTGTGCTCATCGACCGCTATGTGCGCGATGCCATCGAGGTTGACGTCGATGCGATTGCCGACGGCACCGACGTTGTGGTTGCGGGCATTCTTCAGCATATCGAAGAGGCTGGCGTTCATTCGGGCGATAGTGCTTGCTCACTGCCGCCGTACAGTCTGCCCAAGAATATCATTGATGAGATCGCCCGGCAAACCGACGTTCTTGCGCGCGCGCTCAAGGTCATAGGGCTGATGAATATTCAGTTCGCGGTCAAAGACGGCGCGGTTTATCTGATTGAAGTCAATCCGCGCGCTAGCCGGACGGTGCCCTTCGTTGCCAAAGCGATTGGTGCGCCGATTGCCAAGATCGCTTCGCTTGTGATGGCAGGGCATAAGCTCAAGGATCTGCCGCCGATCAATTTGGACGTGAAACATATCGCGGTGAAGGAGGCGGTGTTCCCCTTCGCGCGCTTCCCTGGCGTTGATCCAGTCCTCTCACCCGAAATGAAATCAACCGGCGAAGTTATGGGAATCGCTGACGATTTTGCAACAGCCTTTGCAAAGGCACAAATTGGCGCGGGGACGATGTTGCCAATAGCGGGAACGCTGTTTGTATCGGTCAAGGAAAGCGACAAGGCAGTAATCGTGCCCGCCGTTCGCACGCTCGCAGGGCTTGGCTTTACCGTAATCGCGACGCGCGGGACGGCGCGTTATCTCGAATCCGAAGGGATCACGGTCGATACGGTCAACAAGGTTGCTGAAGGGCGGCCTCATATTGTTGACCGGATCAAAGACGGTGAGGTCGCGCTGATCTTCAACACCACCGAAGGCTGGCAGTCATTGAAGGACAGCGAGTCGATCCGTCGGTCGGCGCTCATGGCGAAGGTGCCGATCTTCACAACAGCGGCGGCGTCGCTCGCGGCGGCAGAGGCAATATCGGCTTTACGCGAACGAACACTTGAAGTTCGCGCTTTGCAATCCTATCATTTAAAGAGCACGCGCTGATCCCAAAAAGTGAAGTGTCGAAGTGAGTGGCCTGTATCGTCAGGCCGCAGCCTCCGCTATTTTGACTCGATAATATTTAAGTGAAAGTGTTTACCAATGGCGACTGCTGAAAAAATGCCGATGCTTGCTGAAGGCCATGCGATGCTGATTGAGCATCTTAGCCGGCTTAAGGTTGAGCGCCCGCAGATCATCGACGCGATTGAAGAAGCGCGCGCGCACGGCGATCTCTCTGAAAACGCTGAGTATCATGCGGCGAAGGAGCGACAGGGCCAGGTTGAGGCAACGATCAGCGATCTTGAGGATAAGCTCAGCCGCGCGATGGTGATTGATCCGTCAACGCTGTCGGGCGATAAAATCGTTTTTGGCGCTACGGTCACGCTGCTTGATGAGCATGAAAAGCCAATCCGTTATCAGATTGTTGGCCAGCCCGAGGCTGACGCCAAAACGGGCAAGATTTCTTACAATTCGCCGCTCGGTCGCGCACTCATTGGTCGCAAGGTTGATGAGGAAATTGAAGTGACCGTGCCGTCAGGTGATCGATATTATGTGGTGTCAAAGATCGAGTTTATCTGACCGTGGAAACGCCGTCACGCCAACCCGTGACTGACAGTATCGTCATCATAACCGCGCTGGCGTGGCTTGCGGCGGTGCTGCTCGGGCTTTCAAGCATTATTCCCTATGCGGGCGGGTTCATCCCCGCGCTGTTCGGCGCGACCGAGGCTGATACGATCAAGGCGCTTTCTGATGGTGGGCTGACATGGCGTGTCCCGTCTGATCTCACGCCGCTGACCGCGACCTTGATCCACGGCGGGTTTGGCCATGTGGCGATGAATCTGCTGACGATGCTGTTTTGCGGGCGCGTGGTTGAGAAAGTGCTCGGCGGTTGGTCAATCGCGTTTCTGTATCTGGTTGGCGCATATGCGGCGGCGTCAGCACATTATTTCGCCAATGCAGGTCAGATTGTGCCGATGATCGGCGCGAGCGGCGCGATTTCAGCAGTAGTTGGTGCTTATGCAATGCTGTTCAGCCGCAGCCGCGCGCGGCGGATTGGGCCGATCCCGGCGCATTATGTCCATGCGCTGTGGCTTGCGGTCGCGTGGACAGCGCTGCAGTGGTTGATCGGCGTTGCGCTGTTGACCACGGGTCAGAATATCGCGGTTGCCGCACATATTGGCGGTTTCCTTGCCGGGCTGATGTTCGCGCGGACTTTGCTCGCCATGCGGTACCGCGACGCATAATTAGCCGTCAAAAAAAAGGGGCAGCGCCGAAACGCCACCCCCTTAATCAAAATTATGCAGTTACAGTACGAACGCTCTGACGGCGACGTGCTGCGGCACCGATGAGGCCAAAGCCAACAATCATCATCGCCCAAGTTGCGGGTTCAGGAACAGCGTTACCAATCGTAAGATTGTCGAGCACGAACGAAACGCTTTGTGTACGCTGGCCACCGGGGCCGAATGCGATTGCTTTGATCAGCTTGTCAGAGGAAAGACCAAAGAAAGCGTTGGTGCCGCGCGCAATTGCGAAGAGTTGATTTGTGTTGTCGCCGAAAGTCACAAGCGCGTCAAAACCTTGGTTAAATGGCGCATCGAAGCCGACTGCCTGCACGCCGTTGGCTGTGCCAAAAGTCGTCGCATCGAAGAACAGGTTGAAGCTGCCATTGCAGCCTGCACAATAAGTGCCATTGCTCTGAATGATGTTTAGATTCTGAAAGCCCGTTGTTTGGTAGCGTGTTTGCCCAACGATTGCTGAAAATGGCGCATCTGCGGTGATCGAAAAACCAGGCTGGTAGCCACGCGTGGTATCATATGTATCCGTGAAAGAGCGTGATAGTGTTGACTGAAACGCTGCACGGGTGCTGAACGTGACGGTCGCTGCGTTTGCAGCTGATGTGAGTGCGCTTGCGGCCAGTGCGGCTAGGGCGATTGATTTCATGAATTTCATTATAAAATCCCTAGTTAGAAATTAAAAAATATTCCCCTTTTTCAGGGGCATGGGGCGACTTTTCGGTTTAGCCGATTGCAATTGGCTCTAACCGTTAATAGGGCGTTAGCAAGTGTTTATGACACGTTAACTGTCATTTATTCGGGATAATTATGGCCATGTCCTACTTTGGGGCAGTGAGACACGGCCACGTGAACAAATGCCGTTAATTCAGCTGTTTCGCTCAATCATATCGGGTTGAAGCAAGCGGTGGAGATGGACAACGACATATTTCATCTCGGCATCGTCAACAGTCTTTTGGGCTGCCGCACGCCATGCCTTTTCAGCACTTTTGAAATCGGGAAACATGCCAACGATATGGATCGATGAAAGATCTTCAAAATTGAGCGTGCGTGGGTCTTCGACGCGCCCACCAAAAACGAGATGAAGATTGCTCATGGCTTACGGCTTCTTGCGGACAGCGTCGGTTGCGGCTTTTGATGCGGTTGCGGCGGCTTGGCCGATCTTGTCGATCACGCTGCGAAGCTGATCACGCGCGGCACCGCTATTAAGGCCAAGCGCGTCAAGCTGTTCCTTGCCCGCATTGCGCGCCGCTTTTACAGCGGCACTTGCGCCACTGCGGACTTTGTTACTGGTACTGCCTAACAAGTCGCTTTCACGCTTGGTTTTTGGGAGCATAGCCGCTGCAATCGCGCCAATTGCAAGCCCGCCAACAAGCGCTGAAATCGGATTTTTCTCAAGACTTTCGTTAGTCTTGGTCTTGGCCGAACCAGTGACTTTGGCTGATGTCTGCCGCACAGCTTTCACCACGGTTTCGGCCTTTTCTTTGCCACTTCCGTAAGCATCAGCCACTTTTTTGCGGAGTTCTTCGCCAGTAGGTTTGGGGCTATCAATCATCGATTTTCTCCGGTGTGAGGCGCTTTGCCAGCGCGTTTAACAAGGGTCTGCGAAAAAGATAGGCCAATCCAGCGCTAATGGCACCCAGTGCAATGACCGGGCGGGCTTTGCGCCGTGCCACTACCGCCGTTGCGGCATCAACCGCGTGTTTGCGCGCCACTGATTTCACATCAGTCATCAGTGATGCTGGCTGCACGCGACTGCGTATCTCATCAATGCGCGTCATCAGTCGCGACTTGCTGGCCGCTGCATCGGCCTTGCGATCATCGAGTTCGCTCATCTGTCTTCGGGCCGTTTGAGCACAGCCTTGATCCGCCGCGTGCCCAGTTTTAGCAGCAAGGCCGCAAGCGCAAGCCCGCTGAGCGTCACCGCTAAGACCGCCCAACCAGCGCCGATGATCGGCGCAAGCAGCCAAATCAGCGCAACCGGCAGCGCCATGAGAACGCCTGTCGCAAACGCAATCGCAACACCAATCATGATCAGGCCGGGCACCGCAAAATGCGCGCGTTCGCCCGCCTGCGCCTTGAGATATTCGACCTCAGCCGCCGCAAAATTACGTGCGTCACGCGTCAGCTCAACCAGCAGACTCGAAAGAGCTGGGCGCTCAGGCGCTTCGATCGGCGGCTCAGCGTCACTCATAATTGGATCAGGCAATTGGCTCAAGCATCATCGCGGTCGTTTGATCCGGCTTTGACCAGCCTAGTCAGCAGAAAGCCAACGGCTGCTGCCGCACCAATCGCAATCGCGGGCTGCTTGCGGACGAACTCACGCGTGTCGGCAACAAGATCATCAATATCCTTGTCTTTAAGTGTGCCCGCAGCACCCGAAACCGCGTCGGCCGCCTTGCGCGCATAATCGCCGTAGGATGTGCCGAGCCGCTCATCGACGCTCTTTGCAAGGTCAGTGACGGTTTGCGAGAGGCTATCAAGCAGGTCAGTTGCCTTATCCTTGCCAGTGTTGGCATATTCGCGCGCTTTGTCACCCGCTTTATCCTTAAACGAACCCGCCTGATCGCGCAGCGTTTCGCCAACGGGCGCTGAAAGCATTGTGGTTGGCTTTGGCGCGGCTTTGGCTTTTGCCTTGACTGGGCTCGCCCGTTTTGAAGGCGCAGCTGCTGTTGTTTTCTTTTCGGCCATAATGATCAATTCCTTTCAGACATAAACGCATTCCTGCGCGGAAAGTTGCTTCAAACCCTGAACGCCGATATGGGCACCCCCATTATCACCGACCCTTCTGGGAGCCTATATAATGACCGCGATCCTCGATATCCATGCCCGTCAGATTATTGATAGTCGCGGCAACCCGACGGTTGAGGTTGATGTGATGCTTGAGGATGGCAGTTTTGGCCGTGCAGCCGTGCCGTCTGGCGCATCTACAGGCGCGTATGAGGCGGTTGAACTGCGTGACGGTGATCCGGGAAGCTTCCTTGGCAAAGGCGTGAGGAAGGCAATTGACGGCGTAAACGGAGAGATTGCTGACGAACTGCGCGGGCTTGAGGCCGAAGATCAGGGTGAGGTTGACGGCGCGATGATCGCGCTTGATGGCACCGAAAATAAGGCGCGATTGGGCGCGAATGCGATCCTCGGGGTCAGCCTTGCCGTGGCGAAGGCCGCAGCAGATTCGCGCGGGCTGCCGCTGTACCGCTATGTCGGCGGCGTTTCGGCGCACATGCTCCCCGTCCCGATGATGAACATTATCAACGGCGGGGCACATGCCGATAATCCTATTGATTTCCAAGAATTCATGGTGATGCCGGTTGGGGCGGAAAGCCTGTTCGACGCGGTGCGGATGGGATCAGAGATTTTTCATACGCTCAAGAAAAAACTGCACGATAAGGGGCTGGCAACCGCAGTTGGTGATGAAGGCGGCTTTGCTCCTAACCTTGCCTCGCCTGCCGAAGCACTTGATTTCATTATGGCGTCGATTGAGGCAGCGGGATACCGCCCCGGTGACGATGTCATGCTCGCGCTCGACTGTGCAGCAACTGAATATTTCAAGGACGGTGCCTATCATCTTGAGGGTGAGGGCAGGGTGCTTTCCTCGGCAGAAAAGGTCGATTATCTCGCGGATCTCGCCCGCCGCTATCCAATCCTTTCGATTGAGGACGGGATGGGTGAGGATGACCGTGAGGGCTGGAAGCTGCTCACCGAAAAAATCGGTAAGACCGTTCAACTTGTCGGCGATGATTTGTTCGTCACCAATCCCGTGCGGCTGCGTGACGGGATCAATGAGGGGCTGGCCAATTCAATCCTGATCAAGGTCAATCAGATTGGCACACTCACCGAAACCCTTGCGGCGGTCGATATGGCGCACCGCGCGGGCTATACTGCCGTTATGTCGCACCGTTCGGGCGAAACCGAGGATGCGACGATTGCCGACCTCGCGGTCGCCACCAACTGTGGGCAAATCAAAACCGGCAGCCTTGCCCGATCAGACCGGCTCGCAAAATATAATCAGCTTATCCGCATCGAAGAAGAATTAGCAGGTGTTGCTAAATATGCAGGGCGAGAAGCTTTTTTACGCTTTAGGGGTTGATTCGCCGAGTCGCTTGTGATTCAAGCATTGCCTATGAAGCGGGCCAAAAAACTTATCTTATTGTTGCGTAATGCATTTTTGCCCGCAATCGCATTCACGATCATTGCTTTTTTCGGAAGCTATGCGTTGTTCGGATCGAACGGTGTGTTGGCATGGGGCGATTACAGCCAGCGCTATGAAGTGCGCAAGGTTGAGCTTGCACTGGTGCAGCAAGAAAAGGCTGAGCTCGCCAATCGGGTGAAGCTGCTTGATCCGCGCCACGCCAATCCTGACATGGTGGATGAGCTTGTCCGCCGCGATCTTGGCCTTACGCATCCTGATGAAGTGATTATCCCGATCGAGTAATCCTTTTTCACCGCTCTGGTGATTGCGCATCGCGTCGCTTGCGTCCTATAGACTGTGCTTAGCTTAGCCGTGTTGACGTAGCGGAAGGATCGACTTTTGGCCAAAACCCCCACTCCTAAATTGCTTGATACACCGCGCACGCCAAAGCGGTACAAGGCCAGCAAGGATGAGCTTCTCAGTTTTTATCGCGAAATGGTGCTGATCCGCCGTTTTGAGGAACGCGCTGGCCAGCTTTACGGGCTTGGTTTGATTGGTGGATTTTGCCATTTGTACATCGGGCAAGAAGCAGTTGCAGTGGGGCTGCAATCTGCACTTGAGCTTGGCAAGGATAGCGTGATTACGGGCTACCGCGACCACGGCCATATGCTTGCCTACGGGATTGATCCAAATCTGATCATGGCTGAACTGACTGGGCGCGCAGCGGGCATTTCGCGCGGCAAGGGCGGATCGATGCACATGTTTTCGACCGACCATAAGTTTTACGGTGGCCACGGCATTGTCGGCGCGCAAGTCGCGCTTGGGACGGGCCTTGCGTTTGGCCACAAATATACCGGCGATGGCGGCGTCTGCTTGGCCTATTTCGGCGACGGTGCAGCAAACCAAGGCCAAGTATACGAAAGCTTTAATATGGCGGCGCTCTGGAAGCTGCCGATCATCTTCGTTATTGAGAACAACGGTTACGCGATGGGCACCAAAGTCGCACGGGGCAGTGCTGAAACCGATTTCCATCGGCGGGGAGATTCGTTCCGTATTCCGGGGATGCAAGTCAACGGGATGGACGCGCTTGAAGTGCGCGGCGCGGCAGAGGCTGCGCTTGAATTCGTGCGCGCAGGCAATGGCCCGCTGCTGATGGAGCTTAAGACATACCGTTACCGTGGCCATTCAATGTCTGATCCGGCAAAATACCGGTCACGCGAAGAAGTACAGGATGTGCGTGAAAAATCCGATCCGATTGAGGGGCTTAAGAAAGATATGGCTGAGGCTGGCATCAGCGAGGATGCGATCAAGGATATCGACAAGGACATTCGCAAGATCGTGGCAGAAGCCGCTGATTTCGCTGAAACTTCGCCTGAGCCGGAGCCGCATGAACTTTATACTGATGTTTTGGTGGGGCAATATTGATGGCTATCGAACTCAAAATGCCCGCACTTTCGCCAACGATGGAGGAGGGCACGCTCGCCAAATGGCTTGTGAAAGCCGGAGACAGTGTAAAATCTGGAGACATCCTTGCCGAGATTGAAACCGACAAAGCAACGATGGAATTTGAAGCGATTGATGAAGGTGTTGTCACCGAGATTCTGGTCGCTGAAGGCAGCGAGGGGGTTAAGGTCGGCACGGTGATTGCGCGAATTACGGGTGATGATGAGGAGGCTGCGCCTTCTAAACCACTAGTGTCGAGCGCAGTCGAAACACCTGCACCTGCGGTTATCGTTGCAGTTCCGCCTCCGGCCCTCGTTGTTGCGCCCGCCACAAATGGTGAAACCGTCAAAACAACCGTGCGTGAGGCATTGCGTGATGCGATGGCCGAAGAAATGCGCGCCGATGACCGTGTGTTCGTGATGGGAGAAGAAGTCGCCGAATATCAGGGTGCGTATAAGGTGACCCAAGGGCTGCTTGATGAATTTGGCCCGCGCCGTGTTATCGACACGCCAATAACCGAATACGGCTTTGCTGGGATAGGTGCCGGGGCCGCGATGGGCGGGCTTCGTCCGGTGATCGAATTCATGACGTTTAACTTCGCGATGCAGGCGATTGATCACATCATCAATTCGGCAGCAAAGACCAATTATATGTCGGGCGGCCAGATGCGCTGCCCGATTGTGTTCCGTGGCCCCAATGGCGCAGCTTCCCGCGTTGGCGCGCAGCACAGCCAGAATTTTGCACCGTGGTACGCCAGTGTCCCCGGCTTGATCGTGATCGCGCCTTACGATGCGGCAGACGCCAAGGGATTGCTCCGCGCGGCGATCCAATGTCCCGATCCCGTGGTATTCCTTGAAAATGAGCTACTTTACGGGCGCAGCTTTGATGTGCCGGTTGGCGATGTTACGCTTCCCATCGGCAAGGCGCGGACGATGCGCTCCGGCAAGGACGTAACGATTGTCAGTTACTCAATCGGCGTTGGTTTAGCGCTTCAAGCTGCCGAGCAATTGGCGGCGCAAGGGATTGATGCCGAAGTGATTGATCTGCGCACGCTGCGCCCACTCGATACCGCCGCCGTGCTCGAAAGCCTGTCACGCACCAACCACATGGTTGTGGTTGAGGAAGGCTGGCCCGTGTGCTCAATCGCAAGCGAGATTATTGCAGTCTGCATGGAGCATGGTTTTGATGATCTTGACGCACCCGTCGCCCGTGTCCTTGATGAGGATGTCCCGCTGCCCTACGCCGCAAACCTCGAAAAACTCGCGATTGTTGATGTGCCGAGGATCGTGGCAGCGGTGAAACGGACGTGCAATCGGTAGTTAGGTGCAGGTCGCGACCGTTGCAGCGGGATTGGGATTGTAAATCTGCGCCAGATCGCGCGGGTCGCGGTTTACGAACGATGCTTCATAGCGGATCGTCCGATTGCGCATAAACATGCCCGTGATAAGCGGCTGATAGGTATAGGTTATTTCAACGAACATGACCGCCGTACCTGCGGGCGCAGTAACCCGAGATGTTGCGGCTCCCATGCCGGCAAAACCTGTGCCTGTTGCTCCGGTGCCCTGCGCTCCGTAACGCGGTGCGACAACCAGACTTCCTAAGCAGCGCTGCCAGTGTATCCACTGACCGTTATCGGCATTTAGCTCAAGACTGGAGAGGATGACGCGGCCATTGGCCTGAAAATTAAGGCCATCTGTCTGACGCAGCAGCCCGATAAAGCCATCATTGACGTCAGCTTCGCGGATTTGCACAGTCGAAAGCGCGGATTCCAGCCCAACGCGTGACATATTGTCAGCTAGCCCCATTGCTGCCTGACTAATCCGCAAATTGACGTTGGCAAGATTAGTCATTTCTATCCCACCAATCCCAACAGCAGTGAGAAGTGGAAGCGAGTAAGCAAACTCAATCACGGCAAGGCCGCTGCTATTGGCTCGCAGTGCACGAGCAAATCGCCGCAATCGTTGAAATTTATGCGAAAACATTATCATACACAAATCCTAGGTCGAGGACGCACGGCTTGGGTGCCGAAAGGCTGGTTGCGCAGCACAGTCGTGGCTTTGATCGTTTGTGATGTGGGCGAACCTACCAACCCGTAAAGTGGGAACAGTCTTGGATAGACAGCCTGCGCCGAGTAAACGACGATATCGCGCGCGCCGCCCTGTCCGTTGATACCGGCTGTCGCGTTACTATCATACGCCCCGTTGTTGTTTTCATCGAAATAGCATTCTCCCGCATCGCGAACACCGTTGGGCAGTCCGGTGGCAATTTCGTTACGGTCTTCAAACTCTTCGGCTTCGCCTGCGCGGGTAAAGCTGACAAATGTCTTACGTTCATAAGTCATGGTCACGTTACTGGCGATCTGCCGCATCTGGTTGGTGATCGCGATATCGATTGAGCCGGTAGCACCAGCCCCGCCTTCAAGTGTTGAGTCGCGACCGGCCTTTTGCACGGCACCTTGAAGGATAGAAATCGCATAGGCGCGGTAGCTAAGATCGAAAACACCCATCAGCATAAGCATCAACGTTGGCGCAATGATGGCAAACTCCATCAACGTATTGCCGTTAGCATCGCGGTGGAGCTGGTTGAATCGGCGGCGCATCAGCGTTGCAACCTCAGTTCAGCAATGCGTGCAGCGATTTGCCGGAATTGCGAACGCAGTGTCGCCGTATCGCTAGACGTAAATGCGTTGCCCGGATTGGCGCAGTTGGTTAGCTCGGTGGTCAAAGCCTGTGAAAAACCGACAACCCAAATTGTGATTCCCTTGGCTCGCGCAGCGTTGCACATCGCGGTGAAACGGGCGTTGTGGCGCGTTTTGAGTGTTTCGCTTGAGGGGTTGGTGCCGGTTATCCGCTGATCAAGCTTTTCAAATCCATAAAGGCTGTATGTCGTTGCACCAGGTGCCATGTCGCCGTCAGTCATGAAAATGATGTGGCGATCAATCGGACGGCCATTGGGTGCTGTGGCATTTTCTGAAGCGAATAAACCTGTTGGAGAGATCAACCGCGCGCCCCAAATCATGCCAACATCATGATATGTGCCGCCGTGAGGAATAAAATCACTTGCATTGACATAGTTGTTCATGTCGCTCCGTGTGCGAACACCGAGCTTCCACGCACGCTTGTTGCAGGAAGCAGCCGCGTTGATCCGGCTAGGCTGAAAATTGTCCGTGGTAGTCGTTTGATCATTGGTATCGGTGCGGTTGTAAACCATTTGTGGGATCGACGGTCGCCAGCGCGTCGAGTCGCTGTTAGGAACAAAATCGATATCAAGGTCTCTCGCGCCTGAAGGAATAGGATCAAAATCATCATCAGTGACAGTGTCACGTTCTTCAATACAACCATTCCATGTGACATCGACGTTAGTTCCGCCAGTCGAAGCTGCAGCCAGTGCACTTAGAGTGTATGTGCCTTGGCTTGCTACGCTGCCGCTGCTACCACTTGCGAGCCGCAGTGTGCCGCCGGTTTTGAAGCTATTGATATCAAGTGAAGATACCTGATAGGTCCAGTCTGTGAACAAGTAGCGCCCTGTATAAGTGGTTGTGAAATTGGCGCGAGTCCTGCGGCAGCTGCGTGTTGTTCCGCTTGTATCGGGTGCCCCGGAATAGCCGAAATCAACCCCATTGCTGGCGTTGTTGGTATAGCTCGTTGTAGTAGTAGTAGCCGGCGGTGTGCCTACAACAATCGGGTTTACACCGACTGTTGGAAAACGGTTGCGGCCATAGTCAGCGCATTGTGTCGCGTTAATGCTTGCTCCGCTGTTGTAAACTTCGATTGTGTTCGTTCGTCCGCTTGTCGACGACTCAAGGGTTGTCATATTCGCGTCGCGACTTTGGTAGCTCCAGTCATCAACGATCCACTCTGGTCGCAATATACCTTGATTTGCTCCTGAGCCGATGCTTGTTGAGCCGAGGTTGACGTTGCTTGAATAGGGTACGATCCCATAGCGCACGATCGAATTGCTACTCACAGCACTTGCTAATTCGTCGTAAAAATCCATCACTGCCGAGCGGAGGCCAGCAATTCGTGAATCGCTTTTCTCTGTGTAGACCCCCGTTGCCGACACAAAGCCGCCGTTTGTAAATAAATAGGTTGAGCAGTCAGAGTTTGAGTCGGTTGGCGCGCACGCCATCGATCCGGTAACGTCGAGTACGAACATGATGTCCGAGTTGCCAATTTCTAACTTGGCATCACAGCTAACGCCGATCGTTGATGTCGAGTTGCCGAAAATGGTCATAATCGTCATAGGCAAACGTGCCGTGGCTGACGCAGTCACTTGGCCGTCATTGCTCCGCGTTGGCGTGAACGAAACGTTATCTGTGCCATAAGTTCCAGCCGGAAAATTGTTCCCAAAGAAAGTTTGCGCTTTCGCGGTAACATCGGTGGTTAACCCACCGCCACCCATAAACTTGCGCGCGGCAAGGGCACCAGCATCACACGCCTGCTGAAGCCGCGATTTGACGAGATAACTGCGGCTAGTATCAACACCAGCGCCGATCATTGCGGTTAGTGGCAGGATAGCACCTGCGACGAGCATAAGTGTGTTGCCAGCAGTGTCATCGCGCAACCGTGCCAGAAACGTGCGCTTAGCAGCGACTGTTGCCGACTTCTGTTCAATCTTATTCATTGCAATCTGACCCCAGACGAAAAAATCTTGTGATCGGCCATTGCGGTAAAAACGGATAATGCCTGCTAAAGCGACGAGGTTAACGCGAAATTCGTCATATTTTTGACGCCAGTGCTGCTATGGCGCGTTTATGATTGGCCCGGATGCACAACTTGCGCTTGTTTATGCGCCCGCGAAATTGCGTGCGCACTATGCAGCGTTGCTTGGCTTTGATGCCGCGCTTGGTCAGGCGTTTAGGGCCAGTAGTGAAGTTGGCCTGATCCAGATTCGTCTTGCATGGTGGCGTGATCAGCTTGAGCAAACGACCGCGCGTGAGCCAGTGATTGCGGCGCTTCAAGCCATGATCAGCAGTCATGACGTCAGCGCGGGGATGTTGGCAAAAATTATCGACGGCTGGGCGGTACTGCTTGACGATCCGCCTTATTTAGATGCGCAGCTCACCGATTATGCGCGGCAGCGCGGCGGGGGATTGTTCACGGTTGCGGCGCAGCTTTCGGGCGCGGTGATCAATGATGAAGCGGGAACCGGCTGGGCGCTGACCGATTTCGCGCGGCACTGTTCAAATTTTGACACTGCCACGCGTGCGGTGGCGCTCGCGCGCGATCATCTACGCGGTAATGCCGCCGCGCGCTTGCCAAAGCCGATGCGCACGCTTGCAATCCTTACGCGTTTTGCCGAGGCCGATTGCCAGCGGGCGATTGATCAGCAGCGGGTGGCGGGATCACCCCACCGTATTATTCAGGCCATTGGCTTTAGCCTATTTAAGCGCTAACCTGTCGTAATTGTACAATGGGGGCCAAGGCCGCGATGGGACGATTTCTGGCAGGGGTGGCGTCGGCGCTGCTGATGATGGCGGCGGGGATATTCATCTGGCGGTCGCAGGCTGATGCGGGGCAGATTGCGCCGCCGCCAGCGCGTGCGGAGGCGTCGCTTGGCTTGCTTGATGTGACTGACCCACCGCAAGCGAGCGAAAAAACGCGCGAGGAAAAACGCTTCAGCCGTTATGACCGCGATAAGAACGGCGGGGTTGTTGCGGCGGAATATTTATTCTCGCGGCGCAAGGCTTATGCCAAACTTGACGTCAACGGCGATGGCAAGCTGTCTTTTGATGAATATGCGGTCAAGACGATCACCAAGTTCAATGGCGCTGATAAGGATCGCTCGGGCATTCTCACGCCTGCTGAATTTATGACGACGCGCGTGGTGCGTGCGAAGCCCAAGTCAACCAACTGCCCCCCGCCGCTGCGCATCGCGCCTGCGGGTGAGGAGGAGGGCGAGACTTAACATCCGTTTGTGTCGAGCGAAGTCGAGACGCATAAGCCAACGTGTCTCGACTTCGCTCGACATGAACGGGTTAATTTACGCCAGCCACGCCGCCAAATCAGCGCGGGCACGGTCAGTATAGCCGCGCTTGCGATCAGCTTTTTTGACCTTCTCGGTGAGGGACGGGAACAGCCCGAAATTGACGTTCATCGGTTGATAGGTTTCTGCGTCCGCCCCGCCCGTAATGTGGCCGAGCAGCGCGCCAAGCGCTGTGGTTGGTGGAGGCGGTGGGCAGGGTGTTCCAGCCAGTTCTGCCGCCCAGAAACGCCCCGCCAACATGCCAATAGCGGCGCTTTCGATATAGCCCTCACACCCGGTGATTTGCCCGGCAAAGCGGATATTGAGTTTTGAGGCCAGCCGGAGCGAGCCATCAAGTAGCTTAGGTGCTTTGATAAAGGTGTTGCGGTGCAGCCCGCCAAGCCGCGCAAATTCGGCATTTTCGAGGCCGGGGATCATGCGAAAGACTCGCACTTGTTCGGCGTGTTTGAGTTTGGTTTGAAAGCCAACCATGTTCCAAAGTGTGCCCAGCGCATTATCCTGGCGCAGTTGAACGACGGCATAGGGCCAACGGCCAGTTTTGGGATTATCAAGCCCGACCGGCTTCATTGGGCCATAACGCAGCGTATCAATCCCGCGCTCCGCCATGACTTCAATCGGCATACAACCGTCAAAATACGGCGTGTTGGCTTCCCACTCCTTAAATTCGGATTTTTCGCCCGCAATGAGCGCGGCATGGAACGCGAGATACTGCTCTTTATCCATCGGGCAGTTGATATAGTCTTTGGTGTCGCCCTTATCCCAGCGCGACGCCATCCATGCGACATCCATGTTGACCGATTCATGATAAGCAATTGGCGCAAGCGCATCGAAAAAGGCGAGCGCATTTTCGCCCGTTTCTGCGGCGATCGCCTCGGCTAACTTGGCACCCGTCAGCGGCCCTGTGGCGATGATCGCTGGCCCGTCTGGCAGTGCATCAACGCGTTCGCGGACGAGTGTGATATTGGGATGCCCGGCAATCGCCGCTGTTACGCCCGCTGCATAGCCATCTCTATCAACCGCAAGCGCTGAACCCGCTGGCACGCGGTGCTTGTCGGCCTCCCGCAGGATAAGCGAGCCGAGCGTCCGCATTTCTTCATGAAGCAAGCCAACCGCATTGCTCGTCGCATCATCCGAACGGAACGAATTTGAACAGACTAACTCGCCAAGGTCATCGCTCTTATGCGCGGCAGTGCCCTCAACCCCGCGCATTTCGGACAGGCGCACCGTCACGCCCGCCTCCGCAAGCTGCCATGCCGCCTCAGCGCCTGCGAGGCCGCCACCGATAATATGTATTTGCTGTGTCACCCGCCAAGCCGTTATGGCTTTTTTAAGTCTTTGGCGAGAGGGCATAGGCATGGAATATCGCGAAACATTGGCACCTTGGCTGTTGCGCGCGGCTGTGATCGCTGGATTAAGCTATGTCGCGATCTGGGGGCTTGGCTTTGGCCCGACCGTGATGACGCTATGGAAAGGCGCAGGGGTTTCCTTGTTCGCGCTTTGGGCGGCATCACTGGCGCGTGATCAGGATGGCTGGATGCTTGCCGCCGTTATGGCGTTTGGCGCGGCGGGCGATGTCTTGCTTGAAACTGCGGGGTTGATGACGGGTGCGGTGGCCTTCGCGATAGGGCATGTAATCGCGATCTGGCTTTATGCGCGCAATCGCCGGGCTGCCTTGACGGTGAGCCAGCGCCTGCTTGCCGTCTTGATCATTCCAGCGACGGTGATCACCGCTTACATGCTGCCGACTGACCGCAGCGCAGCGGCGGGGATAGCAGTTTATGCCCTGCTGCTCTCAGTCATGGCGGCAACGGCTTGGACAAGCCGTTTCCCGCGTTATCGCACTGGCATTGGCGCGATGATGTTCGTTGCGTCTGACCTGTTGATTTTTGCGCGATTGGGGCCAATTGGCGATACTGTGACGGTCGGCGTTGCGATATGGCTGCTTTACTTTATCGGCCAATGGCTGATTGCGGTTGGCGTGCGGAGCGGTTTGAATAATGACATTAGCAGTTAAACCCGACACGCTCGATGCGGTGTTGGCTGACATTTGGATGCGGCTCGTGCGCGGCGGGGCTGATCGCCGTTCGGCGTTCCATACGCCTGTGGTTGCAAGTGTAGATGCTGAAGGGCTGCCGCAACAACGCGTGATGGTATTGCGCAAATGTGTTGAGGCGGACGCAACTATGCGGTTTCACACTGATCTTCGGTCGGCCAAAGTCGGCGAGATTGGGACGCGCGCACGGGTCAATGTGCTCGGCTATGATCCAGCCGCCAAAATTCAAATCCGGGCAAGTGGGACGGCGACAGTTGCAGCCGAAGGCGATGCTGCTGATGCCGCATGGCTTGCCTCATCGCCGAGCAGTAGGCGCTGTTACCTTACCCGCTATGCCCCCGGCAGTGTGGCCGACAAACCGATATCAGGTCTGCCTGCATCGCTTGAATCGCGAGTGCCTGAGCGCAGCGAAACCGAAGCGGGCCGCACTAACTTCGCAGTGCTGACGGTGACGCTTGATACGCTCGAATGGCTATATCTTGCGCATGACGGCCACGTCCGCGCACGGTTTGCGCACCAACCCAAAGGATGGAGCGGACAATGGCTTATCCCTTAGTGGCCCGCCTTGATAGGTGATGGCCATCACGTGTAATTAGTGCTAAAATTGGTAAATATGGTGGCGTGCGTCTTGGTGTAACCGGGGGATCGATATGAGCCGACATCTAATTTCGCTGATTGATGGCACGATGGTTTCTGCCTCGCAGGCGGCGGGGTATATGAGCTATTCAAATGTGTATGAGCTTGGCTACCTCCTCCAATTGCGCGACACATCAGAGGACGGCAAACCGCAGGTGGTTTTCTATACCTCGGGGATATCGTCGCAGCCCGACACGCGCGATATGGCCAATCTGATTACAGGAAATTCGATTTATTCACAGATACTTGATCAATATACCAATATTTGCGCCAATTATGATTTTACCGAAGAGGATGAGAAGAAGAAGGATAAAATTTATATCTTCGGCTTCTCACGCGGGGCAATGGCCGCGCGCGCTCTTTGCGGACTCATTTGCACCTATGGTTTGCTTAAACCCGGGGATATCCGCGCGGCACCCGCCGTCGTTGCCGCGTGGCAAGAACGCAAGAACGCGCCTGATGATATTGAGCTCCACGAAACAGGCGTCGAATTTATTGGCATATTCGACTCAGTAATGGGCGGGATTGAGGGGATGAAAATGTTCAATCCAATCCGCTTCCCCGATGGCCTAGTGCCGAGCGGATGCAAACACGCAATTCAAATCCTCGCGATTGATGAGGATCGCCGTTTCTTCAAACCCAAAATCTGGGAAGGGCGGATGGATTGCCCACTGGGTGAGGGGATGTGCGGCTACCGCCAGATATGGATGCCCGGCGTGCATTCAGATGTCGGCGGAACGGGCAATACCGTTTGGGGCCGCGCTGCGATGCTGACGATGATGCACTACATTAACACTTGGACTGACTTAACGCTCGATAATGACTGGCGCACGCGCAAGGAAAAGAACCTGCGCAAAAGCATCAAAGAAAATATGATTTTCGTTGATCGACACCGGCCAATTTTCCCTTTCAGGATGAGCAGAGCCCCAAGCGCGGGTAAAGACACGGCTGAATGTTATCATCCGATTGTCGATTTTGTAAAACGCTGGAATGTTGACAAAAAGCCCAACTATGATTGGCGCACAAAGGAATTTGACGCGCGTTTCAAATCGCTCCAGTCCGAAAGCGTCGAGCCAGCGCTTTACGACTATTTCCGGAAAATACTCGCCTGACCCCGGAAAGACTCTAATGGCGCTTTTCAAACTTTGCCTTCTGCCCACGACGTTTGGCGCTTTTGCGGCGTAGGCCCCAGTCGGCCCAGCCGCCCATTTTGGGGCGTTTGCGTTTGAAGGCCACATAACGACGTTTTGCCCAAGCCGAGTTGCGCAGGATCAGGCCAAGGCCGATCCCGAACACAACCACACCGCCGGGGCCAGGCAGCAAGCCGACAAGTGGCGTCACCAGCACAAACAATATGCCGACCACCAATTGCGCAACCCGCATTGCTTCGGTCGCGTTGAGCACGCGCAATCGGTCAAGCCACTTCATACAAAACTATGTGGTGATGAGTTGTGACAATCACAAGCAGGACGCGCCCCGTTCATCGGCGGATACACTCAGTTGGTGATTTGGAAACGTGCCAGTTCCTGCTCGCTCATATAATGGATTGAGTCGAACGCGGTTTGGTTGGTGAAGGCGTAAAATGCACGCGCGGTCTGCGGTGTCAGGCCGACTTCTTGATAATAGCTTATGTAGGCAGCGTTGATTGGATCATTGGCGGGGACATCGCGCGCCTGCATCCCGTCTTCATCGATCCAGCTATGCACACCAAACTGTGCGCCTTTCTCATAAGTGCGCTTCAGTCCGGCAAGGAACAGCTCAACCCCGCCTGATCGCACCGAACCGTTGGCGGGCACATGCGTGCTGATCCCTGCTTTGCGGATCATTCGCGCGACTTCGAGATTGGCATCGTCATTTTCGGTGCCGGGGCAATCAATCATGCTGATCCGCTTGATCCCCGGATATGCTTTGATCATCTGGCGAAACTGATCAGGGGTTGCTTCATCAGTTGCCCCGTTCAAATGCGCCTCGGCTGCATTTAATATGGTGAACGGGCCAAATTGCGCTGTTTCTCCAAATGACGGCGTATCGAAAATACTGTCGTCAATCGCAGCATAAGCGCTTGCCTCATTCGCACGCGCAATTTGGGGCAGCGAGAGAAAAAACGGCGAAAGCAAAAAGAGTATGCGAATAATATTCAGCGCAGCGATAATCGACAAGCGCGCGCCAGCGCCTATACTGGCACTAATGCTTTGGGTCGCCCGAATATCAATTAAGTGCTGCTGTGCCATAATCGCTATGGCAAATCGCACGTATAGGCTTTCCCAAGTGTATGTGATTGCGGTTAACGGCGCTTTGCCCATGATCGCGGGGGGCAGGGGGCGCGGGTGATAGCAAGCGTAATGACGGTGGCCTATTTAGGGCTAGAGGCACGCAGTGTTGAGGTGCAATGCCATATTGCCCCCGGCGTTCCTTCGTTCGTGGTTGTTGGACTGCCCGACAAAGCCGTTGGCGAAAGTCGCGAACGCGTCCGTTCGGCAATATCGGCGATGGGGCTTTCGCTGCCGCCCAAGCGGATCACGATCAACCTTTCCCCGGCTGACCTCCCCAAAGAGGGATCACATTATGATTTGCCGATTGCGATTGCGCTGCTCGGTGCGATGGGGGTTGTCGATGCTGAAACGCTCGCGTCCTATATGTTTATAGGTGAGCTCAGCCTTGATGGTCGGGTCGCGGCCTCTCCGGGTGTTTTGCTCGCCGCACTTCATGCGTCGGCGAATGGACTAGGGCTGGTTTGCCCTGCCGTACAAGGCGCAGAGGCGGCATGGGCGGGCGAGATTGAGGTGATTGCAGCACCTGACGTACTCAGCCTGCTCAATCATTTCAAGGGTCAGTCGCTGCTCAGCGCGCCAGCACCCGGTGAAGCGGCGGCGATTATCCACGGGCCTGACTTGGCCCAGGTTAAGGGTCAGGAAACCGCCAAGCGCGCGATTGAGATTGCAGCGGCGGGCGGGCATAATCTCGTCATGGTCGGCCCGCCGGGTTCGGGCAAATCGTTGATGGCGGCGTGCTTGCCGGGGATACTTCCCGAGCTAAGCCCGGCCGAAGCGCTTGAAGTGTCGATGGTGGCAAGCGTTGCGGGAGAGCTTGATGCCGGACGCTTGATCCGCACGCGCCCGTTTCGCAGCCCGCACCATTCGGCGTCGATGGCGGCACTCGTCGGCGGGGGACTCAAGGTACGTCCCGGCGAAGTTAGTCTCGCCCATCTCGGGGTGCTGTTCCTTGATGAACTTCCCGAATTTCAGCGCGCAGTGCTCGATTCGCTGCGCCAACCGCTTGAAACGGGCACGGTCAGCGTGGCGCGCGCCAATGCGCATGTTACCTTTCCAGCGCGGGTTCAGCTTATCGCGGCGATGAACCCATGCCGCTGCGGCCACCTTGGGGACGCCGCACTTGCCTGTTCGCGTGCGCCGCGCTGTGCGGCGGACTATCAGGCCAAGGTATCGGGGCCGCTGCTGGACCGGATTGATCTACACATTGAAGTTCAGGCGGTGAGTGCTGCCGATTTGGTGTTACCAGCGCCGGCCGAAGGATCAGCCGCCGTTGCCGCGCGTGTGGCTGCGGCGCGCGCCATCCAAACCGAGCGCTACAAAGATGAAACCGCGCGCACCAATGCCGAAGCCGATGGCAAGCTGCTTGAGCGGGTCGCAACGCCTGACGAAGCGGGACGCAAACTGCTTGCCCAAGCGGCTGAGGCAATGCGGCTGACTGCGCGCGGCTACACGCGGATATTGCGAGTGGCCCGAACTATCGCTGATCTTGGCGCGTCTGAAACTGTTTCGCGAATTCATATTGCAGAAGCCTTGAGTTATCGTCGCCAATCGCCCAGAAACTAACGATAAATTCACCGGGGATTCGCATGGACTGGATTATCGGGCCTTTCAAAAACTATGCCACATTTTCGGGGCGCGCGCGTCGTTTCGAGTTCTGGGCTTTTGTTATCTTCGTTACGCTCCTCCAAATCGGTGCGCGCTATTTTGATGGGCTACGCAAAGGCGTAGCGCCAGTTGCGCTCGGTATGGGGATCATTGAACTCTGCACGTTAATCATTTTTTTGGTGCCAACCGTCGCGGTTGGCGTGCGGCGATTACATGATTCGGGGCGAAGCGGCTTGTGGTTGCTGCTTGGCTATGGCCCGCTGGCGATGGCCAATCTGCCAATTGCGGGCGATGGCAGCCTTGATTTTGTGTTGAGTGGCGCGCTCATCATGGGGGTTGGCGCGCTCCTGATTATGATGCTTTTGCCCGGAACCAGCGGCCAAAACCCACATGGTGCTGATCCGCGTAAACGCGGGGTGTGATATTGAGTTGATTAGCGGCAAACGCTTCGCTAACAGCGACTGCGTTGCGGGCGTGGTGAAATTGGTAGACGCGCGGGACTCAAAATCCCGTTCCGAGAGGAGTGTCGGTTCGATTCCGACCGCCCGCACCAACAGGGCAATATAGCGCCGTTATATTGCCATTAGTGCGTCAATCGCACCTTGGAGAATCCAGCCGGCGGCTGCGTTATCGATCCGTTCTGCTCTTTTTGCGCGGCTTACGTCAGCTGCGACCATTGCGCGTTCGACCGCCTGAGTTGACCAGCGTTCGTCCCAGAGGAGGATTGGCAGGCCGAGCGGATCGACATTGCGGGCAAAGGCGCGGGTTGATTGGGTGCGCGGGCTATCACTGCCGTCAAGGTTCAAGGGCAGGCCGATGACAATGCCGCGCACGCTTTGTGCCGCGATCATTGTTTCAAGCACAGCCTTATCAGCACTGAATTTGGTGCGGCGGATGAGGTCGGCGGGGGAGGCGAAGCTCCATCCCGCATCACACAGCGCGGTGCCAATGGTTTTTGTGCCGACATCAAGCCCGATCAGCCGTCCGCCCTCGGGAAGGGTAGCGCGGAAATCAGTCGTGCTGCTTGTAATCATCCCCCGGCAAACGCCTGCGCGCGCCGTTCAACATCGCCCCGGATATTACTCCAGAATAGGCTGTAGTCATAAACATGATAGTTATTCCCCGGTAGGACGTAGGGGCCAAGTTGTGGTGGATTTTCGCCGATCAGAAGGAAGCCCTTGGCATCACAGCGTGCCGCCGCTGCGCCCGGAACAAGCCTCCCGTCGCTGAAATCCGCTTTGTTTTTGAGTGTGCCAAGATTGGCGCTGGCGGGGGTCGTGCCGCCGATTGTGCCACTTACAGGATTTGTACAAAGCAAAGTGTCACCTGTGCGCGGAATGCCCGTCAGGCTTCGCGCAGCTTCAAACTTTTTTATGATATCACCATAGTCCGCAGGCTCGGCGAAGCTTTGCCATGCAAGGATGCAGCCCGATTGCTCAGGCGCATTACAAGGAGGCAGGCCAAGCGCTGGCAAATCCGCTTTCATCGCAAGCGGCCAGCCAATAACATAGACGGCGGCAATGCGCTTTACGACTGGCTTACCCGCTACTTTTTCCTTGAGCAGGCGCAGCAAATGCAGGCTGCCTTGGCTATGTCCGGCTAAAATGATTGGGGTTTTGGGATCAACGCTCGCGATGAAATGATCAAAGGCGGCGGCGACATCACCGTAAGCAGCGTTAAGCGCTTGTGTTGCTTCGGGGGCATCAGTCAGAAATGCGCCAAATGCAGCCTGTCGGTAGCGCGGTGCCCAGACATTTCGTGACCTGTTGAACACACTTGCCTGACCACGCACGAACAGTGCCGCGCGCTCATTGGCTTCCTTATCATCAAGCGGTGCGTTCCAGTGCGCGCGGGCAAGGTAGCTGGTTGGATGGATGAAGAAGGTCGCGTAATCAGGAAGATCATCGGTTTCGAGGATCATCGGTTCCCAAAGCGCAGGGTTTTTGGGAATGTCAGGGCGGGCAATCCACATCGCCTTATCAGCATAGGCACTGATGGCGGCTGGCTTTTGCACTTCAAAGTCAGCGGTTGGCGCGAAGGCGGCGCGCATGATCTGATTTGGAAACATGCGGTAAGCAAAGGCACCCGCGATTACCAGAACGATGAGTGTTGCGAAGATATAGAGGAATTTGCGAGCCATACTTGGCGCTTTATGCGCTTGCATTGATGATGTCCAACAGCGGAAAAATCCCAGTATCGCCCTCGCCGCTATCAAGATTGTGGAGCGTCACGCCGAGCAA
>JAYTPB010000028.1:0-20149 GCA_043747445.1 Sphingomonadales bacterium
TTCCTTGTGTCTGTGCCGGGTGGATGAACGCGCGGTAGGCAGATTTTGTTGGTCTATTACATTAACTAGCAGCGGATCAAAAAGTGCCATCGTCTCGGCAAATGACTTGGTTTTGGTTTGCAAATCCGCAAATTTAGAATTGCCCTTCATAAGGGGCAGCAATCTCAATCACGTGGCGTGCCACGCTCACTGCAACTGGTGTTTTGGCCGCAATCTCGCCATCGACTGAAATTTTTAGCCGGGGACGTGTGTCAAGCGTCATGCTTTTCCCGCGAAATTCGCGGATCGTCCCGTGGCGCGCACGCAGTTTGAGCATCGTTGCAAGCCAGCTCCACCCAAGCCCCCACACGCTCTTGCCAGTCACCGCCTGGATCACGATTTCGCCACTGTCGATGGCCTGGCTTTCGATCAACTCTACCCCACCGTGATGCGTGCCATTTGCAATACGCACCTCGGTGGCCCAGAGCTTGTCCTTCCCGCCGCCATCATTCTCGACAATGATCTTGAATGGACGGAACCGAACTGCACACCAGATGGCCCAGATCAGATAGCCGACAATGCCAAGATAGCGCTTCAGCTTGTGCGGCACTGTTTGAGCAATCAGGGGCGACAGGCCAATCGCGGCCGCGTTGAC
This sequence comes from Sphingomonadales bacterium, assembly GCA_043747445.1. GTDB lineage: Bacteria > Pseudomonadota > Alphaproteobacteria > Sphingomonadales > Sphingomonadaceae > Aquisediminimonas. Next base: position 635 of record JAYTPB010000028.1, read on the forward strand.
AAAATAATCACCGTTGATGCGGCCAAGATCAATCCACTTGCGTTTGCCATTTGCGATCACGTCAACCGCGCTATCGATATCCGTGGGAATGCCAAGCGTGCCCGCGAAGCTGTTTGCGGTGCCAAGCGGGATAATCGCAAACACCGCATCTTGCCCCACAAAATAGCCGACATTGGACGAGAGTGACCCGTCGCCCCCGCCAATGATAACCATCGGCGCTTTGGCAATTGCGTCGCGGATGGCCGGTGCCATCTGGTCGGGATCGTTGATCGCATGCGCTTCGATGAGGGCAACGCCCGCCGATACTAGCTTGTCGCGAACCTCCTCAAACGCTTCAGCGCCGCTGCGGCTCATTGCGTTGACGATCAAGATCGCTTGTTTGGGAAGAGCATCGGTTGATCGAGTAGCGCTCATTCACTCATGCCCGTTTTTTTCATCGATGGTATGCGAAGCCCAATTATCGCCGTCATGCGTGAATTGCACATGACTGCCACGCCTGAATCCGTCACCGTCCCAAGCAACCACCTGCAATTCCACCGCGTCGTTGCGGTGTGCGTGGATCCAGTTGAAGCTTTGTAACTCACTATTGCGCAGCCGTGTTGATGTTGCGGTTCCAGCCTGAACGACCAGCACCGAACCTGCACTCTCCACCATTTTTCGCGCGGCCTCTGCATAAGTACGATGAAAATGACCAGCCAGAGCAATGTGAACGCCAGCCTTGCCCACCGCTTCAATCGCGTCGTGGTGACGGCCTACTGCCTCACTTAACTCATCCCCCTCACCGATTGGCATTGCGTAGAGCGGGTGATGCGTCACAAGGATGCGCGTTTTGGCGGGGGGCACTGCATCAAATCGGTCTTGCAATTTGGCAATCTGATCACGATTGATTCGGCCGTCCTTAACGGTAAACGAACGGGCCGTATTGATGCCCAGAACCGCGACCTCGTCATTCTCGAACCACGGACACAGATCTTCTTCGATGTAACGTTTATAGCGTCTCAGGGGTGCTGCAAACCGTCGGAAAACGTCATACAAGGGAACGTCATGATTGCCCGGAACCACCAACATTTGGAAACCGGCGGCGCGCAGCCGGGCGAGGTAAGCGGATGCTTGGCGAAACTGATCCACTTTTGCACGCTGCGTCAAATCACCACTGACGATGATAAGATCGGGCTGCTGCTGCTCAAGCCACGCCTCAGTCGCCGCCACGATTTTCGGGTCATGTGCCCCGAAATGGAGGTCAGAGAGATGCGCGATACGAGCCACAATTAGTAAACGGAAAACCTCGGTGTTAGTTCACAATAAAAATGAGGATAGCAAAATTTACCATTTGTGTCACGTCGGCTGGTTACAGTTCTGCGGATGTGGCATTTTGGTCAACAAACTGGCGACACCATAGCTCAATCGCCATCAGCGCGAGCAGTGAATAGCTGCCGTCTTCGCGCCCGTTCACAGTATTTTGTCGAAGTTGTGAAACTGCCTGCATATCAAACAGCCCGCGCTTGGCAATCGTCTCTGGTGAGAGCAAATCTTCGAGCATGGGCCGCAATTCGTTGCGGAGCCACGATCGCAGCGGAACGCCAAAGCCAGCTTTGGGCCGATATATGACATCATGGGGTAAGTATGGCTCCATTGCCTTGCGTAAAACCCATTTTGTAACACCGCCGCGTATTTTGGCGCTGTTAGGAACTTGTGCTGCCCATGTAATCATTTCACGATCAAGAAACGGCACCCTGATTTCAACGCCCCGCGCCATCCCAGTCTTATCAGTATAATTGAGGTTATGGTCAGCAAGAAAATGATGCTGATCAAGCCACATGACCCGGTCAAGTGCAGTCGCCTCACCAAGTGCGGTAAGGGTGGCATACATCGGCAATCGCGTGTTATTAGGCAAAGGGCGAAAATCGGGATGGATAAGCGCGCACGCGCGCTCTGCGGAGAGCCATTCAAAATATCCAATCGCACGGTCAGCCGGACTGCGGTCAATGCCTTCGAGCAATTTGCGCACGCGGCGGGTGCGTCCCGTTGCGGGGAGCATTTTTCGCGCGAGCGCGGCTATCGGCCGCCGTGCAGCACTAGGGACTTTATCCCAGACACCATCGTAACGAGCAGCAAGATGCCGACGATAGCCTGTAAATAAATCATCGCCGCCTGTACCACTCAGCAATACTTTAATGCCGTTTTGGCGCGCCAGTGATGAGATCATTAAATTATTCAGCGCCGCCGGATCGGCTTGTGGCTCATCCAGCATATACACCAATTTCTCGAATTCATGCGCGATGTGCGAATCGACTGCGACCTTGTGCAACTTTACCCCAAGATGATCCGCCACACGTTCTGCGTAGGGGAGATCAGCCTCAAGCTCGGGGGCTTCACCTGCGGTCTGTTTATAATCAATGGTGAAGCATTGCATTTGCTGGCCATCACCCGAGTGATGGCGCGCGAAAGCAACAATTGCACTTGAGTCGAGTCCCCCCGATAGGAACGCCCCCACCTCTACATCAGTAATCATCTGTCGCTCGACCGCGCTGGCAAGCATTTCACCAGTCCTGCGAATGAGGTTTGAATCGGAGATCGTGAAATCGGGCACCGGCTTTGGCATAGTATAAAATTGGCCTGAGACTTCGCTTTGATCAGGGCCAATCGAGAGCCAGCTACCCGGCGTCAGCTTGCGTACCGCCTTGAACATGGTGCGTTCGCCGGGTGACCAGAGGTAAGAGATATACGCCGATACCGCTTCATGATCGAGCTGCTTATCAAGATCGGGAAGGGCTAGTAATGCTTTAAGTTCGCTCGCAAACGCGAGGCCTTGCGGGGTTCGCGTAAGATAGAGCGGCTTGATACCAACCCCGTCACGCGCGAGCGTGAGAATATGATCGCGCTTATCCCATATCGCTAAAGCAAATATCCCATTGAGACGCGCAAAACTCGCTGTCCCCGAACGCGCAAAATGCTCTATCAGTACCTCAGTATCGGATCGGCCTCGAAATTGGTGGCCTGCCGCTTCAAGCTCTGCCCGGAGATCAAGGAAATTATAGACTTCGCCATTATAGCAAATGACATAACGCCCTGTTTGATCAGTCATAGGCTGGCTGCCTGTTTCGGACAGGTCTACGATTGATAACCGACGATGGCCAAGCGCGATGCCGGCATCACCGTCAAAATAAAGCCCTTCTGAATCTGGCCCGCGATGCGCAATCCGTTCGCGCATTGCCAAGGCGGTTTCGCGCGAATATTGCCCCAGAAACCCAGAAATGCCGCACATAGCCTATTTGCCGTCCGCAGGCTTGTATCCTTCAACAAGCAAAAAGAGCCCATGCGTTGGAAGCAGCAATTTGATTAGGCGTCTTGGCCATAAACGCCGCGCGGTATTGAGCATCCAACCAGTGTGTCGCTGGCCAGCCTGGCCTTCGAGCAAATCACCGTGAGTGAGAACGGTGCGCGCCTCGACCCGTTCGGCGGATGCAAATAACGCTTTGGCCTCAGCAACAGTATAAGCCTTGGTTCCGGGGCTTTCGAGATGTTGACTGTAAATATCGTCAAGCGACTGAAACGGGCGCAGCTTTAGCAGCGCATAGCGTAGCCAAAGCATATAGCCGACCATGCTGTAGCGATGGTAAATCATGACAGCGAAACGCCCACCGGGGGCGAGCACACGCACGATTTCACGTGCGGCTGTCGGCGTATCTGGAGAATGATGTATAACCCCCCATGAGTATGCCACATCAAATGTTGCATCAGCAAAGGGCAGCGCCTCAGCATCGCCAACGCGCAAATTTGATTTTAACGCAAAAACGTTGAGCCGCTGCTGCGTGTTCGCCACCGCACGGTCTGTGAGATCGATGCCAGATAATATCGCGCCCGCGCGGGCAAATTGTTCATGATCGGCGCCTAGACCAACACCAATCTCAAGAACATTCTTGCCTTTAGTATCGGTGAAGTGCGCAAAATCCTTGATATAGGGTTCAAGTTGATATCGCACCGCCGCCTGTCGATCATAGTCATCGGCGGTTTGGCCAGCGAGATAAAGAGCTTCACCACATGAAGCCTCATCCCAAAAAGCGCGCACACCCTCTTTGGCTGAAGAAGATTGGCCCTCAACCATGTTTGTCGCAGCCGTTTGAACCACAATATTCACAGTGCTGTAAGCTTGACATCATCAAGCCATAGGGTCGCGTCGTTCGATCCTGGAAGACCTAAACCACTGATCCAAATTTGTTGCGCGGGGCAGCCTTCGTCAATTTTGAAATCTAGGCTATTTGTAAGCCACTGCTCTGGCGTAGCTGTGATCGCGAGCTTGCCAATCTCTTGTGTCGAATTGACGCCTCCACATCGCAAATAAAGAATGAACTGGTTCTTTGCAGTTGCGGCTTCGGTATAGCTATTAAGCTCAAGCCGATAGGCACCAGGCTTGAGTGCGAGCATTTGATTAGCAAAATTGGCAAGGCGGCTCCCGCCGTAGGAAAGATAAAGCGCACGTCCCACACCCTTAGGGTTTGCAACAAACTCGGCATAAACGCCGTCCGCCTGATATAAGCTCCAATTATAAGGCGGGGGAGCGTCAATTCCTTCAAACCCACCGTCGCGGATAAGCTCAGTCGATTTTGCAACAGGCACAAGCTCAGTCCAACTCTGCCAAAGCAATTCTGGCACAGAGGCATCATGAAATCGGCTGAAATAGGATGTCAGTTCAAGTGTATCAGCAGGTTGGCCAAGCACCTTTAGCTGGCGGAAAATCTGATAAGTGATTTTGGGATCTTTACCGCTACGCCCAAGGCCGTCAAGAAATGTGCCGCGCCAGTTGGGGCGGTAAGATAATGTGCGTGCGATTGGAGCCACCATGCGCGGGTCGCCTGAAGATTTGAGCAGTTCACCAACAAGGAAATCCCAGCTTCCGCGCTCTTGACGCATCACAATATCAGCCGCTTCGAGCGCAATATCCATTCGCCCTTCGCGGTAATAACGATCAAATAGCCATGCCTGAGTCAGTGCGTCACGCTTTGATATTTTTGATGCGATGTCGAGTATCTGTCGTGCCTTAACCGAATTCCCATTGCCATCTTCAATAAAACCGACTGTTCGCAGTGCTTCGATTTGAAGGGGCGATGCAATCAGCGCCTCCCTACCAAGTTCAGCTATATCGGGAATTTCTTCAGGCGTTTTCGCAGCAAGCATTCTGGCATTGGCCAGATTAGATAGCGCACTGCCATTTCTGGCATCAATCTGCACAGCGAGTTGGGGATTGAGTGACTCAAGCGCATTTCCCAACCCCTGTTGCACTGAGAGGACGGCGACAAATAATGCAAAAGTGGACAAAATGGCACGCCAAAGCCAGATGCGTTTCGCGGGTTCCTGCCCAAGATTATTATATTCGTCTGCCACCGCTTTTCAGATCACCCAACCTGGCCATTGCGGCGCGGGGTATTGCGTTCACCATAATCATAGGAATAGCCATATTCATAACCAACCTGCTTCACATTGAACTTAGTAAGGATCGCACCGATAATATGCGCCTGAACGTCAGCCAGTCGGCGTAGCGCAATCCGCGCTGCCTTTGCGCGTGTTTCAACCGCAGCAATAACGAACACAGTGCCTTCAACCTGCGCCGCAATGATTGGCGAATCGGCAAGCCCCATTACCGGCGGCGCATCAAATACGACATGATCATAAACCGTCAGCAACCGTTCAAGAACCTCAGACAAACGCGTCCCCGAAAGAAGCTCAGAAGGATTGGGCGGAATCGGCCCTGAGGTAATAATTGTAAGTGTTGGAATTGGCCCAGGGAGTGTCAGTTTGGACAAATCATCATTACCGGAGAGCAAATCGCTAAACCCGATCAGGTTGCGAACACCAAAAAATTTGTGAATCGATGGATTGCGCATATCCGCGTCGATCAAGAGCACCTTGCGTCCGCGTGCTGCCAAATTGCGTGACAGCGCGACCGAACTTGTTGTTTTTCCTTCGGATGCCCGTGAACTCGTCACGATAAAGCTGCGCGGTGCGCCGTGATTAGTGGTGAACTGCAACGCCGTTTGAACTGACAAATAGGCCTCAGAAACAACCGATTTTGGATCTTCGAGCATTGCGTAAGGTTTATCTTCATTGTCGCCAACGCGCGGAATACTGCCAAGGAGTGGCACACCAAGCTTTCTCTCAAGATCATGCGGCGCAACAATCGACTCATCAAGTTGTTCGAGGAGGAAGGCAAGAAGCGCGCCAACCAACAAACCACCCAAAAGGCCAAGCAGAAGGTTGAGTTGCGTGCGGGGGGTATAAGGCGTTCCGGGACGCGTTGCCTGATCAACAACCGCTACATTGTTGTTCCCAACGCCGCCCGCGATACCAATTTCCTTATAGCGCTGCAAAAGACCATCATAAAGGATACGATTGGTGTCGGCGTCACGCTGAAAAATATTATATTGAATGCTGCGCCGCCGCAGATCAAGCATCTGGGTTTTAAGTAGTGACACTTTGTCTTGCAGAGCATTCTCGCGCTGGAGCGCGGCACGGTAATCGCTTTGAAGTGTGCCTAATATGGCTTGCCCTTGCCCACCAAGTTGGCGATCAATCTGCGCGATTTGCTGGCGTAGGGCAACCATCGTTGGATAATCTGGTTTGAAACGCGCAAGCGACTTCGAATATTCTGCGGAAAATTCAGCGCGGCGTTCGCGGAGCGCAGAACCTGCGGCATCAGAGAGCGATTCAGCAAGTGCGGCACCGCCGCGTTTGCGCGCTTGATCATAGCGCGCCTCAAAACCAATGCGCTCTGATCGCGCGGCCACAAGTGAACCATTGAGTGCAGCGAGTTCGGCCTCAACAAGCGATTGGCCTGCCGTCCGGGCACCCCCACCATTTGGAAGTTGCTGCCCTTCAAAGTTGATAATCTGCTGGCGGTCAGCATAATTAACCGCTGCACGTTCGGACTCTTCAAGTTTTGCGCGCGTTTCGGCAAGCTGTTCTTCAAGAAATTGCCGTGCATAGGCCGATGACTCAAACCGCCGCGAAAGGTTGGCCGCAATAAAATTCTCAGCGATGGCATTGGCAACACGCTGTGAAAGATCAGGATCTGGACTGTCAAAGCTAACGCTAACTAAGCTCGAATTACGCACTGGGGTAATGGTGAGATTACCCTGCACAATCGCCGCAGCGCGTTCTTGCAGCGCTGAACGATTGACATTTTGCCCCTGTGATTTGGCTGCATCAGCGGCGTTGCCTGAATAGCCATATAAAAACTGAGTATTCTGATCGAGCCTGAGTTTACGAACAACCGCAAGTGCTAGAGAACGGCTTTTGAGCAGTCCATATTGTGTTGGATAAAATTCGTTGCCTGAGGCCCGAGCGCCCGGATCAACACCTTGCACATTGACGATCTTTTCCGCCTCGCGCGCGATTTCAAGCGACGTCGTGGCGCGGTAAAGCGGGGTGGTCGTCCAAGAAATCACTGCGGCAAGTATGGTGCCCAAAACAACACCCGCAATAACAATCCAACGACGCCGCAGAAGCACCTGAAAATATTCAGTGAGCTGACTTTCACGGTTCATATCATCAAGCGACTGAACAAAATTACGCTCATTTGAGCGCGGTTGATCGCTAGATTCGCTATCAGGCTTTTCAGGGCGAGCGGGGATAACAGCGTTAATATTCATTATTCAGGAATTCCCTTGAACCTAACGGACCAGCAACGCAAACGTGCCAATGACCGGGGTCAGAAGCAGCAGGTCGCGCAATCCAAGCCGTCCTGCACCACTGCCAACGATGATCGCATCATCAGCAAATACAGGCGGATCGACCGCGCGACCGCCGCGAATGTCAGCGAGATTAAACCGGGCAACCATACGTTCCCCGTTCGTAGTACGAAACAGAAGAATTTGATCGAGTTTTGCTGTGTCTGTAACACCGCGCGCATTCGCAATCGCGGCCATTAAAGTGCTGCTACCGCTCACCTGATATTGCCCCGGATTGGTAACAGCACCATCAACCAAAACCTGCTGACTGACAGCCTCAGTTAACGAAACGCTGACTTGCGGATTTTGAAGGTAACGCTCAGCATAAGAATCGGCAATTTTTTTTGCCAGACCCGTAGTAGTTTCGCCGACCGCTGAAATTGCGCCAATCAGTGGCAGCGTAACCGCACCCGAGGCATCGACCTGCACTGTGCGGTCAAGCTCTTGAACACCAAAAACCTGAACCGACAATTTGTCCGTCGGTCCAAGGCGATATTCACGCGCCGTTGCCAGACGATCAGCAGAATTAGGCGCTGCCAGATTATCGCTAAGCTTAGCGGCGCTAATTTGAGCGGGATCAAACTTGGTTGGCTTTACACATCCAGCCAGCAATACCAGCAAAATTGTCGCAGCAATAAAGGCTTTCAACTCACAACTCCCAAAATAATCGGATCAAGCTTTACCGACTCTTACCCATGAGACGCGCCTCCATAGGGATTCACACTAGCAAAGCAAAGCAACAAATCAGGCTTTTGTCGATCTTGCCTTTTGGCGGCCACTCGAAGGGGGTTGATATATCAGCATCGCCGCGCATATTCCGAATAGCACCGCAAAAGCCCCAGTCCGAAGCGGGTAATCCACCAGCGAATGCAGCAAAGCAAGACCAATGATTGTGCACAACGCCCGCCTTTGCGTCAAACGTGTCATATTATCCGATGAATTGCGCAGGGCTGACAATAATTGCATTCCGTACCAGCCAAAAAATATCACAAGCAGCAGCAGGCCCCACAAACCAGCCTCAAGCAGAATTTGCGCGCCGTCATTATGGGCATTGTTGAGATAGGTCAGGTCAATTTCGCCCGCCGTTTCATAAAGGCGGTAGACCGGATCAAACGTGCCAAGCCCAGAGCCAATTGGGAAAAAATCGACGATCATCCGGCCAAATATCCAAAGATTGTCAATCCTGCCATCTTGCAGGATTCCGCCGTCGTCTGCCGAACCAAATATTCGTGAAAAAAACATCACTGAGAAAACCGCGATTGCAAACAGGAAAATAGCCGCCGTGATCGTCCAGAACCTGACTCGTGATATCTTGAGCATATTAATTGGTATGAAAGTGAGGCCGATCAGAGTTGCTATTATGCTAAACAGAACACCCGCACGTGATAAGGTGGCAACGATCGATGTGAGCAGACACAGCAATGCCAAACTGCCGATTACCAGTTCAGTCTGTGGCAATTGTCGATTAAGGCGAATTTTCGCTCCCATCCAATAGAATAGCAAAATGACACCAGCACATAAAAATAGCGAATGATGGTTGGCATTTGAAAAAAAGCCAACACTCGCATCACCGTTGGTGATGGCGTAGATATAAAGTGCGCTTCCAGAACCACTCACAGTCTGGAGCAAGCCAAGCACTGCGCTGATAACCGCCGCAATAATGACCCATTCAATCAGTTTCTCTCGCCCAGCGTTATCAAGCCTTAAAGCAAGAAAAAATGCTGCAAGAATTGGTAGCAGCGCAAAAAAGGCATTCGCAGTCCGCTCCGGCGCGAGACTTATTGGCTGCATTGGATTGACCCCAAGCGCCTGATACATCTCCACAACGGTCTCCCGGCCTGGAAAGCGTGTCCATAGCGACCAAGGCAAGGGGATTAATTGCACCAGTGGCAGCAACAATAAGCCTGCCCAGAAAACATAGGCTATCTTGGGGATTGCAAAACCGCGCATCCAGCCGTCCCATAATAGCCACACCAAGGCACCAATCGCTATCAGACGCAGGAGAATTGGCCCCGCCAGTTCAAGCCGTGAACCGCCGCCAAGGATCAAGGCCGCAAGAAAAAATGCAATTGAAGCGAACATGGCAATTGCACCCGAGTCGGGTTTGAAACGGGAAATCATAAATGAAAAGCTTCGGTTAAAACGAATTCGGATTGTGGTGCATAAGGCCCAATGGCTTTAGTGCCAAGGCACAAAATCATTCTTGCAATTGGGGCATCGGCGGCTAATGGACGCGCCATGTGGACGGCGTTACTAGTAAAATTGATCGGCAAAAAAGCAGCTTGGCGGCTTGGACGCAAGATATATATGCAAGCGCGCGGAGATGTCGACAATGATATGGCCCTAAATGGCGAGCGCCATTTGATCCAATGTGCCGCACAATTACACAAGCAAATGAGCGGTGATCGAACTTTTCGCGTGTGGGATGTTGGTGCCAATCTCGGCAATTGGTCGCTATACGCCCTTGAGGCCGCGCGCGATACAGGATGCCAAATCATTGTCGATGCCTTTGAGCCTGCACCTGACACGTTTCAGCATTTGCGCGATCGTTTTGGTTCGAATGCCAGTGTGAAGCTGCATCAAATGGCGATGTCATCTGAACCAGGTAGTGGCAAGATGAACATCGCAGGCAGTAAAGCGGGCACAAACGCGCTGGTTCGTGATGATCATTCGGATTCAAATTTGATCGATGTCACGGTGGTCACTGGTGATATCTTTGCAGCAGATCATGCGCTTGAGTTTATCGATCTTATCAAAATTGACGCTGAAGGGCATGATCTTGCGGTCATTACAGGAATGTCTGCACTGCTCGCGGCTGGCAAGATCGGCATTGTCCAGTTTGAATATAATCACCTTTGGCTATTTACAGGCGCTTCGCTTGCGCGCGTGTTCGATGCCGTCAAAAATTGGCCTTATGATGTGGCGCGGGTGACCTCTAACGGGCTTGAAATTTTTCCGTGCTGGAATCCGGAAATGGATCGGTTTTTTGAATGCAATTATGCGCTGGTTAAACGAACGCCTGCTTCGGCAATGGGTGCAAAAATGGGCACATGGGATGCAAGCAATGTCTATGTCACGCACAGATAAGAAAGCGCGCATTTCGTGACTCGTAATTTGAACATATTATGTTTGGTGACCGACGCCTACGGTGGCACTGGCGGTATTGCGCTTTATAATCGCGATGTGATCGAGGCTATGTGTGGTGATGATCAAGTTGATAGGGTCGTAGCCCTGCCAAGGGTCATCGCGGCACCGCTAGAGCCAATGCCTGAAAAACTGGAATTTGATCAAAGCAGTCTTGGCGGGGCAGTCGCATATTTGCGTGCGCTTTGGCGACAGCTTCGCTCAGGCACGTCTTTCGACATCATTTATTGCGCGCATGTCAATTTGATTCCAGTCGCCTATTTGGCGGCCAAATGGCTTGGCGTGCCTTGGGCGCTCTGCCTTTACGGCGTCGAAGGATGGGCACCAAGCCCGCGCTATCTATCAAACAAATTATCCTCGAAGGCTGATTCGGTGATTTCATTAAGCGGCGTGACGCAAGAACGGTTCTTATCATGGTGCAAGATTGCACCCGACAAATGCTGCGTCGTTCCCAATGCTGTCCATCTTGATGATTTTGGTCTGCTTGAAAAAGACCCCCAGCTTGTGGCGCAATATGGCCTTGCCGATCGCCGGGTAATCATGACGCTTGGACGGCTTGATCCAAGCGAAAAGGCCAAAGGATTTGACCGGATCATTGAACTTTTGCCCGAACTCAAGCGCGAAATCCCTAATCTATCCTATCTCATTGTGGGCAAGGGTGGCGATCAAGCGCGGTTGGAAGCATTGGCCAAAACACACGGGGTGACCGATTCAGTCATATTCGCTGGATTCGTGAGCGAAGCCGATAAACCGAGATATTATGCGCTTGCCGACGCTTATGTTATGCCCAGTACGCTTGAAGGCTTTGGCTTTGTTTATATTGAGGCCATGGCCTGTGGGCTTCCCGTCGTCGGCAGCAGCATTGATGGCAGCCGCGAAGCCCTGCGAGACGGGGCTCTGGGTGCTTTGGTTGATCCGTTTGATCCGCACGCGCTCAAAGGGGCGATCCTTGCAGCCCTACAACAGCCAAAGGCGATTCCTGCGGGTCTTGACTATTTCAGCTTTGACAAATTTCAAACGCGCCTGATGTCAGCCATTCGCAAGATCGCACATTAGGCCTATTCAGGCTGGCTTCCGCCCCACGGAATAAAGCATCGACCCGCGCTTTGCCGCTAGGCGCATCAAGCGCTCTCTTGAGTACAGCTTCAAAGCAGTGCGCCGAAGCTGCCGGGGAAGCGGGACAGCGTCAGCATCCTGCCCAAACAAGCGCGTTTCAATATCTTCAAAGAAAATGCCAAGCAGATCAGACCAATTATCCTTAGTATAAAAACGGGCGGTGAACCCATCAGCATCTTTCCAAAGCAGATCATCAATTTGGCGGCCTGCCCAGAATCCGAGCACATAGCGCCGCATCATCGTAATGTAGGCGCTCATCCCGTCGAGTGCATAGACCATGATTTTCGCACTGCCGCCGGGCTTCAGCACACGGTCAATCTGCTTTAGCACTTGCCCCGTGCGCGCACTGTGGTGGATGACGCCCCATGACCAGACAAGATCAAATTCACCATTTGCAAAATCAAGATGTTCGGCATCCATTTGGCGGATATCGCCTGACAAACCCTTGAGTTCGAGCCGCTTCGTCGTGGCCATAATCGACGTTGGCGAGATATCAATCGAGGTCAGCTTTGCCCCGGCACGCAGCATTAGCTCGGTATGCATTCCCATCCCGCATCCAATTTCAAGAACGCGCTTGCCAGCAAGAGTCTCGATATCCATCAGCACAGCAAATGGGTTTGGAACATCAAGAAAAAGCCGCGCGCCGTGATAGAATTTTGAATCGATCTCATCAAACCACGCCTTTGAATAGCGCGGCGCATCAACTTTTTCCTTCCAGTCATAACTCATCGTATTTTCGGTCCACCATTGCTGGTTTCCGTGCTGGCGCGATTCAGCAGTCGGCAATTCGCCGTCACCTGAATTGGTGGACTCACTGTTCATTTTTGACTGCTTCCATTTTATAATTTGCCCGCCGAATAGGCCAAGACAAAATGAATTGGCAAGGCCAGAGGCCGGAAATGCAAATATCTTGCGTTTCGTGATGCGCCCGCTATGAGCGGCCATTATCTCCCCGATCCCCTAATATTAAGGTTGGCAATGCTCCCCGAAACCTTCGGTGACAGTAATATCCGTATCATCGGCCTTGGCTATGTCGGTTTGACATTGGCGGTTGCGATGGCCGAAGCCGGGTTTCAAGTTCATGGGATTGAGATTAATCCTGACATTCTTGAGGCACTTGGTGAATCGCGCGCACATTTCGCCGAATATGGCTTGAACGACAGGCTCGCGGCGCAAATCGAAAAGCAGCGTTTTACCTTTTCAAACAGCATGGCAAACGCGCCGGAAGCGAGCGTATTCATCGTCACTGTTGGTACGCCCATCGGCAGCGACAAGAAAACCAATTCAACCGCGCTTGCCATGGTAAGCAGAGACATCGCCGCCGTGATGAAGCCAGGTGACCTCGTTGTTTTACGTTCTACCGTCAAGGTTGGCACAACCAGCACATTTGTTCGGCCCATACTTGAAGCAACCGGCAAAATATTTGATCTCGCTTTCTGCCCTGAGCGCACGCTTGAAGGCAGAGCGCTTGCCGAACTTGTATCCCTGCCCCAAATCGTCGGCGGTATTAGCGAACACGCCACATTCCGTGCGTCGCAGCTTTTCTCAATGCTGACACCAACGATCATTCGTGTGCGCAACGCCGAAACCGCCGAACTGGTAAAGCTGGTGAACAATACCCAACGCGATTTGATGTTCGCCTTCGCAAACGAAGTCGCAGCACTTTGCGATGCAACAGGCGTTTCAGCACATGAGGTAATCGCGAGCGGCAACATCGGCTATGCGCGCGCCAATTTGCCTATGCCTGGGCCAGTTGGCGGCCCATGCCTCGAAAAAGATCCCTATATCCTGGCGGAGGGTCTCCAGCCGCTTGGCTTTGTTCCAGAAATTGCGCTTACGGGACGGCGCTGGAACGAAAACCTCCCTGAGCGCGCAATCGGGCAAGTTGCTGACGCTTATACGCGCGCCGGTGGAAACGCACCTTCGCGCATTGCCATCCTCGGCCTCGCCTTCAAGGGTCGCCCTGAAACTGACGACCTTCGGGGCACAATGGCGATTCCGATCATTGCAGCACTGCGCGCCCGTTTCCCTGATGCTGAAATTGTTGGTTGGGATGCTGAAGTTTCGCCCGACAATTTGGCAACGCTTGGGATCATCGCTTCAAATAGCCCGATTGCGGCAGCGCGCGGGGCTTCGCTTGTGATTATGCAGAATAATCATCCCGCACTTGAGAAGCTGAAACTATCCGATCTTGCAGCGGAAATGCAGGCACCCGGAATGATCTATGATTTCTGGAACCAGCATGCGCGGCTAGAGGATCATAATCTGGCACCCGACATTCGCTATGCAGCTCTCGGCGCGCTTAACGTGCGAAAATAGGCATTAAATGACGCGGATACTAATCAGCGGAGCCGCAGGCTTCATCGGCTACCATCTTGCCCTTCGCTTGGCAGCACGCGCTGATCACGAGGTAATCTGTGTTGACAACTTCGCGCGAGGTGCGCGTGACAGGGCATTTCTAGCACTCATCGCGCAAGACAATGTGCGCTTTGTTGAGACCGACCTTTGCGACGAATCTGCGGTCAAAGCGCTCCCAGTTGACATTGATTATGTTTACCATCTCGCAGCACTTAACGGGACGCAGAATTTTTATGAACGCCCGCTTGATGTTATTCGCTGCTGCACGCTGCCAACGCTATTTCTCGCGGAGCATTACAGCACGGCGAAACAGCTCAAACGCTTCGTTTATGCCGCGACAAGCGAAGCCTATGCCTCAACCGTAACACGCTTTGGCTGGCCAGTGCCCACCGCCGAAGATGTTCCGCTTTCGATTGATGATGTTACCAATCCGCGTTGGTCATACGCTGCGTCAAAAATGCACGGCGAGATTGTAACGGCTCAAGCCGGTGCGGCGCGCGATATGCCTTATTCAATCATTCGCTATCATAATGCTTACGGCCCTCGCATGGGTGATCGCCATGTGATTCCAGACTTTTTTGAGCGGGTGCGGGGCGGCAAGTATGAGCTTTTTGGCCATGCAGACACACGGTCATTCCTTTATATTGACGACGCGATTACCGCGACTCTGGCCGTCGGCGAAACGCAAGCGTGCAAGAATGAGATCGTCAACGTCGGCGGCACCGAAGAAATTACGATGCTTGAACTTGGCAATAAAATGCTCTCGGCGCGCGGAATCACGGCCGACATCATCAAGCACCCATCGCCGTCCGGCAGCGTAAAGCGGCGCGCGCCCGATGTAACAAAGCTACAGCGCCTGACGGGATTTCACGCCCAAGTTTCGCTCGAAGATGGTCTTGCGGCAACTGCGCGCTACTATCTTGACGATATGCTTGATGGCTTTGGCCCCATTGATTAATCGTTCAGACGCTGGAGCGCGCACGCGATGACAGCTAGGCGAATAGCGCGCGAATATCTCGCGCAGATATTCGCTTTTGCGATCACGATGTTTGATCGTTTGGTGCTTGTCGGGGTGCTCATCCGGCTATGGGGCGTTGACATATTTGCGGCGTGGACGGTGGCACTTTCAGTCGCCGGGATGGTGGCAATTTTTGATTTCGGCCTCAACCTTTACTTTGGCAACCGACTGTTTTTTGCCGTTGAACAAGGCGAGAAGGATCGCGCGCGCCACATCCTCGGGGCCGGCAACTTCGCCCTTGCCTGTGCCAGCCTGTTTGGCGCAGTTGCGGTTATTCTGCTCTATATGGTGTTTAGAAATACAGATGAGGGCGTAAATCAGGAAACAACACTGCTTTGGGCGGTGATTATTCTCGCCGTGGCAACCGCTGCGCGACAGGCAATGGCCGCGCAATATGCGGTCTACCGTGCACACCAACAGTTTTTCCGGCAAACCATCATATTTTCGCTTGGTGATCTTCTACGCATCGCCACCGTTATCGCGGCGGTCGCCTTGGGCGGCGATCTCGTGGCGGTCTCATTCGCCTATCTAGGCGCAATCATTCTCTTTTCAGTGTTGCTGCCGATATGGGACACAGCGCGATTTTATCCTGATTTTCGATTTGGATTTGCACTGCCTGACGCCGAAGAGCGGCAGCGTGCCATTGGAACATCGCTCCAATATTGGGTGCAGAGTGCGGTTTCCACCGCGATCACCTTCGCCCCAACCTTCCTGCTTGGGGCTTCTGGCGCGGGTGCTTTTGTCATTGCCCAATTTGCGTTGATGCGCACGCTTGCCAATCTTGTGCGTTCGGTGCTCCAGCTTTTTACCAATGTTTTCGGGCTTGAGGCGGCGCGACGAATTGCTTTGAATGACACCGCTGGATTGACAGGGGTTTACCGCGAGTCAACGCAGTTTCTTGCAATTCAGATGGCTGGAACCGCAGGGATGCTGGCAGCACTTGCCGAGCCACTGTTTGGATATTGGACAGGCAATCCCGCACTTTATAATACGAGCTTGTTCTGGCTGGCGATTGGCGCGCCGCTGCTTTTGCCAACGCTGAGCATGGCGCTGCAGCTTCTTGTATGCGCAAATCAGCCGCGTGCGCTCGTAACGGGTCGCCTTGCCCAGCTTGCGATAACGATATTCGTGTATTTTATCATGCCGTTCGAAAATGTCGCGCTGCGGATGATGGCCGCGCTGGCCATTGGCGAGATTATCGGCCTCGGCGCGGCACTATTGCCCGCTGTTGTCCGGATCGTACCCGGTTCCGGCTTGGCACTTCATATTGATTTGGCAGCACGGGGCGCATTCACAGGCGTGGCGACTTATCTTGTGGCTAGTTCAACAATAGCGCTTGCACAAAAAGGATCTATAATCGCCTTCATGAGTGCGGGGCTGATGTCGGGCGTGGCACTTGCGATCTGCACTTGGTTTCTTGGGCTGAGCAAAGTGCGCAGGATTGCCGCACAAACGGCGCTTAGCAAATGGCGAAATCGGTAGCCGCTTATTCCCACTCAATCGTCCCCGGCGGCTTGCTGGTATAATCATAGACCACGCGGTTAATGCCCTTCACCTCGTTCACAATCCGCGTGGCAACGCGTGACAGGAAAGCACTTTTATAAGGGTAAACGTCGGCGGTCATGCCGTCGGTGCTTGTCACCGCGCGTAGCGCGCAGACATAATCATAGGTGCGGTGATCGCCCATCACGCCGACTGTGCGGACGGGGAGGAGTACCGCAAAGGCCTGCCAGATTTCATCATACAGCCCGGCGTTGCGGATTTCTTCAAGATAGACCGCATCGGCCTTGCGGAGGATATCGCAGCGTTCCTTGGTCACTTCGCCCGGTATGCGGATCGCGAGGCCGGGGCCGGGGAAGGGATGGCGACCAACAAATTGATCATTAAGGCCAAGTTCGCGCCCCAATGCGCGCACCTCATCCTTGAAGAGTTCGCGCAGTGGCTCAACCAATTGCATGTTCATCCGCGCGGGCAGCCCGCCGACATTATGGTGGCTCTTGATCGTCACACTCGGCCCGCCAGTGAAACTCACGCTCTCAATCACATCGGGATAGAGCGTGCCTTGGGCGAGGAATTCTGCGCCGCCGATCTTCTTGGCCTCTTCCTCAAACACGCTGATAAATTCGCCGCCGATGAATTTGCGCTTGGCCTCTGGATCAGTCACGCCTGCCAGCCCCGCCATAAAGCGCGCCTCGGCATCAACCACGACGAGCGGGATATTGTAATGATCGCGGAACAGCGTCTCGACTTGTTCGCGCTCATTCATCCGCAGCAGGCCGTGATCGACGAAGACACAAGTGAGCTGTTCGCCAATCGCTTCATGGATAAGGATCGCCGCGACCGAGCTATCGACCCCGCCCGAAAGCCCGCAAATGACGCGGCCCTTTCCAACCTGTGCGCGGATATCGGCGATTTTGGTGGCGCGGTATTCAGCCATCGTCCAATCGCCCGCCAGCCCACAAATCTTATGAACAAAATTGGCGAGCAGCTTTGCCCCGTCAGGCGTGTGAACAACCTCGGGGTGGAACATCGTGGTGTAATATGCCCTCGCCTCATTCACACAGATGGCGAAGGGCGCGTTGGGCGATGTGCCAATCACTTCAAAGCCTTCGGGCGCGACGGTCACCCGATCACCGTGGCTCATCCAGACGGGATAGCGTCCGCCGACTTCCCAGATGCCGTCAAAAAGCGGGCTGGCCTTCAAAATTTCAACGTCTGCGCGGCCAAATTCCGCCGCATGGCCGCCTTCGACTGTTCCACCAAGCTGCGTGCAGAGCGTTTGCTGTCCGTAACAGATCGCTAAGATTGGCAGGCCTGAGTCGATGATCACCTGCGGCGCGCGTGGGCTGCCTTCAGCCGTCACAGAAGCGGGGCCACCCGAAAAGATCACGCCCTTTGGCCTCATCCGCGCAAAAGCCTCAGCCGCTGCATTGAACGGGGCAATTTCGCTATAAACCCCCGCTTCACGCACACGCCGCGCGATAAGCTGGGTCACTTGGCTGCCGAAATCGACGATAAGGATTGAGTCTTGTGGCTGAACAGTCATGCAGGGCCGATAATGTCAGCCCTGCACGCTGTCTAGCTAAGCGCGTGGATTAGCCGTAATTATTGCCAAGCCCTGAAAGGCGCAGGTCGGCAACGCCGTCGTAACGAGCGACGCATGAGAATCTGCCCTTGTCATAGCCGTCATTATACCGGTCATAGCGGTTGCCATTGCGGTTCCAATCGTCGCGCCCGCGATTATAGCCGCGATCCTCAACAACGATCCGCCCGCGCACTTCATAGCCGCCACGTACCCGGTCGATCCGGGTGACATCAGTCACGCGGGCGCGGCCATAGCGGCTCGCCTGATTTTGCGCGGCGCGGACACACTGATCAACAGCGGCACGGCTGCTAAAGCGGCGATCCGAACGATCATAGCCACCGCGCGAATAATCGCCGCGCCGTTCATAACGGTCATCATAACGATCGTCATAGCGGCCATCGCGACCGTTTGACGCAGCGACGGCGACGGCGGCAATCCCGCCGATAATCAGCGCGCCTGCGATTACATCGCCCGTGCTAATGCCGTCGCCGTTATTGCGATCAAAGCGGCCTGCTTGCGCGGGCGTCGCTGAAATTACGGTTGCCGCAGCGGCCAGCGCCAGCGTGGCTTTGGACAGATACTTCATACTCACCTCCGTCAATACCCGGCGGGTTTGGATGCCGGGTATGATGCGAATATGAGCGATTCGCGCTGAGCGAAGTCTGAACTGAGTTGTAGGCGCGCGTTCAGCAAAGCGCCGCAATTCAGACACAAAAAAGCGCAAGGATCACCCTGCGCTTTTCTGATCCGAGCCGAAGCCCGGTACATCCCTAATAATCTATCGCACGGCGACCGTGGTTGCCTCAACGAACACCGCCTTGACCGTGCCATCGCGGACGACACAGTTGAACCCGCGCGGCTCAACCACCTTGTCACGCCAGTCGTCGCGCGCTTCGATCGTGCCCGCAATATCCCAGCCGTCTTCATTGGCCGAAACCTTGGTAACCTCCCGCACGCTCGACATTTTTCCTGCCCGATCTTCAGCGGCGAGCGCGCAGGCATCAACCGCATCATTCTCACTGTTGATTGCGCCCTTTTGATACGGGCCATTCTCATTATAAACGCCAGCC
>JAYTPB010000029.1:0-3928 GCA_043747445.1 Sphingomonadales bacterium
ATCGTGCCAACGGGTGCCTGACCGATTTCCATCGCATTGCCGGGCTTCACGTCGGTTTTCTTGCCAGCAACGATCTTGTCACCCGGTGCCAGACGCTGCGGCGCAATGATATACGCCTGCTCACCGTCGGGATAGGAAACCAGCGCGATGAACGCGGTGCGGTTTGGATCATATTCCAACCGCTCAACGGTGGCTTCAACGTCCCATTTGCGACGCTTGAAATCGATGAAACGGTAACGCTGCTTATGACCACCGGCGATGCCGCGCGATGTGACATGACCCTTGTTGTTGCGGCCACCCGTCTTGCGCTTGCCCTCGGTCAGCGCCTTGACGGGCTTTCCTTTGTGCAGGCTTGAACGGTCAACCAGGATCAAGCCACGACGGGCTGGGCTGGTCGGGTTATAATGCTTGAGTGCCATGGCTCTTAAATCCCCCCACTCATATACCGGTTGTCACATCGATTGACTGGCCTTCAGCCAGACGCACGATTGCTTTTTTGAAGTCAGACTTGGTGTAGGGCTTGCCCTTCCACTTTTTGGTCTTGCCCTTCTGGACGATGGTGTTGACGCTCAACACCTTGACATCAAACAGCGCTTCAACAGCGGCTTTGATCTCAGGCTTTGTCGAGTCATTGGCAACACGGAAGACAACCGCGTTATATTCGCTTGCCATTGTTGCTTTTTCGGTGATGTGCGGGCCACGAACCACGTCATAATGACGCAGCGTTGGCGCGGCTTTATCGAGCTTCTTAGCCATTGAACCGTGCCTCCAGCTTTTCAACTGCTGCACGGGTCAAAACCAGTGTTTCAGCTTTCAAAATGTCATACACATTCGCGCCAACCGCTGGCATCACATTGATGCCGTGAAGGTTCGCCGAAGCGAGCGCGAAGCTGTTATCAACCATATCGCCGTCAATCACGAGTGCGGTTTTCCCGAACCCAAGCTTGGCAAGGCTCGCAACCAAAGTCTTGGTCTTACCTTCAGCGACTGCGAGATTATCCATCACAACGATCTGACCCGCAGCAGCCTTTGATGACAGTGCCATCTTAAGGCCAAGCGCGCGGATCTTCTTGTTGAGCGACGGATTAAAATCACGCAGGCGGGCACCGTGGGCCTTACCACCACCAATGAAGGTTGGCGCGCGACGGTTACCGTGACGGGCCGTACCGCCACCTTTTTGGTTGCCGAACTTCTTACCCGTGCGGGCAACGTCGGAACGTTCACGCGTTGGCCGGGCCGTGGCACGGCGCTTTTCAAGCTGCCATGTGACGACGCGGTGAAGAATGTCAGCGCGTGCTTCGATCCCGAAAACGTCATCGGCAAGTTCAATGTCGCCAGACTTTTTCGCGTCGAGGGTTTGAACGGTGATTTTCATGTTCAGCCCTCCTGAGTTTCTGCTGCGGTCGTTTCGACGACTTCAGCGGGGGTTTCTGCGGGTGCATCGACCGGAGCTGATGCTGTCGATTTGATGCTTGCGGGATAAGGCGCATCGCTGTGGCGCGCGACCTTCACACTGTCCTTGACTTGAAGCCAAGTGCCCTTTGATCCGGGAACGCTGCCCTTCACGAAAAGAAGCCCACGCTCAACATCGGTTGAAACGATTTCAAGGCACTGCTGAGTACGCTGACGGTCGCCCATGTGGCCGGCCATCTTCTTACCCTTAAACACTTTGCCGGGATCTTGACGCTGCCCGGTTGAACCAAGCGAACGGTGCGAAACCGAAACACCGTGAGTTGCGCGCAAACCACCGAAGTTCCAGCGCTTCATCCCGCCCTGAAAGCCCTTGCCCTGCGTGTGACCGCTAACGTCAACAAGCTGCCCTGCAACGAAATGATCGGCAGAAATTGTCGCGCCGACATCAACCATCGCATCTTCTGATACGCGGAATTCGACGAGACGCGCCTTGGGCTCAACTTCGGCTTTGCCGAAATGGCCACGCTCAGGCTTCGTCAGGTTTTTGGCCTTGGCTGTTCCGGCACCAAGCTGGAGCGCGACATAACCGTCACGCGCCTCGGTGCGCTGCGAAACAACCTGGCAATTTTCTAGCGAAAGAACGGTAACAGGCACGTGGCGCCCATCTTCCTTAAACAGGCGAGTCATGCCCATCTTCTTCGCGATCACGCCAGTACGCATGATCTGTTCTCCTCAAAACAGAGGCACCCCGGAACCATTTCCGAGATGCTTGAAGCCCTAATATGTGAAACATCGCCCCGTCCGGGCTGGCGCTCATGCCTGATCAAAAGACCAGTCAAAAACTGAACGGGGGACGCAGGCCACAGCGCGACGAATCGCTTATGCTGTGCGGTATCCCTTAATGAGTGTCGCCGTTAAGCGAGTTTGATCTCAACATCAACCCCTGCGGCCAAATCAAGCTTCATCAAAGCATCAACGGTTTGCGGGGTTGGTTGAATAATATCGAGAAGGCGCTTGTACGTGCGCACTTCAAACTGCTCACGTGATTTTTTATCAACGTGCGGGCCACGGTTAACCGTGAACTTTTCGATTCTTGTTGGCAGCGGAATCGGGCCACGGATCGAAGCACCAGTGCGCTTTGCGGTATCGGCGATATCGCCTGTTGCCTGATCAAGTACGCGGTGATCAAAAGCCTTGAGGCGAATACGTATATTTTGCGTTTCCATGTCGAATACCAATGCGAAAGAGCCACGCCCGATTTTACGGGCCTTTTAGAAACGGCAATCGCCCGATCCTTGAGTAAAGGATCGGGCGATGCCAATGCGGAGTTTAGTTCGAGATTGAGGCGACGACGCCTGAACCCACGGTACGACCGCCTTCGCGGATCGAGAAACGCAGGCCCTGCTCCATCGCGATTGGTGCGATGAGCTTGACGCCGAGTTGTACGTTATCACCAGGCATTACCATTTCGGTGCCTTCTGGCAGAACGACTTCGCCGGTCACGTCGGTTGTGCGGAAGTAGAATTGCGGACGATAATTCGCAAAGAATGGCGTGTGACGGCCACCCTCATCCTTTGAAAGGACATAGACTTCCGAAGTGAAATCGGTGTGCGGCTTGATCGAGCCGGGCTTGCAAAGCACCTGACCGCGCTCAACTTCTTCACGACCAACGCCGCGAATAAGCGCACCAATGTTATCGCCAGCCTGGCCCTGATCAAGCAGCTTGCGGAACATTTCAACGCCGGTAACGACGGTCTTCTTGGTGTCCTTTAGGCCGACGATTTCGACTTCTTCACCAACCTTGACGATGCCCTGTTCAACACGACCGGTTACAACCGTACCGCGACCCGAAATTGAGAACACGTCTTCAATTGGCATCAGGAATGGCTTGTCAAGCGGACGCGCAGGCTGTGGGATGAACGAGTCAACCGCTGCCATGAGCTTGATGATCGCTTCGCGGCCAAGCTCAGGGTTGGTGTCGTTGAGCGCACATGTTGCCGAACCTTGAATGACGGGGATGTTATCGCCGTCAAAATCATACTTCGAAAGAAGCTCGCGAATTTCCATTTCGACGAGTTCGATGATTTCTGCGTCATCAACCAGATCGCACTTGTTCATGAACACAACAAGCTGAGGCACGCCAACTTGCCGCGCAAGCAGGATGTGCTCACGCGTTTGCGGCATTGGGCCGTCAGTTGCCGACACAACAAGAATGCCGCCATCCATCTGCGCCGCACCCGTGATCATGTTCTTCACATAATCGGCGTGGCCTGGGCAATCGACGTGCGCATAGTGACGCTCAGCGGTTTCATATTCAACGTGTGCCGTTGAAATGGTGATACCGCGTGCGCGCTCTTCAGGTGCCTTATCGATGTTGTCATAGCTCGTGAAGGTTGCGCCGCCGGTTTCGGCGAGGATCTTCGTGATCGCTGCGGTCAGCGATGTCTTACCATGATCGACGTGCCCGATGGTGCCGATGTTGCAGTGCGGTTTCGTCCGCTCAAACTTTGCCTTT
>JAYTPB010000030.1:0-52619 GCA_043747445.1 Sphingomonadales bacterium
CTGCGTTCAGGGATGACCCCCGATACGCTGATTAATGATACGCCGATAACGAGCGGAGCCTATCGCCCCAAAAACAGCGGTGATCGTTATCGCGGGCAGATTACGCTGCGAGAGGCGTTTGCGCGTTCAAGCAATGTCGCTGCCGTCCGCCTGTATAATCAGCTTGGTGAGAAGGCCGTCATCCGCGCCGCGCGCGATCTTGGGATCAAAAGCCCGCTGACGGCTGATCCAAGCCTAGCACTTGGATCATCGGGGCTTACGCTGATTGAACTCACCTCAGCCTATGCAGCGGTTGCGGCGGCGACAATGCCTGTCACGCCTACAGCAATTCCCAAAGACCCGCCCAGCATCTGGGCAAAGCTATTTGGCAGCGAACGGCGGATGGGCAGCCGCAATGATATGCTGCGCGACATGCTGAACGCTACCATAACCCAAGGGACAGGCCGCGCCGCCGCACTTGGCATCAAGACTTATGGTAAAACGGGCACCAGCCAAGACAATCGCGATGCACTGTTCGTTGGCTTTGCGGGTGATCTGATCGTCGGCGTGTGGGTTGGCAATGATGATAACAGTCCGCTTAAAGGGATTAACGGCGGCGGCCTTCCCGCGCGTATCTGGCGTGATTTTATGGGGCAAGCCATTAGGGGTGCCGCCCGCCCTGCCCCGCGCCCAGCCCCGGTTGAGGATCGCCCACAGTTTGAACTGCCTGACATCCCCGAAATGCCCGACATTCCAATCAATATCGATGAAAGCGAAATCCGGCTCGGCAATGATAATCTGACACTCGATACCGAAATTGGCGGGGTGCCGCTTAATATGCGGATCGACCGTGACGGGGTGCGCGTTGAGCCGGGCGCGAGGCGCGAGACGCAGCCCCCAAACTGAACGCGAGCGCGCGGTTTGCCGCAATATTGGCTCGAATCAACCGCATAATCCAAGGGTTTGCTGGGTGTGTTCATGTGCCAGAAAGGTTGATCTGAACAGGCTCAGCCGACAGGGGCACTTTGAAGGAGTAGCTCAATGCACGTCGTTTCCAGAAGAACAAAAGCTCTCGTCCTGTTTGCCATGCTTGCGGTGCCCGCGTCAGGCAGTGTGTCTGCACAGTCGCAGGAAGCGCCCGACCCGATTATCGTCGAGGGTTCATCGCCGCCTACGCCTGAAGCGACTGTGACGACCAAAGGGCCCGAGATTAAGGGCATCATCTCAGCGCGCAGCAGCGACAAGATGAAAGTAACGACCGCCGACGGCACCAGCACTATTATCGCCATCAATGACGCGACCCGGATAAAGACCAGCCGAGGCCTGTTCAGCGGCCGCAATACGCTTGCAGCGGGCGCGCTGCTGAATGGTCTCCCCGTTACGGTCAAAACATCGCAATCAGAGGGTGGTTTGGTCGCTAGTCAGATCAGTTTGCGGAACAAGGATTTTAAGACCGCGACAATGATCCGTAACGGCACCGCGCAGCAATTTGAGGAACAGACTGCCGCGACGGCGGCACTGCGCGGGCGCATGGGTGATATCGACAAATATAATATCAAAAGCACGACAAATGTGAATTTCGATACTGGCAAAGCGGCTTTGTCAGCTCAGGCCAAACAAGAGCTGTGCGCTGCGGCATCAGCAGCCGAGGCAACGGATAACGCCCTAATGCTGGTTGTAGGATACACCGATTCGACCGGAAGTGATGAATTCAACCAACAGCTCAGCGAAAAGCGCGCGAGTAGTGTCATCAATTTTCTTCAGCAAGCGTGCCAATGGAAACCTTATCGTATGCTGACCCCGACTGGGATGTCCAAAGCAGATCCGCTCGCCAGCAATGACACCGCCGAAGGCAAGGCACAGAATCGCCGTGTTTCGGTGAACATCTTGGTCAGCAAAAGCGTTGACGGCCTGTAGGGCGTTTGGGGTGGGCGGCGTGATGCGCCGCCCCCATACCGAACGTCAACGCATCGGGAGGGATTGGTAATTTCCCAATATGGTCGGCTGTTGTCAGTGCGCTTTTAGCTGCTAGATTATGTGGTCTTTCGCTTAAAGTCAGACATAAGCGGGACGATATCTCGGGGGGCAAAAATGACAGTCACTGATGCGCAACAAGACCTAAGGCGCGCATATGTCGGAGGTGGCCCTGGCGTCGTGATTTCCGGCTTGGTTTGGCTGGCGGCGATGTACATTCAGCATAGTCAGGGGATACGCGCTGGGTTTGTGGTATTGTTTTTTGGCGGAATGCTGATCTTTCCCCTCACCAAGCTCGTCTGTCGGGCAATCTTCCGCCGGGAAAGTGAATCGCGCAATAATCCGTTTGGATTGACGGTGCTGGAAAGCACCATAGCCATGATCGGCGGGCTGTTCGCCGCTTGGCTCTTCCTTGCCGATAAGCCAATGCTCGTCTTTCCGCTCGCGGCCATCGCAGTCGGCACGCACTATTTTGTCTTCAAGACTGTTTATGGAGACAAGCTGTTTTGGCTGCTCGCCGCCGTGATCACCGCGATCGGGTTTGGCGACATCTTTGTGGCGCAGATGCGTGGTTCAACCGCTTTGTTGGTGGCCTTAACCGAAGTCGTTTTCGGGTTGGTACTGACTGTTCGCGCAACGATGAGCCGCAGTATCGCCAAATGAGAATGGCGCATTTTTGAACCACCCTTGCCCGTGCCACCCGCTTCCCGCTATGCACTCTGTCGTGTCCTCCCCCCTTTCCATCACCAACTCAATCACTGGCCAAGCGTGGCGGTGGCGCGCGGCGTCTGCTGATGCGCGCGACGGCGGGCTTGATGAGAAAGACCTGCTGACTCAGTTGTTGCTTTCGCGCGGCTGCCCGCCTGATCAGCTTGAGGCGTACCGAACGCCGTCGATCCGCGCGTTCATGCCCGACCCGTCAATTTTTCATGATATGGATAGCGCCGCCGCACGCATTGCCGACGCGGTACTGGAGAGCGAGACCGTCACGATCTTTGGCGATTATGATGTTGACGGGGCAACGTCGGCGGCGCTGCTGATCCGCTTATTGCGCGATCTTGGGCTAACAGCCTCGGCCTATATCCCTGACCGTTTGATGGAAGGATACGGGCCATCGGGCGAGGCATTGGTTGCACTTGGGCAAACGGGTTCGACGCTCATCGTCACGGTCGATTGCGGCGCTCAAGCGTTTGAAGCGCTTCAACAAGCCAAGGACGCCGGCGTTGATGTAATCGTGGTCGATCATCACAAATGCGCGACGACGCTTCCCGTAGCGTTTGCATTGGTCAATCCCAACCGGCTTGATGAGGCCGCCGATGCCGCTGCGCACGGCCATTTGGCAGCGGTGGGCGTTGCTTTCCTGCTTGGTGCAGCGCTGATCCGCACGCTGCGCACGCGTGGGTTTTTTGCAAGCCGCGCAGAGCCAAAACTGCTTGAGCTGCTTGATATCGTCGCGCTCGGCACCGTCGCCGATGTCGCCCAGCTCAAAGGGCTGAACCGCGCGTTTGTAGCCCAAGGACTCAAGGTGATGGCGGCAGCCAAGAACATCGGCTTGAACGCGCTGATTGAGGCGTCGCGGCTCAACCGTTCGCCGCTATGCTCCGATCTGGGCTTTGCGCTTGGCCCACGGATTAACGCGGGCGGGCGCGTCGGCAAGTCAGACCTTGGCGTCCGCCTGCTCACCACCAATGACGCGCACGAAGCACGCGAGATTGCGCAAGAGCTTGACCGACTCAACGGCGAACGCCGCGCGATTGAGGCCGCCGTTCAGGAAGGCGCGGATGAACGCATCATTGGCCAAGGCAACCGCGCCGTCGCCCTCGTCAGCGGGCACGGCTGGCACCCCGGCGTCATCGGGATTGTTGCGGGTCGCCTCAAGGAAAAGCTTGGCCGCCCCGCCATCGTAATCGCGGTGGACGACGCTGGCATTGGCAAAGGCTCTGGCCGCTCAATCGCAGGGGTTGACCTAGGAGCGGCGGTGCTCGCAGCGAAAGACGAAGGCTTGCTCGTTGCAGGCGGCGGGCACGCGATGGCGGCGGGACTGACCGTGATGGCCGACCAAATTGATGCACTCGCCGAATTTCTTGACGCGCGCCTTTCGGCTGACGTGGCGCGGGCTAGCGAAAACCGCGCGCTGCTGCTTGATGCGCTCGTCGCGCCCGGCGGCGTCACACCTTCGTTGGTTGAAGCGCTTGAGGCGGGTGGCCCTTACGGCATGGGCTGGCCCGCGCCACGCGTTGCCGCCGGGCCAATGCGCGTGATCAAAGCCGATGTTGTAGGCACTGATCATGTTCGCGCAATTATGGCGGGGGATGACGGAAAATCTCTAAAAACCGTGGCTTTCCGTTCGCGTGACACCGCACTTGGCCAAGCAATCCTCGGCGCGCCTAGTGATCGCCGCCTGTGGATCGCAGGCCGCGCGAAGATTGATGATTGGGGCGGACGCGGGCAAGTAGAGCTTCATATCGATGACGCCGCGTGGGCCGATTGATCAGCCGTCCACCAGCAACAGCAAACGCGCGCTGACATAGCCTTTGTGCGCGCTGCAATAACGCCATGTCCGGTTGATCGTGCTGACCGTATCAACGACGGCGCGGCTGGTGCACATCACATGTGTGCCCGAGGGCAGTTGCTCGAGTCCCTCACTCGCCACGGTTGGCTCACTGCGCACCCAGGCGAACCCATCGCTCATTTTGCCAACCTTATATTCCCGTTCTGCGCCAAGCAGCGAGGCCGGTTTGGGCGCAGGATCAGATTTAGGCGGGGCAACCATTTTCTCATTTGAATTCGCCTCCGCCTTTTCAATCACAGCAGGCTTATCGTTCCCGCCGATTATCCCTGCTTGGCTCAAGCCAATCAAAAGCCCACTGATCGCCGCCACAAGGCCTGTCGCAGCGGTTAATATACCCCGCAAGGATGTCCAAAAACTACCGCCGCCCTCAGCCCCATCGGCTTTGGGCGCATCAACACCCCGGTTTGCCATTTCTTCGATGCCCATTTGCAAATCCTCCGCGAATTTTACGCGACGCCAACTGCGGCACTTTAGGCCGTGACGCTACTCCTCGCTGCGATAAATGGCACAAAGATCAGACACAGGCAATTCATCGCTTTTGTACAAAATCCAATCTATTGCAAAACTGATCAGCCAACAGCTTGACCTCCGCCGCCCGAATCCGTAATGGCGCATTTCGCCAGCGCGCTGGCCCCTTCGTCTAGCGGTTAGGACGCGGCCCTTTCACGGCTGAAACACGGGTTCGATTCCCGTAGGGGTCACCAAAAAGCTTTGCCGGGTGTGCAGCTTGATCATGAGTGGCTTTACGGGCAGTAGAGCATCATGAGCCGCCAGCTAATCAATGATTATCGCGCCGAACTTGATCGGTTGAAAGCAATATCGGGAAGCAGGCGCGAAAGTGTTTTGCGTGAACCGTTTAAGGATTTGCTTAAACGGTGGAGCAAATCGCAGGATCTGCAATTTGTCGCAGAACACGGGATTACCACGCCGAAGGGCAATCGCATATATGTTGATGGCGCGCTGCTCCACCCGCTTGGTGTGCCCTTTGGCCATTGGGAGGCCAAGGATGAAAATGATGACCTGCAAAAGGAAATCAGTGATAAATTCCGTAAAGGCTATCCCAAGGAAAATATCGTCTTTTCTGACGATGTAACGGCGGTTCTCTGGCAGGACGGGCATGAGGCTGCTCGCGCGTCAATGGAGGATGCTGAAACGCTCCTCCCCCTCCTCACGCGCTTTTTCGCGCATGAACGTGCTGAGATTGCCGAATTTAATAAAGCGGTGAAGCAATTTGCGGTTGATCTGCCCGCCGTGCTTGAGGCGCTGCGCAGGATCATCGCGGACAAGCGCGCCGCGTCCATGGAATTTGCCAAGGCGCAGGATGATTTCCTGAAGCACGCGCGTGATGCGATCAATCCGGCGGTCAATGAGGGCGATGTGCAGGAAATGCTGATCCAGCATATCCTGACTGAGGATATCTTTGCCAAAGTGTTTGAAAACCCCGATTTCCACCGTCAGAATAATGTCGCGGTGGCGCTGATCGCGCTTGAGGATAAACTCTTCGGCTACGGTGAAAAGCAAAAGCTGCTTAAACAGCTTGGGCCATATTATGCCGCGATCCAATCCACCGCCGCCGTGATTGATAGCCACAGTGAGAAACAGGGCTTTCTCAAAGGGCTGTATGAAAATTTCTACAAGGTTTATAATCCGATGGCGGCGGATCGGCTGGGCGTGGTCTATACGCCGGGAGAGATCGTCCGCTTCATGATCCGCAGCGCGGATTGGCTGTGCCAAACCCATTTCGGCAAAAACCTGATTGATCGCGGTGTTGAGATCCTTGATCCGGCGACGGGCACTGGCACATTCATCGTCGAACTGCTCGAAAGCTTTCGCGGAAACCATGAGAAACTGCGGCATAAATATAAGGAGGAGCTTCATGCCAATGAAGTGGCGATCCTGCCCTATTACGTCGCCAATTTGAACATCGAGGCGACTTACGCGGCGATCACCGGGCAATTCGCCGAATATCCCAATCTCTGCTTTGTCGATACGCTTGATAATGTCGCGGCACTTGGCATTTATAGCGGGCATCAGGGCGATATGTTTGGCAGCGTTAGTGATGAAAATATGGGCCGGATCAAACGGCAGAATGACCGCAAGATCAGCGTGATCATCGGCAACCCGCCCTATAATGCCAACCAACAAAATGAGAATGATAACAACAAAAACCGCGCCTATGAACGGATCGATGCGCGGATCAAGCAAACCTATATCAAGGCGAGCACGGCGCAGAAAACCAAGCTGTACGATATGTATTCGCGCTTTTTCCGCTGGGCGAGTGATCGCCTGACTGAGGACGGGGTGCTGGCATTTATTACCAATCGGAGCTTTATTGAGAGCCGAACGTTTGATGGGTTCCGCAAGATAGTCGCACAGGATTTCAATGAAATCTGGGTGGTTGATCTGGGCGGCGACGTGCGCGCCAATCCCAAACTATCCGGCACCAAGCATAATGTATTTGGCATTCAGACGGGCGTGGCGATTTGCTATCTGCTGCGGAAGCAGGGCGTCGAGGGCTGCACGATCCGCTATATCCGGCGGCCCGAGGACGAGACGGCTGAGGATAAGCTGAGTTGGTTGGGCGGGGCTGACATTCGATCACTTGCGACGACTGAGCTGAAGCCAGATAAACTTCAAAATTGGCTAAATCACGGTTCTGATAAATTCGATGAATTTTTGCCAATGCTCGACGATACTGGGCCAGCGGGACGTCAGGGAATTTTCTATGTGAACAGCGTAGGTATCAACACTGCACGCGACGATTGGGTATACGCAGAGAGTAAGGATGTGCTCGAAGCCAAAGTTCAATACATTCTTTCTTCATATGGTCAGAACCTTGATGAGCCGGCCTATGACCCAAAGATCAAATGGTCGGAAGCGCTGAAATCGAAGAAAAAGACCCGGCGGCAGGAGGCATTTAACAAAGGGTGGATATCAACCGCCGCGTATCGTCCTTTCAACAATCAGCCACTCTACTTTTCGCCGCTGTTGATTGACAGACTTAGCAGGACATTTGCCCTTTATGGACAGAGCGGAGAGCAAACAAATCCATCACTGGCGGTGTCTGGCGGTTCCGCAGCAAAGCCTTTTCAGAGCTTGGCGTCTTGCATTCCTGTGTCGTTCGATTTTCTTGAGAAAACATCGGCATTCCCCCTCTACCGCTACACCAAGTCCGGCGAGCGGGTGGATAATATCACCGATTGGGCGGTGGCGCAGTTTGTGGGGCATTACGAAAATCCTCCCCGAAACGGGGAGGGGGACCATCCGCAGGATGGTGGAGGGGCACAGGCCGGTTCTCCTGACACCGAAAGCGCGGTTCATTCTGCGGGCGCCCCTCCCCCAGCTTCGCTGGTTCCCCTCCCCCAAGGGCGAGGAATTACCAAGGACGCCATTTTCGCCTATTGCTACGCCGTCCTCCACGATCCGCTGTACCGCGAAAAATATGCGCTGAACCTCAAACGCGAATTTCCGCGCATTCCGTTTTACCCGGACTTTGCGCGGTGGGTTGCGTGGGGCGAGGCTTTGCTCAAGCTGCATATCGGCTATGAGGATGTAACGCCGTTCAAGCTGACCCGCATCAATACCCCAGCGCCCAAACGCGCCGAGGGGACGCATCCCAAGCCCAAGCTGAAAAGCAATCCGGAAGGCGGCAACATCATCATTGATGAGGATACTCAACTAAGCGGCATTCCGCCCGAGGCGTGGGCTTATCGCCTTGGCAACCGTAGCGCGATCGACTGGGTGCTTGACCAGCACAAGGAAAAGACCCCGCGCGATCCAACGATCCGCGCAAAGTTCAACACGTACCGCTTTGCCGATTATAAGGAGGCCTGCATTGCCCTCCTCGCGCGTGTCGTGACGGTAAGTGTTGAGACCGTCGCGATTACGCAAGCGATGAAGGATGCCCCGCGATAAAATCACAAATTAGCGAAATCAACTCTTCGGGTTTATCCTCTTGCAGGAAATGCCCTGCGTCTGTGATGATCGTGTGCGGCTGACCTGCGGCACCGGGGATGCGGGCGATGAACTGCTTTTCACCGCCACCTGTCACAGGATCTTTATCGCTGAAACACGTCAGAACCGGACGCGCGAACGTCTCCAAAACCTCCCATGCCGCCAGATTTTCGGCGATTGAGGCATGTTCGGGGGTCACGGGCACGAGCGTCGGAAATTGCCGCGCACCTGCCTTGTAACGCTCGTCAGGAAACGGCGCGTCATAGGCCGCAATCTCTTGCGGAGAAAGATCGCGGACGCTGCCGCCGTTGACGATGAAGCCCGTCGGGAATGTCTCCACGCTTTGGCTAAACGCGCGCCAATTCTCAAAGCCTTCTGACCAACCCGTGCCAACCGGAAGCCCGGTATTGGCGATCACGAGCCGTGCAAACCGATCCGGAAACGCCGCCACAAGCCGCAGCCCGATCAAGCCACCCCAATCTTGGCAAAACAGCGTGATATCAGTCAGATCAACCAGCTTGAGCCATTCGCTCATCCACGCAACATGGCGTTCGTAGGTATAATCCTCGCGCTCGGTTGGCTTATCTGATTTGCCAAAGCCGATCAGGTCGGGCGCAACAACGCGGTGGCCCTTCCCGGCCAACGCAGGCACGAATTTGCGGTAGAGATATGACCATGTTGGCTCACCGTGCATCAGCAGGATCGGCGCGGCGTCACGCGGCCCTTCATCAACATAATGAATCCGCAGCGCGCTGCCGTCCGCATCGCTCACGCTCTGATAATTAGGGGCAAATGGATAATCAGCGATATCGGCGAAGGCTTCATCGGGGGTTCTGAGCAACTGCATGGGATTCGCTTTCATCATCGGCACTGCGGATGAGGTGCGACGATATTTGCGCCCCGTCAACTTGTGCGTTTTTGTGCGAGACAGCGGCGACATCGGCCCGTATCAAATGCGCAGCATATTGAGGGGGATATCATGGGTGCAGTCAAAAAATTTGGATTAGCCGCAGGGGCGCTGCTGCTGATCTCTGGCGGTGTGATCGGCTACCGCACGGTGACATTCGCGCCGGCTGGGAACGAGGCATGGGAGAACATCAAACTCGCCGCCGCGCCCGCATTTGATATTCGCGCAGCCGCCGCCAATCTTGGTCAGGCCATCCGCTTTCAGACGATTTCAAATCAGAATAAGGCCGATAATGATATCGCGCAGTGGGATCGCTTCCACCTCTGGTTGCAAACCGCTTATCCAACAATGCACGCCAAAATGAAACGCGAAATCGTTGGCGGGCACGCACTTGTGTATCAGTGGGAGGGATCAGACCCCACACTCAAGCCAATCATCCTGATGGCGCATCAGGATGTTGTGCCCGTGACCGCTGACACCGAAAAAGATTGGAAATACCCGCCCTTTTCTGGCGAACTGGCCGAAAACGCCGTGTGGGGGCGCGGTGCGGTTGATGACAAGGGTTCGCTGATCGGGCTGTTTGAGGCTTTTGAAGCACTCGCCAAATCCGGCTTTGCGCCAAAACGCGGCGTCTATCTCGTGTCTGGCCATGATGAAGAGGTCGGCGGGACGGGTGCCAAGGCCGCCGCTGACTTGCTCGCCGCGCGCGGGGTAAAAGCCTTGTTTACGCTTGATGAGGGCAGCGCCATCGTCCGCGATGCGCCCGTCGTGAACGGCCCGGCGATCATGATTGGGGTCGCCGAAAAAGGCTATGCGACGCTGCGCCTGACCGCCAAAGCGCCGGGTGGGCATTCGTCAATGCCGCCCAGTGAAACCGGCGTCGTCAATCTTGCCAAGGCGATTGTCGCGATCAACGAAAGCCCGTTTCCACCCGAACTCAAAGGCCCAGGCGTTGAGATGATCAAGGCGCTTGCCGTGCGCGGCGATACGCTCACCAAAATGGCGGCGGCAAACCAGTGGGCTTTTGCGGGCGTCACGCTACGCACTGTTGGTAAATCGCCCTCGGGGGCCGCGATGTTTCACACCACGATTGCGCCGACGATGCTTCAGGGCAGCCCGAAGGAAAACGTCCTGCCGCAGACCGCGACTGCGCTCATCAATTACCGAATCGCGCCGTGGAATACATCGGCTGATGTCATGGCGCGCGCGAAGGCGGCTGTGGGCATGTTGCCCGTTACGCTTGATTGGGTGAACCCGCCGCGTGAGCCTACGCCCGTCTCTTCGACCCAATCGCAGGGCTGGTCACTTATAAAGGCGGCGGCGCAGGTGCAAGCTCCAGGCGCGCCCGTGGCACCCTATTTGGTCGTCGCGGGCACTGATAGTCGCAGTTTTTCGGGCGTGTCGGATGATGTTTACCGCTTCATGCCCGCGCACTTCACGATCAAGGAAACCGATATGATCCACGGCACCAACGAACATATCACAATCGAAAACCTGTCCCGGATGATCAATTTCTATGCACAGTTGATTGTGACATCTGCGGGATAGACACTGCGTTCCAACCTCGCTAAAGGCGTCTTTCTGGTTCGGGGAGTGGCGCAGCCTGGTAGCGCATCTGTTTTGGGAACAGAGGGTCGCAGGTTCGAATCCTGTCTCCCCGACCAGCATTTTTCAGGCTGGCTATGGGTTCGCTTTCGCCCTGTAGTATGTTCCGAACATCTTCCCGATATCCTCACCCCAACGCTATTCGCTGTGGGTCGCGTTGATTCATACGCCCGCAGTGGCGCCATTATAGCAAGTCACAAGGTAAGCGATAGCGGATTGACGGTTATTCTTGATACATTAAGCTCCTAATATTCAGGGGAATAATCGGCATGATTCGTTTATCTCGTCGTAACTTTATTTCTGTTTCGCTGCTATTGGGGGCTGGATTTAGTTCGCGCGTCGTTTTGGCGCAGCCAGCCCTGACCTTTGCCGATGCGATTGCGATCATGGCTGAAAAGCGCAGCGCCGCTGAAGGGAGCGTTGCCTTGCTCAAACGTTACCGACCACAGGATTTTGAGGCACGGCGGCTTTATGCCCGAGCGAAGGCCGCGTTTGACGGGGTGATTGGCCAGCTTCAGGCCGATCTCGCTTCGGCCAAGTCGCCGAAACTGACGCCCAAGTTCAGGCAGCGCTTGGAGGATGCCGCCAAACGCGCGCATGAATTTGGCACCCATGCTGATAAGGCGCTTGATGAAGCCATCCCGCCGGGAAGCAAATCGGTGCTGCGCGCGCTGGTTGGTGAGCTTGACAAGCTGATCACGGCAATCGTGGGTGGCGGCATCGCGATTTTTCAGGAGGCCGACCGCGTGGGCGAACGCGATCGCAAAAAAATGTCAGAGCGGATTGAGCAGGAACGCTGGCTTGCGTTTGGTGATATTGAGGCGGCCAAGTGATGCGCTGGATAATTGCATTGGCGCTTGCGCTACTGATTCCGGGATTGGCGACAGCACAAAGTGTAAGCAGTGCCGCCAGCGTCGATGCCAATGGCTTTTATGCTGACCCCTATCTCACCATTGAGCCTGCTGCGCATTATGGGGCCACTAAAAGTATCAGCGTTGATAGCAACGGACGTTTTGTTGTCACAGGCTCGGATGACAAGACAGTGCGCGTTTGGTCAGCTTCTGACGGTCGATTATTACAAACTCTTCGCATTCCTTCGGGGCCGAACGACATCGGTAAGGTTTATGCAGTTGCAATTTCGCCTGACGGCAAAAAAATTGCAGTTGGCGGCTACACAGGAAAATTTTCAGGTGCTCAAAATATATATATATTTGACCGAGTCACCGGTATGATCACGTATCGGTTTGCTAATCTGGCGCAACAAGTCAATACGCTAAAATTTTCGTCAAATGGCAAACAATTAGTTGCGGGTCTTAATGCAAATGGGGGGCTACATCTATTTGATATTATTAGTCGTAAAGAGATTGGAAAAGACCAAAACTATGAAAAGGGAATTATTGGCTTAGATTTTGCCTCCGACGGTAGAGTTATCGCAACAGGTACGGATGGCTATATTCGCCTTTATTCGTCGAAACTTAGCCTTATAAAAAAAATTGCAGATCCCCATGGTAAAATACCTGTAGATATAGCTTTTTCGCCAGATGGAAAAAAAATTGCTGTGGGACATAATTTTAGCCAACACATTGATATATTTGACTCAAATTCTTTAAAATTTCTTTATTTTGCGGGGACTGTAACAGTTTCAAAACAAGGATTACCAACAGTTTCTTGGACGGCAGATGGTAACCAATTGATTGCTGGAGGAAATATAACTGATGCACAGTACAACAGCATAATTCGTGTTTGGGAACAGGCAGGACGTGGATCATTTCGCGACGTCCCGATTGCAAGGAGCTCTATTTACAAGATTCAATCGATCAGTGATGGACGCACTACCGTTGCAACATACGATCCGAAGGTCATTATGCTTGATAAAATGGCAGCGCCTGTTTGGGCAATCAATGCTCCAAGGCTTTACTTCGCAGGTGCGTCGTTGAATCTTAGTCATGACGGCTTTGTTGCTCAGCTCGCACCTTTCAGTTCACCCCCTGTTCAAAAATTCGACGTCCGCCGCCGTTTCCTCTCCGCTAATCCGCCAGCGGATAACGCACTGTTGCCAGCTAAGACTACGGGACTCGACATTGCCGATTGGCGAGGTAGTAATTCACCAATGCTATCGGGCAAGCGTCTCACATTAGACGAGTTCGAGTATTCCAACGCTGTATCAGTGGCACCAGACAACAGCAGCTTCCTTATGGGAACTCGTTTCTTTCTTCGCAGATTTCGGTCTGACGGGTCGCTAATTTGGACAGGAAACACTCCCGGAGAAACTTGGGCAGTCAACCAGAGTACCGATGGAAAACTTGCTGTTGCGGTTTATCATGATGGGACTATCCGTTGGTATAATCTAGCTGACGGCGTTGAACAGCTTGCACTGTTCGTCCATGCCGATGGCGAACGGTGGGTCGCCTGGACGCCCAAGGGTTATTATACCGCATCGCCGGGTGGTGAGGATTTGATCCGCTGGGTTGTAAATCGCGGGCTTGATGTCGCCCCACAGGAATATCCTGTCGGTGCTTACCGTGACAAATTCTATCGTCCCGATGTCATCGCCACAGTGCTCGATACGCTCGACATCAATCGCGCAGTGCAGCTTGCCGATGCCGCGCGCGGCAGGCCATCAGTCGCTGTGTCGGCGGCGGTCGTCGTCCAGCAAGCGCCGCCAGTGGTGACGATCCTTGATCCGGCTGACGGCGCGTCCGTCCGCAACAGTCCGATTGAGGTTGCCTACCGGATTAGCGGAAAGCCCGGCGAGAGGATCAATCGCCTGCGCGCGCTTATCGACAATCGCGAAGCCGTTAGTCAGCGCGATCTTACGATTCCGGCGAGCGGCACACTTGATGGCACGATCAAAGTGCCGGTTGAAGGTATTGCCCCGCTGCTCCAGCTTTATGCGGCAAACGAGTTTGCCGATAGCGCGCCTGCAACGCGGAAGTTGTCAGGTGGCATTGCCCGTCAGGATGCGAACAAGCCCGTGCTGTATGTGCTTGCAATCGGCATATCCGAATATCGCAATGATGCACGCCTTAAGCTTAACTTTGCCGATGATGATGCCCGCGCCTTTGTCGAGCGGATGCGCGCGCAGAAGGGCGGGCTTTACCGCGATGTTGTTGTGCGTCAGCTAATTGATCGCGACGCGACTACGTATGCTATCCGTGAAAGCCTGTCATGGCTTCAACGGGAGATGACCGGTGCCGATGTTGCGACTGTATTTGTTTCGGCGCACGGCGAAACCGATGGGCGCGGCGATCTTTATCTCATTTCAAACGATACTGACGTTCGCGATCATATCACGATGCGTCAAACCGCCATGCAGTGGAACGATTTCAAGAAAGATATCGAAGATTTAGCATCGCGCGGCAAGGTGCTTGTGTTTTTGGATGCCTGCAAATCAGGGCGCGTGATCCCCGGCAAAAGCGTGTTTCCGCCCGATATTGACAAGGCCGTCAATGAATTGCGCGAAAGCGGCAATGACGTGACGATCTTCAGCTCGTCAACCGGAACCCAGCTTTCACGCGAAGATGAGAAATTGGGCCAAGGCTATTTCACCTATGCCCTGCTTGAAGCACTTGACGGAAAGGGGCATCGCTCTGACGGGTATGTAACAACGGGTGATCTCAATCGCTATATCGCCGAACGCGTCAAGAAACTGACCGAGGGCGCACAAACGCCCAAGGTCAGCACACCCCTCGGCACAACATCAAATCCACCGCTGTTTGTTATTCGGTAAAGAGCCGTTAGTCCCCACCCGTTCGCTTTGACCAAGTCACTCGCAGGTTGCGGCTTCATGCTATCATATGTAAAGTTCGTATTGCTTTTGTTCCAATTCTACGCTAGGAAATATCCTATCGCAAAACCCAGCCAAAAGGAACCACCCCCATGTCCACCACCTCTTGCACCCCCGCCGCTGATTATCGCACTGATGCCCCGCGCGTTGATGGGTGGACGTATGAGCGGCAGGCTGCGTTCTTGATGACATTGTCGGAGACGGGCCTCGTGAGCCAAGCATGTGCGTTTGCCGAAATGAGTGTCGCCTCGGCCTATGCGCTGCGGCGTGAACCGCGCGGGGCGGCGTTTGCGCTTGGTTGGCAGGCGGCGCACCTGCTCGCGCGCGACCGGCTAGAGGATGTGCTGCTTGAAGCTGCAATCTCGGGCGTTGAGAGCGTGTCAACGCGCGTTGACGGCGCAACGTATCGCCGCACGCTCAACGGCAACCTATCAATGGCAGTACTCAACCGCCTCGATAAGCGCGCAGCCGCGCTTGATGACCGCGCGATAGCGGTGTCGCGCAGCATTGGCGCGGCATTTGAGGCGTTTCTCACGCTGGTTCTTGATGGCGGCAAGGCTGAAGCGGTTGCCGCGTTTCTCAAAGCCCACCCCGATCCGCTCGCCGCGCATGTTGAAGAAGCCGCCCACGAACATGCGCCAGCTCCTATACTTGTTGAGAAATCCGCCATTTTTTCACGTCCTGCTATGCCCAATCAGCCGATGATTGATCCGATCCCTGCATTGCAAGCATCACCCATCCCATGCAGTTGCCCCGCAGACCGCGAATTGGTGCTGCTTGACGCGGCGTGAGGGGGTTTGGCATTTAACTAGCCGCTACGGGACTTGCGATCTTAATTAAGTCAGTCGAAACCCCATACCCGTCATGCTGAACTTGTTTCAGCATCCAGCCCTCAACGAACTCCGCCTTCCCTTGTTGAGAGATAGACCCTGAAACGAGTTCAGGGTGACGTATGTGTGGTTCGATGTGGACTAGGCAAAGCGCGGGAATGCCGCAAATGCTTCAACTTGAAATCAAGCCAGCGTCACATCCTTGTACCGTGCGCGTAGCTCGGTCTTCAGTATCTTACCCGTGCCGGTATGCGGTAAATCATCCGCAAACAGGATACGGTCGGGCATCCACCATTTGGCGATCTTATCCGACAGATAGGCTTTGACATCATCCTCGCTTAATTCTGCTCCCGGTTTTTTGACGACGACCAGCACGGGCCGTTCATCCCATTTGGGGTGATACACCCCTATCGCTCCCGCCTCTGCCACACCGGGGCAGCCGACGGCGGCGTTTTCAAGCTCGACTGAGCTGATCCATTCGCCGCCAGATTTGATCACATCTTTGGCGCGGTCGGTGAGTTGCAGCGTACCGTCTGGATGGATCACCGCGATATCTCCGGTGTCGAACCATTGCTCATCATCAGTCGCGTCC
Organism: Sphingomonadales bacterium; assembly: GCA_043747445.1. Lineage (GTDB taxonomy): Bacteria > Pseudomonadota > Alphaproteobacteria > Sphingomonadales > Sphingomonadaceae > Aquisediminimonas. Next base: position 16,201 of record JAYTPB010000030.1, read on the forward strand.
GCCTCGGCCTTGAAATAGCGCTTGATCACCCACGGCCCGCGAATCTGAAGCTGGCCAGACGTTGCGCCGTCACGCGGGAGCACCGCGCCCGCATCATCAATCACGCGCAATTGCACGCCGAACGGGGGCCGCCCTTGCTTGCAGACATTATCAACCTGCGCGTCAAAGCTCATCGCCTCCCAGCCGGGAACCGGCGCGCCCATTGTCCCGATGGGCGAGGTTTCAGTCATCCCCCACGCATGGCCAACGCGGATGCCCGCCTTCATCAGACGCTCAACCATCGCGCGCGGTGCCGCCGATCCGCCGATGATTGCGGTCTTGAGTTTCCCAAGATCGCCGCCGATCGCATCAAGATGCTGGAACATCCCGAGCCATACCGTCGGCACGCCCGCCGAATGCGTCACGCCTTCCTGCAACATGAGGCGGTGAAGCACCGCCGGATCATTGACCGCTGCATAAACAAATTTCGCGCCGACCGCTGCGCCCGACCACGGCAAGCCCCAGCTTGCGGCATGGAACATCGGCACAATCGGCAGCATCACCGAGGTAGAGGCAAAATCAAATGCCGACGGCTGAACCCCTGACATCGCGTGAAGCATCGTCGAGCGGTGTTCATAAAGCACGCCCTTAGGATTGCCAGTGGTGCCACTGGTATAGCAGAGCATACACGGATCACGCTCATCACCGTCATGCCAATCTGTGTTGCCATCATGCGGCGAAAGCCAATCCTCAAATCCGCCCGGTGCATCGAAACAGACATAGTGCTTGATGCTCGTCCAATGCGGCTTGAGCCGGTCAATGATCGGCTGAAACTGCGCATCGTAGAGCAGCACCTGATCTTCGGCATGGTTGGCGATATAGACCAATTGCTCATCAAACAGGCGCGGGTTGATCGTGTGCAGCACCCCGCCGACGCCAACCGCGCCGTACCATGTGGTGAGATGGCGACTGTGGTTCATTGCGAGCGTCGCAATGCGGTCGCCCGGTTTCACCCCCAACGCTTGAAGCGCCTGCGTCATCCGCTTGGCATCACGGCGAATGCCCGCCCAAGTGGTTCGGGTCTCAGTGCCATCAGCCCAGTAGGTAACAATCTCACGATCGCCATGTTCATACGCCGCATGGTCAATCAGACGCGTGACCCGAAGCGACCAATCCTGCATTCCTCCCAGCATTTTGCTCTCCCTTTTTATGATACGAGTGCGAGCCTTGGTGGCTCGGCTGCGCTCAACTTGATTTTATCGACGCCCGGCAAATCCTCGATCCGCGCGGCAATCTCGGCATCAAGCGTGAAATCGCGGCCAAGCCGCACCCGCGCATTGCCGCCCTCAATTGATAGGTTGGCGATGAGTTCACCGCGCCCGCCGTGCGATCCGCCAAGCAAAGTTGAAAGCGCGGCCAGCGTTGCCTCGCTTGAGATGCTCACTTCGATCTTCAATCGCGTATCGACCGCCATCGCTTCAAATGGCTGAAAGCGCTTGAGCGTTACGCGCGGCATTTCCTCACCGGGCTTACGGTCAAGCTCAACAGTGATGAGGCCGCACGCCCCAGCTTTGCCGGCCTCTTCCATCTCGGCAGACACGCCGTCTTCAAAGCAGCTCGCAACATATTGCCCGCTGGCATCAGATAAGGTTGCCATTGCATAACGCCGTCCGCGCGCCGAAGTGCGCCAGCGAACGTCCTCAACAAGTGCCGCCATTACAGCGCCCGTGCGTGATCCGTCCACAGGCGCTGGCAGCGCACAGATCGCGCCGAAGCTACGCGCGTTGTGAATTTCGGCAAGGTGGCGGTAGCGATCAACCGGATGCGCCGAGAAATAGAAACCAAAGGCCTCCTTTTCCTGTGCCATCCGATCCGCCATTGACCAGCTTGCACTTGTTGGCAGTTGTACCGCTGCTGATGCGACGTCATCACCGCCGAAAAGCCCGCCCTGCCCGCTTGTCCGCGCGTCATCGGCTTGATTGGCGACCGCGAGGATTGTTTCAGCGGCAAGAAACACCGCCGCACGGCGCGGCTCAATCGCATCGAACGCCCCGCTCCCGCTCAGGCTTTCAATCTGCCTCCGGTTGAGCAGCCGTGCGCCGATCCGATCTGCAAAATCATCAACCGAAACAAACGCGCCGCCATCACCGCGCACAGCGCACAGCGTTTCCATCGCGCCCTCACCCACGCCCTTAAGCGCGCCAAGCGCATAGCGAACACCGAGCAGTCCTTCGCCAATTGGTTCAACGCTGAAATCGGCAAGGCTGGTGTTGAGGCACGGCGGCAGACAGACAACCGCCATCCGCCGCATATCATCGGCAAATATCCCAAGCTTATCGGTATTGCTGATATCGTAACTCATCGACGCGGCAAAGAAATCGGCTGGATAATGCGCCTTGAGCCACGCCGTCTGATAGGCGAGCAGCGCATAGGCCGCCGCGTGGCTTTTATTGAAGCCATAGCCTGCAAACTTGTCAATCAAGTCAAACAGCTCATTGGCCTTCGCCGCAGGAATCTGGTGATGCTCGGCGCAGCCTTTGACAAAGGTTTCGCGCTGCGCATCCATTTCGGATTTGATCTTTTTGCCCATCGCGCGGCGCAGCAAATCCGCGCCACCAAGCGAATAGCCACCAAGCACCTGAGCGGCCTGCATCACCTGTTCCTGATAAACGAACACGCCGTATGTCTCGGACAGAATATCGCTGAGCAACGCATGGGGATACTCAATCGCAACGCGACCATTTTTGCGGTCACCAAATAGCGGAATATTGTCCATCGGCCCCGGCCGGTAGAGCGAAACGAGCGCGATGATGTCGCCGAAGTTGGACGGACGCACAGCCGCGAGCGTACGCCGCATCCCTTCAGATTCCAACTGGAACACGCCAACCGTATCGCCGCGCTGAAGCAGCTTATAAACCGCCGGATCATCCCAGGTGAGACTATCAAGATCGGGACGATGGCCTTCGCGCGCCTCGATCAGGTCGCACGCTTTCTTGAGCACTGAAAGCGTTTTAAGCCCGAGAAAGTCGAACTTCACAAGGCCCGCCGCTTCGGCATATTTCATGTCAAACTGGGTGACCGGCATATCCGAACGCGGATCGCGGTAGAGCGGCACAAGCTGATCAAGCGGACGATCCCCGATCACGACGCCTGCCGCATGGGTTGAGCTGTGGCGCGGCAACCCTTCAAGTTTGAGCGCAAGGTCGAACAGACGCCGCACCTGCACATCGCTCTTATATTCCGCCGCAAGCTCAGAGACGCCATTGAGCGCGCGTTCAAGCGTCCACGGATCAGTCGGATGATTGGGTACAAGCTTCGCCAGCCGATCAATATGGCCGTAGCTCATCTGAAGGACGCGGCCAGTATCTTTGAGAACCGCGCGCGCCTTCAGCCGCCCGAAGGTGATGATCTGCGCCACCTGACCACGGCCGTATTTCTGTTGGACGTAGCGGATCACTTCCTCACGCCGCGTTTCGCAGAAATCGATATCGAAATCGGGCATCGACACACGTTCAGGATTGAGGAAGCGTTCAAACAGCAGCCCAAGCCTGATCGGATCAAGATCAGTAATCGTCAGCGCCCACGCGACAACCGAGCCTGCGCCCGAACCACGCCCCGGCCCCACCGGAATGTCATTGTCCTTGGCCCATTTGATGAAGTCCGCAACAATCAGGAAGTAGCCGGGGAACCCCATGTTGATGATAACGTTGAGTTCAAATTCAAGCCGATCATGATAGACGTGTTCGGCGATTTCCTCTTCGCCCAGAACCGCTACGATCTTCGCGAGCCGCGCTGTTAGCCCCGCCTTGGCATCATCACGCAGCTTTTGCGCCTCCGCCCCGACGTCCCCAGCAAGGCTTGGCAGGATCGGATCGCGTTTGGGCGCCATCACCGCGCAGCGCTGCGCCACGACGAGCGTATTGGCGAGCGCCTCGGGCAGATCAGTGAACAGCAGCCGCATGTCTTTGACTGGCTTCATCCACGCATCGGGCGAGCTTTTCGCGCGATCCTCGCTTTCAAGATAGGTGGAACTGGCGATGCACAGCATCACGTCATGTGCCTCATGAAAGCTGGCTTCAGGGAATGACGCGGGGTTGGTTGCGACAAGCGGGAGATCAAGCCGGTACGCCAGATCAATGAGCGTGGTTTCGGCACGTCCCTCAACCGCATCAAAGCGGCGTGAAACTTCAATATAAACCCGTCCGGGAAAAAGCTGGATCAGCCTGTCAGCATAGCCGTAAGCGGCATGGCTTTGCCCCTCGGCAAGCTGGCGGACAATCGCCCCCTCGCCACCCGCCGTGAGCACGATCAGCCCCTCGCTATGCGCCGCGAGCTTTTCAAAGGTGACGTGCGCTGGCTCTTCAATCGGGCGATCAAGATGTGCTGCGGAAACAAGCCGGCAGAGATTGTCATACCCAACTTCATTCTGCGCATAGAGCGCCAGCCAGTCATAGGCCGCTGGCACGCCGTCAGGCCGGTCAGGCCGCGCGATGCACAGCAGGCTGCCGATGATCGGTTGCACGCCGGCGGCGGCGCACGCATCGGAAAATGGCATCGCGCCGTAAAGCCCGTTGCGGTCAACGATGGCTGCCGCAGGAAAGCCAAGCAACTTGGCGCGCTTGGCAATATCCTTGGGGTCAATCGCGCCTTCGAGCATCGTGTAAGCGGAAAATATCCGCAAAGGGACAAAGGCAGCGTGTGTCATAATTAGGCTATGGCGCGATCATCCGATTCGCGAAAGGCAAAGCCGCTATTTTTCGGTGATCGCGTCAGCTTCGACCGCCGCTGCCTTGCGCCGGAGATCGCGCAGCGTTGACCAAGCCCCATAACCAATCAGTATTGCGATAAACACCCAGACCCAAGTCGGAATATTCTTCCCCGCGACCGCGAGATAAAGATAGGCCGCAATGAAGCAAAACCCGGCACACATTGAGGGCAGAACGATTGATCTACCCGCCCGCCGTCGCCGTGCCAGCCAAGCAATTGATGCCAAGAAAAACGGGATTGCACCGACATAGATCGCACCAAAAATGATGGGATCAACGCCGTATTCAGCGCCGAGGCTGAAAAACCAAGTTTTGAAATCATCCCAATTCATGGTGTCTTGCCTGTTTTTGGCCGATAAATGAATAAAAATGCAATCGACCAGTTTTTACCGAAATCAGTCGATTGTTCGCCCGTCTGGGTTACGCTGCCATCATCGCGTTTGCGATAGGTCATTCGGATCAGCGCGTCTTTGCCTGGTGCTAAATAATTGTGCCAAAGCCCGGTCAACACGATTGCCTTATCAACCACACCGCCTGAAAAATCGACCCATGCGCCGCTTGAGTCAGCCCAACTCTGCCTCCAAACGCGCGCTTGCGGGTCATAGGCATTAAGGCTGCCGCCGCCTGTGCCAACGATCGGCATCCAATTTTCACGGATCGCGCAGCCAGCATACAGTTTTTCAATCCGGCTCTCCGCAACCTTCGCGCCCGTGTCAGCACGCGAAACGAGCCATTCGCCAACCCAAAAATCGAACGCACGGTGCTCTGCCGTATCACACGCTGGCGGTGGCGTAGGCACAGGCGCTTGGGCATGTGCAGAGACAGCCAAGGCAAACGCAAAAAAACAGGCAAAGCGCAAACGCATCACATCAATCTTTCAATATCTGCCGTCAGGCTTTCAGGCTTGTCCGTGGGCGCATAGCGCGAAACGACCTTGCCGTCTTTATCGATCAAGAACTTTGTGAAATTCCACTTGATGCCCTGACTGCCGAGCAATCCCGGCTTTGCTTTCTTGAGATAAGTATAAAGCGGATCAGCGCCGTCGCCGTTGACCTCAATCTTCGCCATCACCGGGAACGTAACATCATAGCTGGTTTGGCAGAAATTGGCGATTTCGGTGGCATCGCCGGGTTCTTGAGCGCCAAATTGATTGCACGGGAAAGCAATCACGGCGAGCTTGCCCGCATAGCTACGGTTGAGCACCTCAAGCCCCTCATATTGATACGTAAAGCCGCATTTGGAGGCGGTGTTGACGATCAAAATCGGCTTGCCTGCAAAATCGGCGAGTGATTTTCTGCTGCCATCGGCGGCTTTGACGGTGAAATCATGAACGGACATTGGTGTGCTTTCCTGAGTACGGCTTGCGCCAACATATCAGTCAGCGCGCGGGACGCAACATCCCCCAGAAGGGCAAGGCGCGCGTAACGCTCCATTCGGCGACCACTTCAAAGCCGAGGTTGCGGTAAAGCCCAAGATTGCGCTCTGTCGCAGTCTCAAGATAGGCGGGCAGATGATCGGCATCAGCTTGCGCTAACCCTGCACGGATCGCAGCGCCGCCGAGTCCTTTGCCCTGATGTTCGGGAGCGCACCCCGCAAAGTGGAGATAGTGGAAGGGTTCGGTGGGGTGATGTTGTTCAATAAGCCCGCTAATCTTCAACCCGCGCCCGATACCAGGGCCGAGGGCGGCGATGAACGGCAGCAGGCTTTTGGCGAATTCCCACGCTGTACCCGATGCTTTTCCCGGTGCACGCCAGAGTGTGATCGCTTCGCCGCCCGCGCTCTGATAGATAGACCCCGCAGCCGCGTCGTTTGCGACGATCACGCGAAACATCGCGATCAACCGCTTTGCCCGCACCTCTGGATCGGGAAAGATATAAGAACACGCCTCTTCATTCTGGAATGCACGGGCCAATGTTTTGGCAATATGCTCATGCGCGTTTCTGTCTGAAATGCGCTGCGTTACGATTGACGGCACCGCGACTTAAGCCGCGTCTTCGGCCTGTTTCTCGGCATAAACACGCACTGGGTCTTTACGGCCTTCGACGACATCCTTGTCGACAACGACTTCATCAACCCCGTCCAAGCCCGGCAGATCGAACATTGAATCGAGTAGAATCGATTCGAGGATCGACCGCAGCCCGCGCGCACCCGTTTTGCGTTCAATGCCCTTCTTCGCGATTGAAACCAGTGCATCGTCGGTGAACGACAGGCTGACATCTTCCATACTAAAGAGCTTTTGATACTGTTTGACGAGCGCATTTTTTGGCTCGGACAGGATTTTGACGAGCGCATCAATGTCGAGATCTTCAAGCGTCGCGATCACTGGCAGGCGGCCAACAAATTCTGGGATTAGCCCGAACTTGAGCAAATCTTCCGGTTCACATTTTTGCAGCATCTCGCCGGTGCGGCGTTCATCAGGCGCGGCAACATGCGCGCCAAAACCAATTGATTTGCCCTGCAGGCGGTCACCAATAATCTTTTCAAGCCCGGAGAACGCCCCGCCACATATGAACAGGATGTTGGTCGTATCGACCTGCAAAAATTCCTGCTGCGGATGTTTGCGGCCGCCCTGCGGTGGCACCGATGCAGTTGTTCCTTCCATCAACTTGAGCAGCGCCTGTTGGACGCCTTCGCCGCTGACGTCGCGTGTAATCGAAGGATTTTCGGCCTTGCGGCTAATCTTGTCGATTTCGTCGATATAAACGATCCCGCGCTGCGCACGTTCAACATTATAATCAGACGCTTGGAGCAGCTTGAGGATGATATTCTCGACGTCCTCACCGACATAGCCAGCCTCAGTCAGCGTCGTTGCGTCAGCCATCGTGAAGGGGACATCAAGGATACGCGCGAGCGTCTGCGCAAGCAAGGTCTTACCACAACCCGTCGGCCCGACGAGCAGGATGTTTGATTTGGCGAGCTCAACATCGGCACCCTTGCCGCCGTGGTTCAAGCGCTTGTAGTGATTATGTACCGCTACCGAAAGTACGCGCTTGGCGCGCTTTTGCCCGATCACATAATCATCAAGCACGTTGCAGATTTCAAGCGGGGTCGGAACGCCGCCATCTTTCTTGCTGACAAGTGCGGTTTTGGTTTCCTCACGAATGATGTCATTGCACAGGTCAACACATTCATCGCAGATGAACACCGTTGGGCCAGCAATAAGCTTACGCACTTCATGCTGTGACTTGCCGCAAAATGAGCAATAAAGTGTGCTTTTGGCATCCGTGCCGCTGAGCTTCGTCATGTAAACCTTCCCCGGACAAGCCGGTACACCGCTTCGTTACGTCTATGTTACAGCCAAACTCTTAACGAGCAATGGCTTAAATCGCGATTTTGCAACCTATGCCGCGTCTTCAGCAGGCGCAGGGCGTTGATCCATCACTTCATCAATCAACCCAAAATCCTTGGCTTCTGCGGCGGACATGAAATTGTCGCGCTCCATTGCCGCTTCGATTACCGCCAAATCCTTGCCGGTATATTTTGCGTAAAGCTCGTTAAGCCGCGCGCGAATTCGGAGGATTTCCTTGGCTTGAAGCGCGATATCGCTCGCCTGCCCCTGCGCGCCGCCCGATGGCTGATGGATCATGATCCGGGCATTGGTGAGCGCTACGCGCATCCCTGGTTCGCCAGCGGAAAGCAGGAAGCTTCCCATCGACGCAGCCTGACCAACACAAACCGTACCCACTTTGGGGCGAATATATTTCATCGTATCATGGATCGCCATACCAGCAGTGACGACGCCGCCGGGCGAATTGATATACATGAAAATGTCTTTCTTGGGGTTTTCCGACTCAAGAAACAGAAGTTGTGCGGTGATGATCGAGGCCATCCCGTCTTCGACCCCGCCGGTCACAAAAATGATCCGCTCACGCAGCAACCGCGAGAAAATATCAAACGAGCGCTCACCGCGATTGGATTGTTCAATCACAACTGGAACCAGCATGTCATTGATGGGGGCTAGGAAATCGCCAGTTTCGAAAGGATTGCGCATCTGTTCTTTTTGCCTTTTTGCTTATATCGAATGTCTATGTCGTGGTGCAGCGTCGTTACGTCAAGGGGGCGCGCGCTTATGGGGCGGGCGCTTGGTAAGTGAGATAGGCAAGCCGCCGCATTTCAAGTCGCCCGCGTACCACAGTGTCGAGAATGAGGCCGCACATCATGCTCATCGCGCTTAATATGATCAACCCGGTCGAAAGCAGCGCAGTAGGGAGACGTGGGACAAGCCCAGTTTGCATATAGGTGATCGCCAGCGGCACCGCGAGGATCACTGCGAGCAGCGCAAGCAGTGCGGCAATCATTCCAAAGAACGTCATTGGTCGTTCCGAGCGGAACAGCATGATGATCGTTTTGAGGATACGCCAGCCATCGCGGTAGGTGTTGAGTTTGGATTCCGAACCCTCTGGCCGGGCCGCATAAGCGGTGACTTGTTCAGCAACGGGCATGGTCAATTCAAGCGCGTGGACGCTGATTTCGGTTTCGATCTCAAACCCTGAAGAGAGCACCGGAAAACTCTTCACAAAACGTTTTGAAAATACCCGGTAACCCGATAATATATCAGAGAAACTTCTCCCAAAAAGTCGAGCAAGCATCCCCGTAAGCATTGCATTGCCAAAGCGGTGGCCGCGTCTGTACGCTGCCTCAACCTCTGACTTACGCGCGCCGACCACCATGTCGAGATTCTCGTCAATGAGTTGTTTTACGAGCGCGGGGGCCGCCGCTGCGTCATAGGTCGCATCGCCGTCCGCCATGATATAGATATCAGCGTCAACATCGGCGAACATGCGGCGGACCACATTGCCCTTCCCTTGCATTTTTTCACTGCGAACAATGGCACCCGCCTCTGCCGCAACCGCGCAGGTCGCATCGCTGCTGTTATTATCATAAACGTAAATGCGTGCGTCGGGCAGGCTTGCGCGAAACGCCGCGATGGTCTGAGATATCGCCGCCGCTTCATTATAGCAGGGCAAAATAACGGCGATGGAAGGCGAAGTGTGAGACATGGTGGTCTGCCTATCGTCAAATATGGTTAATTTCGACTGAATTCGATTATATTCTCGGTTTGCAATGTCAGAAATTAGGCTTCGTGATCGCCGTCACGAGTCTATAATAGTGGAAACTGATAGACACAGGTGAACGTGAGGAGTCCGAACCGATGGCCCGATCTCTCTATTCAATCGCTTTAATTATTGCGCTTTCCGGCTGTGCGACCAATGCCATCCGCGTTGACCGTGCGGCAACAATGACATCGGCGGGGCGTGAGGCAACCAATGCGACCCGAACCCTGATGCGCAATGTCCAATCTGAGAACCGCGAGTCGTTGATTGATCTGGTGGCTTCAGACCCGAATTGCAGCCTGCCAAAACCAATCATCGCACAAGGCGCTATCCGCCCCAATATTACGCTCTGCCGCCCCGGCGATACCGCAACAGGCAATGATTTTGAAGTCGTGCGCCTGACAAGGCAGGATTTCGGGCCATCGCTCGCTGTGATCGACGGGCTGGTCGCCTATTTCGATGCCGTCGATGCGGTTGTGACACGCGACCCGATTGATCTGGCCGGAACAGTTGGCGAAGCCGTGGCAACGCTTGAGGGTATCGCAAGCGATATCGCGACCGTCGCTGGCAAAAGTGATGCAAAGCTACCTGCGCTCACCGAAGCACAAAGTGCTGCCGTGGGCGGCACACTTGATCTCCTCAGCGAGATCATCAGCGAAGCCAACCAAGTTGGCGACTTGCGTGAAATTGAGCTGAAGATGGATCAGAACGCATTCGAAACCAGTATCAATCAATTGGGCTCAGCCAATGTAAAGTGGCTTAATGGCCTCGACGTGCAAATTGACAACCGTCGAACCTTGGTCGCACGAAGGCTGCCGCGTATTTCGGCGACCCAATATGACGAGCGCAAACGCTACGCCGATCAGCTTTTGACATTGATTGAGCGTCAGGAGCAGCTCCCCCAACTTCAAGTGGCACTTGCGAAGACCTTGCTCGCGCTGAAAGAGACACATGCAAGTTATCGTGCGTTGCTTTTTGGCGATAACCGACAACTCACCCTGAGTGAAAAGCGCAAAGTGGCGGCAATTACGCGCAGTCGCTTGCGCGGGGTACTCAGCAATCTCGCCAACATCATTCGCGCGTTTTAATCAAAGGAGGAGATTATGGCTGACCTTGACGGAGCGCTGAGAAGTTTGCGCGATACATTGCATAGTTTGCTGGCGCGTGTTGGCGAAGATTTTAACATTGCTGACCGGGTGACGCGTGCCCATTTAAAGGTGAACGCTATCCTGATGAACAGCCCAAATGAAGCGCCTGACGCAAAGCTTTCAAAGCTGCGCAAGCTCACAGAAGCGCTGGCCCAGCTTGGATTGAGTGACAAACCCGAACTCAATGCGCAGCTAGGCGCGCTTGAGACGTTGTTAGCCGATTTATCGGGATAATCAGGGACGGTCGCTACCGATGCGTAGCGACCGTCCTTGATGGATCAGCTTTTTGCTTTTTTCGCTGGGGCCTTTTTGGCGGCGGGTTTTTCAACGACAGCCTCAGCCTTTGGTGCAGCTTTCTTCGCTACGGTCTTTTTGGGTGCAGCGTCTTCGGCCGCTTCCTTGGCGGGAGCAGGCTTCTTGGCAGCAGCCTTTTTCGCCTTGGGCTTTTCGCCGTGATCATGGTCGCAATCGGGGCCATGAACGTGACCCACTTCATCCTCATCAGCCTCAATCGCGGCTTCAAGTTCAGCGCGCGTTACCGAACGATCCGTGATCTCTGCTTTGGCAAAGAGGAAATCGACGACCTTATCCTCATAAAGCGGCGCACGAAGCTGGGCGGCGGCCATTGGCTCCTGCTGGATATATTGCACAAAGCGTTCGCGATCCTTGGGATCATATTGCTGGGCTGCCTGCGAAATCAGCCGGTTCATTTCAACGCTGCTGATCTCAATCCCGTTTTTCTGTCCAATTTCGGAGAGGAGCAAACCAAGGCGGACGCGGCGGACAGCGATCTTATGATAATCGGCCTTATCGGCCTCCATTTCTTTGAGCGCAGCTTCGGGGTCAGCCTCACGCGCAGCTTCAGCTTCAAGCTGTTTCCAAATCTGGTCAAACTCAGCCTCAACCATCGTCGGCGGCACTTCAAAATCATGGCTCTGCGCAAGTTGATCAAGCAAACGGCGCTTCATGTGGGTGCGCGTCAGGCCGTTATGCTCCTGCTCAATCTGCCCCTTCATCAGCCCGCGCAATTGCTCAATGCCTTCAAGGCCGAGCGATTTGGCGAAGTCATCGTCGGCCACAACCGGCTTTGGCGTGCGGACTTCGTGAATGGTCAGGTCAAACGTCGCTTCCTTGGCGCGCAGATATTCAACTGAATAATTGGCGGGGAAGGTAACCGTTATCGTCTTTTCATCATTGGCCTTCATGCCAATCATCTGCTCTTCAAAACCGGGGATCAAACGGCCCGAACCGATTTCGATTGAAACCGCGTCGCCCTTGCCACCGTCAAACGCTTCGCCGTCAACCTTGCCAAGGAAATCAAGCACGACAAGATCGCCGTCTGTGGCCTTGTGTGATTTAGCCGCATCTTCAAATGTCTTGTTCTGACCAGCGAGGCGTTCAACCGATTCGTTGATCGCGGCATCATCAGCGTCAACCGTCAGGCGTTCGAGCACAAGCCCATCAATCTGTGGCGCAGGCACTTCGGGGAGAACTTCAAGCGCGATCTTGACTTCGGCATCCTTGCCAAAGGCATAGCCTTCGCTGAGCTCAACCGAGGGCTGCATCGCGGGGCGCAGGCTGTTCTTGGTGATCAGTTCTTGCACGGCCTCCTGCACTGATGTGCTGAGCGCTTCGGCTTGCAGTTGCGGGCCGTGCATCTTGCGAACGAGGTTGGCAGGCACCTTGCCGGGCCGAAAACCGGGCAGCTTCATCTGCGGCGCGGCCTTTTTGACCTCGCCCTCAACGCGCGAATCAATATCTTTTGCCGTGATCGTCAGCGTGTAAGCGCGCTTCAGACCTTCATTCATCGTCTCAACAATCTGCATGTCTATTCCACATTCCAAAGCCAAAAAATCTCGATCAACCCAACCCCGCCATAACTGACAAGGCTGGTGCGGGCGAAGGGACTCGAACCCCCACATCTCTCAATGCCAGAACCTAAATCTGGTGCGTCTACCAATTTCGCCACGCCCGCGCGCATATACTCAAGGCGCGGCTCTATAACAGGGCTGCGCTACGGGGCAAGGGTGTGTGGTTAAACAACAAGCGCCTTTTTGAGCAACTCATTAACAACCTGCGGATTGGCCTTGCCCGCCATTGCTTTCATCGTCTGACCGACAAAGAAGCCGAACAGCGCCTCCTTGCCGCCTCTATACTGTTCGACTTTGTCTGCGTTTGCCGCGAGAATGCCTGCGACTACCGCTTCAATCGCGCCAGTATCGCTCGTCTGTTTCAGGCCTTTTTCCTCGACGATCTTTGCTGGATCATCACCGGTTTCGAGCATGATTTCAAACACTTGCTTTGAAAGCGAACCGGAAAGCGTACCGTCTTTGACCAAAGCAAGCAGCGCAGCGGCTTGTGTCGGACTAACCGGGCTATCCTCAATCGATTTGCCAAGCCGATTGAGCGCGCCAAACAGGTCTGAGGTCAGCCAGTTCGCCCCCGCCTTGGCTTCTGCCCCCGCTGCAAGCAGCGCCTCAAACCAACGCGCAGTTTCAACGTCAGCGGTAATGACCGCCGCCGCGTAAGACGACAGCCCAAGTTTGCCGGTATAACGCGCGCGTTTTGCATCGGGGAGTTCGGGCAGGCTTGCTTTGCATTCTGCAAGAAACGCCTCCGAAAGCTCAAGCGGCAATAAGTCTGGATCAGGGAAATAGCGATAGTCGTGCGCGTCTTCTTTTGACCGCATTGACCGGGTTTCGCCGCGACCTCCATTACCGTCAGGATCGAACAGCCGGGTTTCCTGAACAATCGTGCCGCCGTCTTCAATCACATCAACCTGACGCCGCGCCTCAATCTCGATGGTCTGCATCACGAAACGAACTGAGTTTACGTTCTTGGTTTCGGTTCGCGTCCCAAATTCAGCGCCGGGTTTGCGCACGCTGACGTTCACATCAGCACGCATTGAGCCTTCCTCCATATTGCCATCGCATGAGCCGACATAACGGAGAATTGATCTTAGCTTCTTGACATAAGCCCCTGCTTCAGCTGGAGAACGCATGTCAGGCTTGGACACGATTTCCATCAGCGCAACACCGCAGCGGTTGAGATCAACATAGGACATCGTCGGGTGCTGATCGTGCATCAGTTTGCCCGCATCCTGCTCAATGTGGATGCGTTCAACGCCGATGGTTTTGCCTGGTGCGTCTGGATCTTTTTCATCTAGGCTGATCTCAACCGAGCCCTCCCCCACGATCGGGTGATAAAGCTGCGAAATCTGATAACCCTGCGGGAGATCGGCGTAGAAATAATTTTTTCGGTCAAACCGTGACCATGTGTTGATCTGCGCGTCGATTGCCATGCCTGTGCGCACCGCTTGCCGCACGCATTCAGCATTGGGCACAGGAAGCATCCCCGGCATCGCGGCGTCGATCAGCGAAACCTGCGTGTTTGGTTCAGCACCAAAGGTGGTGTCTGCGCCCGAGAATAGCTTCGAGTTTGACGTAATCTGGGCATGAACCTCAAGGCCGATAACGACCTCCCACTCGCCAGTTGCGCCCTGAATTCGATAGGTTGAATGCGTATCAGTCATTGTCGTCCTTGGTTGGTGCAATCAATCGCACCGTTGGAAAATAAGTTCGATAAAAGCGTGGATCGCGAGTAAGGATCGAACTTCCCACAGCCTCTGCATGACCACCAATTAGGAAGTCTGCAATAACAGACTTTGTGCCATCCCGCATTCGACGATACTCGCGAAATGCCAAACCTGCTGCATAAGCGCCCTCGTCATTCATTGGCAGCAAACTCACCTGTAATTCTAGCAACTTTGTCTGGAACCATTCGAGCGAGGCATGATGCGGCGCAACTTCAGCCATCACAATATGGTTAATAACCGCGCTGTCGGTTGCGACGGCCTCGGCTACTTGCAGAAGTGACCAATCGAACCACTTTGGATCATCGCCTAAGATATCAATCAAAACATTCGAATCAATAAGGATCATTGCTCCTAATCGCCCCGGATTTCGTGCATATACTCATCAGTCGTTACGCCAAGTTTTGAAACACCGCGCATCGATTCGAGTACTTTTAAGGCGTGCCTTCGTCGCTCATCAGAATCTTCAGGCCGACTATCGATAGGAGAAACAACGGCATGCGACTTCTCATCAACGACAATTTTATAAAGCTCGTTCGGCGCCAGCCCTATGGCCTCTCGAACAGCTTTCGGGATCAGAACCTGGCCTTTGCTGGTCATCCTTCCGGTCTCAATTTTGGTGTGTGCGTTCATCGCGTATCTCCAGTGTTACTTTCGGTAACACATTTGACAATAACAGGCAATTAGTGCCGCACGCCGGGTTGCGGCAATTGATCAATCATCTCCGCCATCCCCTTTGCCCAAGCGCTCCAGTTCAGCCGATCATCATAGGCCGCGCGCGCGGTTTTGCGCATTGCGAGATAGCGTGGCCGATCTCCCCAAAGCGTCATTATCGCTTCGGCAAAGTCAGCGGCGGTCGCATCGCCGCTGAGCAGCAGCCCGTTCTCGCCGTGGGTGATCACCCCGCTCACCCCGCCAACGTCGCTTGCCAGTGCTGGGACGCCAAGCGCATTGGCCTCAGCGAATACCATCGGGGTGCAGTCTTGCCGTGTTGGCAGGAACAGGATGGACGCGCCGCGTAGCAACGCGATCAAGCGCTCAAACTGCGCCGGATCAGATTTTTTGAGCAGTCCGTGGAGCGTTACATTGGGGGCCGATACCGCCACATCAGGCACAGCACCGACCAGATCAAAATGGCACACGAAGCCTCGATCGTGGAGAATTGCCGCCGTTTCAAGGACGATATCTCCGCCCTTGCGTTCCCAATCGAGCCCGATGAACAACAAACGGCACGGATCGCCCTCGGACGGTGGCGGAGCAACGTCATCCGGCGAAACATGCGCCATGTTGCAGCCCCATGAAAGCGAACGCACTAGCGCTTCTGGCTTGCAATAATGATCCCGCACCGATGCAGCGGCCCACGGCGATGAAACAGTGGTGAAGGCGCTGTTGGCAATCGCTGCGGCTTCAATCGCCTCCCCCGAAGTCAGGCAACGCGCGCCAAGCCGAGTAAACGACGCGTAAAATGTCCGCATCAAATCAAAGGTCGTGTCCGAGACATGAATCACCGGGAACCATTGCCCAAGCTCCGCCGTGAGCGCCGAATTGGCGATACTGACCACCGCGCGCGGATTGGCAGCGGCAATTTCACTCCGCAGGTCAGCAGCATGGCGCTTGGCAAGGCGGCGCGACAGATGCAAATCGACCTTGCCCTCGGTAAATCGCAAAATCGCTTTACGCGCAAAGGCAAACCAGCTTGGCCGGGGTTTGCGGATCACAACAACATTATCAAGCGCACCCTCAAGCGCGAGCGTCATGCTCCGCGTCGTACCCGAAAACAGGCGGACGTCATATGGGTCGGCTGATCCAACGACAACAATGGAACCAGATGATTTCATATCAGACTACAAGGCTTCCATTGCCAGAAAACGCGGCGGCTATGGTGCTTAGTAACGGCCTACACCCTAACATAAAGGATATTTTCGCCACGAATGAACATTTCAAACGGATGCGCCGCCATCGCTTGCTGAAATGCGCGTGAGGTCATTTGCCCCGGTAGCATCCAATCATGTGGTTCAATCATCACAACATAGGCGCGCGCGATCCAATCAAGATTGGCCTTGAACAAGTCACTTTCAAAGCCCTCGATGTCGATTTTGATGATGAAGGGCGTGCCACCGGGCACCTGCACAAGAACATCGTCAACCGTGACAATTGGGATACCCGCCTCGGCGCGTTTGGTTTGCACTGCCCAGCCCGAACTGCGATTCTCAAGCGCGACAAATCCTGCCGTCGCGCCGATTGCTGCCTCAACAACATGCACCAGCGGGCGTCCTGCAAGATTACGCTTCAGAACGGCAGCGTTGTCAGGGTCAGGCTCAACCGCAACCACAGCCGCGCCCGGAAACTGTTGTTTGAACCACAGACTGGCCGAACCAATGTTCGCGCCGATGTCAGCAATAATCGGGGTTGAACCTTGCGCGATAATTTCGCGGTAGCGCGCCAGCACCCGGTTTTTAAGATGCTCAGGGTGCGAAAGATCATATTCGCCACCAAGGAAGACCTGACGCAGCGTCGCGATATCGCTTTCGCCCGCGCGGATATGGACGCGACCAATCTGCGGCACGGCAACGGTCATTCGTGGGTCGGCGGCGTGGCGCTTAAGATGGCGTTGAACAACGGCGGGGCCAAAGAAGCGCATGTCGCTGAGGTTGGTTTTTACCTTACGAAACACACGCGAAAACGCTGAGCCTGCCGTCACTTCACCACCACTTGTCTGCCCGCGCGACGAACCTAGCCCGCTCTTCAAGCGCGAGCCCAGCGTTCAAAACACCTTGTTCATCAAGCGCTTTGCCGATGATCTGTAGCCCGAGGGGAAGCCCCTGCCCGTCCAGACCCGCAGGCACTGACATTGCGGGCAATCCAGCAAGCGAGCTTGGCACGGTGAAGACGTCATTCAGATACATTGCCAGCGGATCAGCGCTTTTTTCGCCAAGCGCAAACGCGGCTGATGGCGCAGTTGGCGTCAGCAGCAGGTCGCACTTTTCCCACGCGCGGTCAAAATCCTGCGCGATCAGCGTTCGCACCTTCGAAGCCTGCGTGAAATATGCGTCGTAAAACCCTGCACTCAGAACATAAGTGCCAATCATAATGCGGCGCTTCACCTCTGGCCCAAAGCCTGCGGCGCGGGTAGCGGCGTACATATCTTGCAGGCCAGCGCCATCAGGCAAATCGCGCAAGCCGTAACGCACCCCGTCATACCGCGCGAGGTTTGATGACGCTTCGGCGGGCGCGATGATGTAATAAGCGGGCAGCGCATATTTGGTGAGGGGCAGCGAGACCTCAACGATTTCCGCGCCCGCATCCTTCATCCAAGATATGCCCTGTTCCCACAGCACGTCAATCTCGGGCGGCATGTTATCAACGCGGTATTCCTTGGGAATGCCAATCCGTTTGCCGCGCAGGTCTCCCGAAAGCGCCGCTTCCCAATTCGGAACTGGGATTTCGAGCGAGGTCGAGTCCTTGGGGTCAAAGCCAGCCATGTTTTCGAGCATGATCGCGCAGTCACGCACATCGCGCGCCATTGGCCCGGCCTGATCAAGCGAACTGGCGAACGCCACCACGCCCCAGCGTGAGCAGCGGCCATAGGTTGGCTTAATGCCGCTGATGCCCACAAACGCCGCTGGCTGGCGGATTGACCCGCCAGTATCAGTGCCCGTTGCTGCGGGACACAGACGCGCGGCGATGGCCGAGGATGATCCGCCCGATGATCCACCCGGTGCAAGCGCTGCATTGCCGCCGTCGTTCCGCTTCCACGGCGAAATCACATTGCCGAAATAGCTCGTCTCGTTCGACGATCCCATCGCGAACTGATCCATATTCAGCTTGCCGAGCATCCCTGCGCCCGCCGCCCAGAGCTTGCCCGAAACGGTCGATTCATATTGCGGGACAAAGCCTTCAAGAATGTGGCTCGCGGCGGTCGTCTGCACACCTTTGGTGCAGAACAAGTCTTTCATGCCGATGGGCACGCCCGAAAGCGGCCTCAAATTGCCTTCGCTGCGATCCCGGTCGGCGGTTTCAGCAGCGGCAATCGCATGTTCGGGGGTTTCGACGATGAACGCATTGAGCGCCTTTGCCCCGGCAACATTGGCATTGAACGCGTCTGCGACTTCACGCGCTGAAAAGTCTCCGGCGCGGAAACCATCACGAATGGCGGCGACGCCCAAATCAGTTAGGTTTGCCATTATTCAATCACCTTTGGCACGCCGAAAAATCCGTGCTCAGCCGCAGGCGCGTTGGCGAGCACCGCGTCGCGCATCCCGCCGTCGCTCACCACATCATCACGCAGGCGGAGAATATTGGGGATCACCGCCGTCATTGGCGCGACTGATGAGGTATCGACCTCACCAAGCTGTTCAATCCAGCCGATAATATTGTTAAGCTCAGGCACCATCGCCTCAACCTCGGCATCGCTCGCGGCGATCCGGGCAAGCGAGGCAATCTTGCGGACGGTTTTTGAATCAACTGACATGGGGCAGCGCCTAGCAGCGCGCACCCGTGGCTTCAACCCATGCGCTATTCAAATATATCGCCAACGGGTTCATCTCCGACAAAGACTTGGCGGCGTTTGACCTCTCGGATTGAGACTTTTCCTTCATCAAGCGCCTTTGCTCGGGCGCGCCGTTTAGCGTCGTCGACTACTATTCCACCACCAGGTGAGTCGATTTCAGAAAACCAGACGCCATCACGTAAGACATAGCGAATAGTGAAAGCATTGCATGTCTCGCACGACGACTGGACGATCTGCATCGCCTCACTCGCGCCTGCATCATATAGAAGGATGCACTGAGTTGAATTGTTGCAATCATTGCCCCTTGCAATTGCGGTAACTAACTCATCAGGGATTGGAACCGCGACTGGCAATATCTTCACGCGTTTTAGGTACTGCTCGGCTCGGGTGGCGACCTCCATATCATAACCGACTAACCAACGACTTTCCAACTTGAGCGTCTTCGCCGCAGCCGTCTTAATCGCGGGTGTCTTGCCTGATTTGGCGAGGCGCTGAACTGCCGCCTGTCCTGACGCGCCGAAATCAAAGCGCATTGCCGTCCAGTCAAACTTCTCCGCTGTCACTTTGCCAGACTCAAGCCGCGCAAGCTGGCTCGCGGTTGACCATGCACCAAAATTGATGATCGGCATCGCAAGCACAAACGCAAGCGCGCAAAGCCCAATCGCAAGCTGCACATTGGCCGGGCGGATATCGGCCATCCAACCGGCCCGCTTGCGAACCAGCACCACCAGATAAGCAACGCCGTAAGCACAAGAGATACCGCCAAAAACAACCGCCCACAGCCGATCAGGCGTAAGACCATATTGGTTGATCCGCAGCCCCGTCGAAATCGCAGCGATGATCCCAAGCGGTAGCAGCGTCACGCCAAGCGCCACCGTTCCCCAACGGATCAGCGGCATTTTTGCCTCATCATCTGTCGAATCGCCAATCGCTGCGTTGGCGAGGATGATCGCAACAATCGCTGCTGAAATGACGATTGGCGTCGTTGATTTGGTTGCCTCCCATAACGGCGAAAGCCCTGTCACCAGCATTGACGCCAAGAACAGCACCAGCGCCACGCCAAGGATTGGCGCAAGCACCGATAGCACCCGCCGCACCACCGTTTGAAGGGTTATCAATATTTTCTCGCGGTCACGCATTAGGCCAGCCGCCGCGCCAAAAGCCGCGCCAGTTAGGCTCATGCCAAACCAGCTTTGCCCCATCAAATCCTTAATGGCATCAATCCCGATCAGCGCAAAAAGCTGCCCGATGAGATAGATGAGCAGCCAGAAGATCCCTGTGAACAGCCAACACGCGAACCACAGAACAACATTCATCCACGCCCGGTCATGTTGGTTCGGATAGGAAAGCTGCGCCAAGCGCGGCGGGCGCGGCATCCCGGCATCGCCCCATGCCTGAAACAAAGGGGCTGCAATCGCAACCGTGAGCGCGGCACACGCGAGCCGCCACCCCTCCCAATTGCTCCAGCCCTCAGGGCCACCGTTCCAATACGCCGTAAAGCCCATAATGAGCGCGGCGACTCCGGCAAAAACCGCGCTGGGGATGATCCGCCCGCGCTCAACCACAAATGCGATGGCAACGCCCGTAACGATCAAGCCAATCGCAAGCGCTATGCGCCAAGCCTCTTTGGTGCTGCCGCCATCTGACAAAAGATGCACCAGCAGCCCAATCGCTGCGCCCGTTACAGCAAGCGCCCAGCTCCGCTGCGGCCAGTCAGCGGTTGCGTTTTTTGCGTCAATCATAAATTCGTCCCTCAATGCTCAACCGCTGCCATAGATGTGCAAAGAAACATAGCCAGATATGCGTTGGCACGGCACTGCCGCTCGTGTAAAACGAGCCACGTCGCTTCAGAAGGAACAGCCCATGACCGAATTTTCGCTTGATCGCCGCCAGATGCTTGGTGCCGCCGTCACCGCCGCCGCGCTTGCCCCTGCGATGGCTGGCGCGCAGTCTGTGGTCGTTGGCAGCGCGCCAGCGGCTCCAGCGTCGATCTATAATCCAGTCCCCCTGCCTTTTGATCCAAAGACGATCACAGGCATGTCCGAAAAACTGATCCTGAGCCATCACGGCAATAACTACACTGGCACGGTGAAGCGGCTTGGTTCGGTCATCGGTGAGCTTGGCAAGCTAGACCTCGCCAAGGCTCCAGGGTTCATGGTCAATGGCCTCAAGCGCGAGGAGTTGATCGCGCAAAACTCAATGGTGTTCCACGAGATTTATTTCTCGTGCATCGGCGCGCCAAACCAGCCATCGCGGCCACTCGCCAGCGCGATTGAACGCGATTTCGGCAGCTTCGCCAAATGGGCGCTCGAATTCTCTGCAATGGGCAAAGCACTTGCCGGTGGGTCAGGCTGGGTCGTCCTCAACTGGATGGAGCGCGATAAGAAACTGATCAATGGCTGGGCCAATGATCACACGATGGCACTCGTCGGCGGCACACCAATCATGGTGATGGATATGTTCGAACATGCCTATGCCATCGACTATGGCAGCAAGGCCGCCGCCTATGTTGACGCGTTCATGGCGACGATTAACTGGGCAGCAGCGGATAAGCGGTTTGTGAAGGCGAGCGCTTAAACACAATCCCTCTCCCCTTGCGGGAGAGGGAGGGAGCCGCGCCAGCGGCGGAAGGGTGAGGGGTTGCAGAGCGAAGCGTGAGCGAGCGTGGTCTTCCATATCGATGCGCGCTGTCTTTCAGCCGCAGACGCGGCTGGCCCCTCACCCGGCACTTCGTGCCACCCTCTCCCTCAAGGGGAGAGGGGGTATTACAGCAAGCTCGCTTGCTTATCCGAATCCCCGACCGCCGCTGCGCTCTTCACTGCGTCGGCGCGGGCCATTGGTAAATCTAGGCGCTTATTATGCGGGGCGAATATCTCCGCCACCGTCACGACCTGCAACCGATCATCCTCGCGGTTGAGCAGGGGATGCTGATATTTGCCAGCGGCCGCAATTTCGTCGCGCATCGCTTTGGTTGGCAAATCCATGCAGAGCAGGATGCCGAAATCGGCCTTTTCGCGGATACGGTCAGAGTTAAGCTTGGCGAGGTCGCCGCGCCCGGTTTTGCCCGATTTGACTTGGAAGATCGCCTTGCCATTTTCGTCCTTGCCTTTGAGGAAATAGGCGGTGCCATCAACGCCGCCGTCGGCACCCTTTTTCTCGTTAATCCGCGCTTGGTTGCGCGAATAAGTGAGGATCATCCACTTCTCAAATTCCTTGCGCGTCCGATCATCCTTGCGGTTGGCGAGCGCGACAGCGGAGGCGAGATCGCGCGGCACACCGTCGAGCAGGATATTGGCCTCAACCGCAGGCCAATCGGCGGCATATTTATCTTCAAGGCGTTTGAGGATAAGCGCGATTGATTGATAAGTGATATCAATCCCGATCCACTGCCGCTCCAGCCGCTGCGCGACGGCAACCGTGGTGCCGCAACCGCAATAGGCATCAAGGATGACATCGCCTTCGTTCGACGAGGCCTTGATGATGCGCTCCATCAGCGCTTCGGGTTTTTGGGTTGGGTAGCCGAGACGTTCTTGGGCTTGGGACGAAATCGGTTTGATATCGTCAAATATATCTTGAAGGCCTGTGCCCTCCATGTCCGTCAGATATTGCTTGAAGCTTGGCACGCCATCGGCCTTGTTTGGCCATACAATACGTCCGATTTTTTCGAGCCTCTCAAGAGCTTCTTGAACTGTCGCGGTCTTTCCAATCGTGTCGCGCATGTAGCCGGGAATCGCCCAATGCCTGCCGACGCTTGTAGGGTCATAATGCTTCCAAGGTTTGCCAGAAGAGCCATTTCGAGTGCCAGAGCCGGTTAGGATTGTTGCGCGATATCGTCCGGTTTCATCTTCATACTTGAAAAACTGCTCGACATATTTTTCGCTGTATTCCGCAAATTGCGCATTCCATCGAAACTGTGCGCCTTTCGAATAATACAGAATTGTATCGTGAATCGGCCCATAGCGTTTTGCTCCGCCGTGCGAGTGTGTTCGTTTCCAAATTATCTCATTCAAGAAATCCCCGCCTTGCCCACAAAACACCGCATCAAGCACCAGCTTCAAATAATGCGAGGCGGTGGGATCGCAGTGGAGGTAGAAGCTGCCCGTGGGTTTGAGGACGCGGTGGATTTCGACGATGCGCAGCGTCATGTGGATCAGGTAAGCGAGCAGGCTGCCGCGCTTCAGCACCTTTTCCAATCCCTTGATCAGCTCAACGGTCTGTTCGGTCAATTTGCCATTTTGCAACTGTGCGATGTCGGTAATCCACGCCAGCCCATCAACGGCCTCATCGCTCCATTCCCATGTATCAACAAACGCCTGCGCCTGCGCGCGATCCTCGCCGCCTTGGTTATTGTAAATCTGGAAATAGTTGCGCTTTGAATTGAACGGCGGATCAATATAGCAAAGATCAACGCTCTCGCTTGCGATCTTGTTACGCAGCACATCGAGGTTATCACCGTAATACAGGCGGTTCTTGCTGCTGTTACTATCCGATTTCGCCACGCGTTGCGCCCCTGTGTTGGTGGCATGTTCATGGAACAGGCGGGGGGGAGATACAAGGGGGGAGCGTCATTCCCGCGAGGGGAGAGGGGATTAGCTACAACAAACTCGCCTGCTTATCTCCGTCTCTAATCTCCTCCGCGTCTCAGCGCCTCCGCGTGAATCAAAATCAGCCTTATCGTGAGTGATATTGTTGATTTATTTCGCGCGGAGGCGCGGAGGGCGCGGAGGAGGTTTGTTAGAGCGTGATGACTTTAGCTTGGATCGTCGCCCCGTGCTCGACACGGGGTTAGGCTTTTCTTTTGGAGGCGGTCGAAAGAAGAAGCCAAGCCCCGTGTCGAGCACGGGGCGACGGGGTGTGCGCCTTGACATTCCAATTTTAAGATATATCTTAAGACTATCAAAAACGAATCAAAAGGAATATTTTATGTTTTTTGGACATCATCACAAGATGCACCGGATGAAAATGCGGTTTGGGCACGGGGCGCACCATGAGGGGCATTTTGGCGGCGGGCGTGGACGCGGCGGCGCGCGGCGGCGGATATTTGATGGCGCGGCACTGCGCCTCATCCTGCTGAGCCTGATCGAACAACAGCCACGCCACGGCTATGAGCTTATCCGCGAGATTGAGGAATTGAGCGGCGGTGTTTATGCGCCAAGCCCCGGCGTCGTCTATCCCACGCTCACCATGCTTTCCGAAATGGGGCTGATCGAGGAAGTTGTGGCCGAGGGCAGTCGCAAACAGTTCAGCATTACGGCGGCGGGCAGCGCGAACCTCGCCGAAAATCATGCGACGGTTGAGCAATTGCTTGAACGGCTCGGGCGGCTCGGCTCGGACGGCGAAAGTGCTGATCACACGCCGATTGCCCGCGCGCTCGAAAACCTCAACAGCGTCCTGCGCCACCGTCTGTCGCGCGAAGGCACGAGTGTGAGCAGCATCCACGATGCAGCGGCGTTGATTGATGAAGCTGCGCAAAAGATTGAGCGGATGTAGGCACGCCAAGCTTCAGACGTCATCACCTGTTGTGAGGCTGAATTTTGTTCGCGCAAAGACGCGAAGACGCCAAGAGCGCTCGCTTGAAATGCACGTGGCCCTATAACTTCTTTCTTCTTTGCGGCTTCGCGTCTTTGCGCGAAATAATTTCTGGCTGGTTCACACACGCTACTGTTTCAGAATCGCCTCCATCTAATCGAATCGATTAGAGACAGCGGCGCGATACCGGCATAGCTAGATAGCCCTGTTCATTGTCAGGGTGAGTCGAAATGGTAAATCAGACGCAGTCAGCATCGACGTCCTCATCGGTAACACAGTCGAATGCGCGGCCACCCGATACACAGTCGCTTGCGGCGGGGATCATCGCGAATAACAGCCAGGGCGGGCGGCGTGACATTGGCGCGATCAAGGCTGATCTTGCGGCGATCACTGCGCAAAACCCGGCTGCGGCGGGTGCGCTTAGCCAAGCGATTGATGCGCAGTTGACGCCGGTTGAGCGCGGCCAGCTTGCCAGCAGTACCTCGCTTGCCCAAGCCCCCGGTGGGCCGTCGGCGGGCACGCTGGCGCTTGATATCACCCAGATTGGGCTTGATATCGTCGGGATATTTGAGCCGACACCGTTTGCCGACGGCGCGAACACGCTGATCTCGCTTGGGCGTGGCGATTGGCTGGGCGCGGGCCTTTCGGTGCTTGGGGTGATCCCTTATGTCGGCGATCTCGCCAAGCTTGGGAAGCTCGGCAAATGGGCCAAGACTGTTGCCAACGGCGTTGAACTCGCGGCGAAAAATCCAGCGGCCGCCAAAATCCTCGAACCCGCGCTGCGCAAGGTGCATGATGCGCTCAAAGCGATCCCAGAAGGCGTACTCAAAAAACTTCCCGATGACGCGCGCGAAGCGATACAGGGGATGAAAAAGCAGCTTGATGAATTTTTCGGGGTGGCGAAGAAGAAGCTGTCGGACATTCCGGTTTCCGAACTGAACCGCAGCACAATACTTAGCAAGCTTGATACGCTTGACGTTTCTACCAAGCCAAACACCGCGACATTTTATTCCGGACGCGGGGCGCGTGAGGCAGCCGAGAAAATTGCGGCCAAGGAAGGCCGGATAACACTTGAAACGACAGCCGGGGGCAAACAGCTTGATGACATGAGGCTGTTTGACGGCACCGTTAAAGATGTAAACGGCGATGCGGCAATGGAGATTTGGGGCAAGGTCTCAACGAACTACGCCGAACAAGCCTCAGGTCGCGTAATGGCTTTTGTGAATGGCCCTAGGCCGGGGGGCGTTTTCCTGACACAGGAGTTGCCCGCACTGCTCAATAATGCCAAAGTGACTGATATCGTCGTTCGGGGCGGAAGCGGAGCTGAGATTGTCATTCCAAAAGGCACCTCGCTTGAAGCTGCGCTTGAAATGATCGGCAAATTGAAGTGAGCACTATGACCATCACCATCTCAATGCCGCACCGCTACTGCGTTCATTACGATGACGGTGTGATGAAACTGGAATTTGAGGTTGAGCCGTTGACGGGGGGCATAGTCTTTTATTCGGCTGATCCCAAGCTGCTTTCGGGTGAGGGGCCTCCAAATGTTGAAGCCGCTGATGCTGTTTTGCACTGGTTGCGCGCGAAATTTAGCCACGTCGAGGTGGATGCGTCGCCAAAGCCGACATTCTGAATTTGGTTCGCGCGAAGACGCGAAGAAGTGGGAAGTTAGAGGGCTGCGTACGTTTCAAGCCTACCCTCTTTGCGTCTTCGCGTCTTCGCGCGAAACTACTACACGTTCTTCACAGGCAACATATTTTTGAATTATTTCACCAGCCCCAAATAAATATCGATCAGCGCCTGGTTGACCCGGCCCCAGTCATAACGCTCAGTTGCGGCTTGCGCTGCGGCGGCGTGGGTTTGGCGTAGGGCTTCGTCAGTGCAATAGCGTTCAAGGGCATCGGCAAAGCCTTCAATCGATCCCGGCGCGACCAATTGCCCGGTGACGCCGTGATCAATGATGCTGCGGCTGCCCGTCGCGTCCGCCGCGACGACGGGAATAGCGCAGGCCATTGCCTCAAGCGTTACGTTGCCAAAGGTTTCGGTGATCGACGGGTTAAACAGCACATCCATCGACGCGACCGCGCGGCCAAGCGCTTCGCCCTCTTGAAAGCCAACAAAGCGTGCCTCTGGCAATTGTTTGGCAAGCCAATCGCGCGCGGGGCCATCGCCGATGATAAGTATTTTGTGCGCGACGCCGCGTTTTTTGAGCCGCGTGAGGCTGTTACAAAAGACATCAAGCCCTTTTTCCATCACGACGCGGCCAAGGAAGCCGATGACAATGTCGTCGTCTGTTATGCCAAGGCTTTGCCGCCATGCGTTATCGCGGCGGGCGGGGTTGAAACGCGCGCGGTCAATCCCGCGAGACCAGATGCCGATGTGATCGGCCATGCCCTGCGCGCGCATTTCCTCCGCCATCGATTCCGACGGCGCAACGATGGCATCACACCGCCTGTAAAAACGGCGCAAATCCGCGACCATTATTGGTTCAAGAAAGCCCATTTTATAATAGCGTAGATAGGTTTCAAAGCGCGTGTGCATTGAGGCAACGACTGGAATCTGGTGCTGATGCGCGTAGCTGACCGCGCGCCGCCCGACGATATCAGGGCTTGAAACATGGATCAGATTGGGCCGGAAGTGGTTGATATCCTGACGCACTTGCGCTGAGAGCTTGATCGGAAAGCGGTATTCGCTGCGCCCCGGCACAGGGAAGGGGATTGAGGGGATGCTCACCAAATCGCCCGTTGGGGGGAAGGCGGGGGTATCTGTTGTCGGCGAATACACGCGCACCGCCGCACTCTGTTCAAGCAGCGAGCCGACAAGGCGATTGAGCGCTTGATTGGCCCCATCGCGGATGTAGTTATAATTGCCGCTGAAGAGGGCAATGCGCAGGTCTGATGCCTTCATTTATTCGTCTTTAGCGGGTGCAACATGAACCGAACAGTATTGAGCATGAAATAATGTCAGGAGTGTGATAAAGCACAGCCGGGTCAATCGAAATTCAGATCAGCCCAGACGGGCAGATGATCCGAGGCTTGCCGCGCGGCGGCGCTATGATGTGTGCCCGACGCTTCGACGGTGATGCCGGGGCCAGTGATAATCCGGTCAAGCTGCGCAATCGGGCGCTGTGCGTGAAAGCTCGGTTCGCTGTGGGCGATACGGAAATTGTCGGGTATTTCTCTTAGCGCGCCAGCTTTGCGCGACCATTCGTTGAGATCACCCATCAGCAGCGTTGGCATCACTTGCTTGCGCCGCTTAAGATAGGCAAAAATCGTGCGCAACTGCCGTCGCCGTAACAGTCCCGATAGATCAAGGTGCATCGCAACAATCCGCAAGCGCCAGTCACCCCGGTAAAGCTCAGCAAACACCGCGCCGCGTGGTTCAAGCGACGGGATGTCGATAATATCATGGTCAGCAATATGGATTGAATCGTCAACCAATATGGCATTACCGCGCCAGCCTATACCATCCGTTTTGGTTAAAAATGGAACGGGATGATAACGGCTATGGTGGATGATAAGGTCTTGTGGAATTGCCGACACGCGCGAACCAAATCGGCGATCTGCTTCTTGAAGTGCAACAATGTCCGCGCCGACTTCGCCAATGACTTCAAGGATTCGTGCGGGTTTGCGGACGCGGTCAGTGCCGATTGCCTTGCGAATATTGTAAGAGGCGACCCTGATCACGGATCACCCATAGCGCCGCGTTTACTTGCGGCCAAGCCCGAGTGATGAGAAACTGTCCTGATCAAATTTCAGGCGGAGCGTGACATAAGGCCCGCTGCGAGTGTAGCGGCTGTCTTGGAAATCGCGATCTTCGAAGCCAACCACGTTATAACCAACGGTGATATAGCTGTTTTTGATCGGCGAGATGCTTAAGCTCGGCCCGCCGGAGTATGAGATTGCGCGGCCGCCAGGGTTTTGCCGGACTGTGCCCGAAAGCCCGAGATCAAGCCGCTTGCCAAGATCGAAACGGATATCCGCGCCGATGACATTGCTCAGGCCTTTAAGATCATCTGCGCCAAACCGGTCAAACACATAGCGCGTGCCAATGAAGGCCGAAAGCTCACTACGGCCGAGATATTCGCTGCCCTTGCGGCTTGTTGGTGACCAGTTGAGGCTAAAGCTGTTGATGACGCGCTTTGACGTGACATCGCCTGATACGGTGAGCGGCGCGCCGCCAATCGGGCCAGCCTGTCCGAACACTGCACCGCGCACGCGGTCTTCGCGCAGCTCAAGCTTTTCGAGGAAGGCAAAGCGGCTATCATCGGGGCGGTTGGCCCAGCTAAGCGCGATGTTGGTGGTTTCAGTGCTCGGCCCACCGTTTTGGTTCGCACGGAAGTAGCTAAGTGCGCCGCCAAACGCGCGGCCCTCACCAATTTGGCGAAGCGCAGCAGCGGTCAGGCCGTAGCGGTTTGAAATGCTGCCATCGCGGTATTCAGCACGTCCGGTAACGCTCCAATCTGCGCCGCGATAGGTTGCGCCGGTTGTAATCGCGGTGAAATCTTCGGTGAGAACGCCGTCAGTGCCGATAAATCCGCCCGATGCTACGGGCTGTGCAGTGTTGAGTACGCGCGCCGCGTCAATCCCGCGCAGGGTTTTGTTGCCCTCAAGGCTGAAATCAACGGTTACCTTAGTGCTGACCGGAAGTGATTGCGACAGGCCGTAAGCGGCGAAGCTGCGCGGGCCAAACTCATTGGTCTGCTGTTGATTGGCGCTGGCAACGAAGCGTCCACCGGCCCAGGGCTTAATGTCAAAGCCGATCCGGGCGGTGCGGGCATCAACCTTTTCCCCGTCAGCAATTTCATAACCCGCGACAAGCGAGACATCATTGGTGACTGCCAGACGTGCGCCGATTTTGTGACGGGCGGGGAAATCAATGCTTTCGTCTTTGCCGCCGATTGGCAATTCGGTCTGCGCGTCAAGCTCAAGCTTGTTGTTGAACAGTTTCTTCGTCGCCCCGAACTGAGCAATGGTTGAACTGGCGGTGTCGCCGTTCGTTAGGCGGTCATTGGCAACAGTAAGCCCAGCGCGCAGATCAAGCGCTCTGCCGCGATATTCAACGAGCGCACGGCCAGCCTGACGGCGGGCATCGCTGTTCAGATAATCTTCTTGATAAGCGCTGCCAACGAGCGACAGTTCAGGCGTAACGCGGACGCGGCCTTCAACGCCGTATTTGCGCGTGCCGTTTTCGGAAAGGTTGTTCTGGCCAACGCCAAAGCCCGCATCCTGCTGGCGTGCATAGGCAAGCGCATCGAATTTTTTGCCGTGATGTTCGGCCTCAACCAACCACGCGACATTGCGGCCCGTATCGGTGAGGCCACTGCCTGCCTTCGCATTTGCGTCGCTTACCGCGATTTCGGCGCGAATTTCGGTGCTGGCGTTCGGCGTAAAGCGCAGATCAACGCCGCCCATATTGGTCGTTGCGCGATCAGTTTCATCATGGATCGCGGTGCCGCCAATGGTGAGCGTCTTTGATTTGTTGGATACGGTCGCCCGGCCACCCGCATTGGTGACGCGCGCGCCGACGCCGTCTACATCATAATCGACGACGATGAACTGCGGATCAAGCAGGCTCGAACGGCTCAGGATTGGCTCACGGAAACGTAGTGTTCCCGCGATATAATCAATGTCATAATCAATATTGCGGACGAGCACACGGCTTTCAACAATACGGTTCGAACGCAGGCGATCACGCACTTCGATCACGACGCGCTCGCTATTCGGCAAGATGTCACGCGAATTGAGTGCATAGGGGCCAGTCAGGCCATTGCCCTGAATTTCCTGACGGACGTGGCGGAACGGTGTATCGGCGGCAAAGGCCGTCGCTGAAACGCGCTCATTGCCATATTCGGCCTTCACGCCGTTGAACGCACGTTGGTAACGCGTCAGTTGCGGCTCATTGATGCCGGTTTCATAATCGCCGAACAGCGCGTAAAATTGCGGCCGCTCCAGCCGGAGATATAGCTTGCGCACGCTGGCGGCATCGTAACGACGTTCGCTGCGATCGGCATAGATGGTGTAATAGGATGCTGGATCAATCACGCCGCCAAAGCGGGTGTCATCGCGCTCTTTGTCACTGTCATAAGCAAGCGTCAGTAGCCATTTGCCCTTGACACGGCCTTTTGCATAGAGTGCAAGCCTTGCATCGCTGTAGGTATGGCCGCCATTTTCGCCGAGTTTCTCGATGCGCGCGTCAAGTTTGTTGAAGCCGACGGTGCCAGCGGCAAAGCCAACGATGGTCCACGGGCGATTGCCCGGTGTAAGCCATGTTTGAATCCGCTGGCTGCGCGTGGTGTCGGCATCGCGGAATGGGAAGGTGATTTGAAGCCCGCCCGATGCTGTGGTCGGCTCAAGCTCAATATAAGCGATACCGTCTTCGCCAGTAACGTGCCAAACGGGGCGGGCGCGTTCGAGGCCCGAAAGCTGACGCGCGGCCTGCGTATCGGCTTCGATGGCGGGCGAATATGGGGCGGGGACTTCAAAATCGCCAACCAGCCCGTGATGCACGGGGCGGCCGTCACGGTCAGTCATCCGCACGGCGATCACTGGGCGCGTAACACCGTCGGCAATCAGGATTGACTGCGCAGGCAGGAATTCGGCACGCAGCGCGCTGTTGGCATAATGGACGGTGCGCTTCAATGTTTCGGCAATCGTGCCATCTGCATTGCGCACTTCGGCAGTAAGCAGCGTATCGCGCTCATTCAGCGGGATTGAGCGCCAGATGCTGACCGCCATCGTTTCAAGGCCGTTCTTGCGCGCGCCATCAAATGCAAGCGGGCTGACCGGTTTGCCATCGGCGAGCAGCGTAACGGTTTGGCTCGCCAAATGCTTGATCGCAACGCGCACTGCTTTGGTGCGCGGGTTGTGATCGGCTTCTGGAAACAGCCATTTGATTTCGGGCGATTGATCGGCAAACCAATCACGCTCAGCGCCTGCAGCTACCGGATCGGAGGCGGGGGCGGGGCGCTTGACCTGCTCAGCCACGGGGCGCGCTGTGTTTGCGCCGGTCGTGCTGCGGAAATCCACGCGGAGGAGCGCGCCGCCTTGTCCTTCGACAAAGCGCGAGATCGCACTGCCGCCGCTGCGCGCGTTTTTCACGCAATCGCTGGGCACTTGGCCAGAGGGCAGGGTGGACGCGTCCATCTGAACAACATGGAGTCCGGGAATAACGCCCTCAAAATGGTAGCGGCCCTCAATATCGGTAACGGTGTAGCTGCCATCCTCAAGCATAACACGCACACCTGCAATGCCATTGGCGACATCAGGATCAACGGTGCAGCCGCCATCGGTGATCCGACCAATGATTGTCATCCGGTCGCTAATCCCGTCACGAGCAATACGCACCGCCGCATCGACGACTGGGCTTTGCGCACCGCGATCATCGCGTGCGCTCGCCCGGTTCATCGCGGTGCCGGGGCGGGCATCAGGACGGACTTCGGCAACGTAAGTGAGGGTGCGTGACGCGCTACCGGCAAGCGGCGGCACGGTGACGCTAAACTGACGACCATCTGGCGCGACAGTTGCCGTAACCAGAACCGAGTCAATTCTAACCGTATTGGCACGTAAGCGCATTTCGCGCGGAAGCACATCGGTAACCGTCACTGGGCCAGTGGCGCGCGATGCGCTGCCGTTCCTAAGGCCAATTTGATATTGCAGCGCATCGCCGGGGACGACGACAGGCGACGATGTGGACTTGGTGATCGACAGCGTGCCGCCGGGTTGATCGGCTGGAATATCGATGCGAACGGGTGCGGGGTCATTCAAGACGAATGGCGCACCGTATGAGCCAGCCACAATCGTGTAAGGCGGGCCATCGGGGCGGCGCAGGCCCGCAAGGCTTGAGGCGTTTGATGTTGACGGCACGGTGAACGGCGCAGGCGGTTCAACCAGCAAGCGGTATGTGCCAGCGCGTGCAAATGGAAAGCGGTAATCGCCGGGAGGGAAGGCGTAAACCGTGCCGTTGCTGTCAGTCACGGTTGAACCTGTTACGATAGACGACGGGAAACGCGCGACGCCGTCATCACCGAAAACATCGGCAGGCTGGCCCGTTGCAACGTCGATCAGGGTCACGCGGGCACCGGGAATCGGCGCGCCGTCGGCTGAATCGAAAACGATACCAAATGGATCGATCAAGACGTTGACCGGCGAAGCGGCGATCATTGCGCCGTCGCTCGCGCGCACACCGCTCAGGATCAGGCTATCACCGGGCTTGACCGTGAGGACGCAGTCACCGCGTACTGGCACCAACGGCTGTGCTGCGGTGCGGATGATGCCAATGAACACGCCCGTATTCTCGCCGCTTTCGGAGAGTTGTAGCGTTTCGGAGTCACCACTAGGCGTTTCCAATCTAACCATAATGGTTTCAACTATTGAACCATTTCGGTTATCACTTTGCGATGTCAGTGCAACCACCAATGGCTCACCAGCGCGAATCTGCGTTGAGCGATCAAGCGCGGCGGGTGAAAGCGGGGTTCCGGCAAACACGCCTTCAAGCGTGACGGGGGCAATACTGCCGCCGCTGCCGTGGCACTGCGTGGTGGGAACGGCAAAGCGTTCGGGATTGGGCGAACGACCAAGCTGATATGTCACCAGTGAAGGCGGGAGCGGCGCGGGGCGCGCTACCTCAATATCAACCCGGTTTGAAGGGCGTGAAACGCGGCTGCCGCCTGCATCCCACTGAAAATTCGCGACGTTTGAAATCGTCTGTGCGTGGCTAACCACCGGCGTTGCACATAATAGTGCCGCCGCAAAACCCATTAATCGGGCTGAAATATGGTTTACAACGCTAGTCATAAAAAAAGCGGAGAAGCCGCCGGGTGCCCCTGAAGCGCCCGACGGCCTGTCCATGCGCCTAGTTGATCCGCACTTGGAAATAGAGCGTGCGGGTGGCCCCGGCAGCAATCGTTCCAAGTGTGCCGCTAACGGTGCCAGTGGCAAATGCGCCCCCGGCAGTGCCATCAAGGTTGCAGGTGCCCGTACCCGGTGTGCCGGTGTAAGTGCCGCCAACGAAGATGCCATACGCGGTTTCATAAGTCGTCTGCGCAGGCAGTGGATCGCTTATTCCAACGCTTGTCGCAGGCGATCCTGTGGCCGCATTGCTGACGACAATGCAATATTCAACAAGTGCACCGGGGATGAACTTCGGATTGGTTGTTCCGTTGATCGGATCCGAAATTACGCGGCTTTGCTTGGCAACAGTCAGAACCGCTGAAGCAACCGTATAATCATCATCATCGCTATGGCGACCGTCGGATGCGGTGTCGGTCACGCCAGCCGCATCGGCAAAGACGGTGTCAACACCAGCAGTGTTGGCGCCCGCAGTCTGCGTGACAAGCGCGCCTTGCGTTGCCGCAGTGCCCGCTTCAAATGCTTGCGCGGTCAGGCGGACGCCTGCCACATCGCCGTTGACCCGTGCGATTGGAATATTTGCCACGACAAAGACGGTACGCTGCGTGTCTGCTGCGATTTCGTCAAGGAACGTGACCGCAGTATCGGTGCCAGCGTCATAGCTGCCGTTGCCGTTTGTATCGACAAACAGGCTTGGCGCAGTGACATCAAAGTTGTCAGTGCCGCCGTGTGCGGCTGTTCCGCCAGTTTGCTGCGTAAGCGCAAGACCAAGATCAAGCGGCGCGTTGGACGTGTTGCGCACAGTAAATGTCGTTACCTGCGCGGTTGAACCCGGTGCAACTGACGTAGTTGCATTGCCGACTTCGGCAACGACAAGATCAATCTTGCGGTCAACAACGAAGCTATTGCTTGCGTTGATTGCGGTCTGTGAAACGCCGCCAACCTGATAGTTGACGGATGCGGTATTATTGATCGTGCTACCAGCGGTGGTTCCCGTCGCAAACGCCGGTGTTGCCCCCAGCGCGACGACCGAAACGCCCGTCGCCATCGCGATGCGTTTGAGTGTCTTAGTCATTATGGCCTCGTTCCTTTTCGTTAGTGCCGGTTAACAGTCCCGCTGGCACCAAATGGCGGGGGGATTTTTCAGCGGACAATCCCGCGAAAACTGAGTTTGCCCTGCGCTCCTGCAGGGATGGCTTGTTTCATTATCCAGCGGACATGAGTGACATCTTCGGGCCGTGCGCTTCGCCATCGGCTCGGGCCGTCAGCAACCTTGAGCGCGGCAAGCGCGCCCCAGATTTTGCCACCATCGATTGAAACCTCGGCCGATGCGTCTGCGGTGCCTTCATAGGCGACAGCGCTTGGCAACGGGTTGGTCACGACGAAGTTATTGGCCGCTGCCAAGCCCCGATTCTGGTAATTTAATATGAAGATTAGGCGATCACCCGGCGTCACAACCTTGGGTTCGTGGAGCGTGATTTTGGCTTTACCGTCACCATCGGCAATCGTTTTTTCGACGAACACCATGCTTGAAAGTGCAACCGAATCCGCCGCAAACACAGCACTTGGTGCAAGCAGCGCAGCAATCGCGAGAAGGAGCTTGATCATCGTCACACCCCTCAATTTATGCGGGTTCGGAAGGTAACGGTGCGGGTTTGCCCGCCGGTTACGCTGCCAAGCCCCACACTAATGCTGTTTGCGGCGAAGTTGCCGGTGTCGCCATCAGCCGCATCGGTTAGCGGGCTGCCTTCCAACGTGATTGAGCCGATTTGGTAGGTCGTTCCTGCCGGAATGGGATCGCCGATTGCTGCGTTTGTGAGCGTTCCTGACCCCGAAATCGTCGCGATCAGCGTATAAGTGATGATTGACCCTGGAACCGACGTAGTTCCGCCAAACGGATCGGCAACGCTTGCGCTTTTGACAAAAGTAATCGTTGCATTCTGAACGATATATCGTCCACGATCGGTGCCATCAGCGCCGGTTGAGCCGACAACAGCATTGCCGCCGCCCTGGCCTTGGCCAGCAAATGTCGTTCCGGGTGCGCCCGTTCCCGTGGTTGCGGCGGCAGTAAGTTCAACGATGCCGCGATCAGTATCAATTCGGCCTGCTGGGATTGATGAAAGCACGAACACACGGATCGACGCATCGGGCGCGAGTACGGGATCATTCGCACCCGGCGTATAAACCGTATCAACCCCGGCATCATAAACGCCGTTCCCGTTGGTATCGAGGACAACCGATGTCGTCGTCGGGTCAAACTGATCGCCGCCGACGGTTGATGTTGGGGTCAGGCGGAAAGCTTCGCTGCCATTGCCTGTGTTGGTGACATTGAAGCTGAGTACCTGATTGGTCGAACCCGGCGTGACGACAATATCGCCAGCGTCGGCAGTCGCGACCGTGACATCAAGCAGCTCGTCAACGACGATATCAACCTTGTTCGATGGCACTGATACCGGATTGCCGCCCGGATCAGTGTAAGACGCCGTCGCGGTGTTGCTGATCGTCGTGCCAGCCGCTGTGCCAACCGCCATGGCAGGTGTCGCAAATCCTATGGTTGCGCTGGCAATGATCAACGGTACGACCCGTGAAAGTCGTACGTTGACGATCGACCAATGTGTCCCCTGTTCCATACTCACCCCGTAAAATTACAATTCGATAGGGTCGCATTGCACCAGAAGGTGGAAACAAAAGGTTAAAAGACGTCAAAAAACTGGCGTCATGCCGGGGCCGCAAACGATGCTTTAGGGCGTTTTCGTTGATGAAGGATAGGACATGTATGAAGGCGTGACGTCAAAAATTGACATGCAACGTGCCGTTATTCTTATGTTTTTGATTTTGCGGTCACAACCTAGCGTCTGTGCCTTGACACGCAAAACTGCCTCGCCTAACAGCGCGGTTCCACATCCACGCGGGTGTAGCTCAGTTGGTTAGAGCGTCGGCCTGTCACGCCGAAGGTCGCGGGTTCGAGTCCCGTCACTCGCGCCATTATCTG
>JAYTPB010000031.1:0-6098 GCA_043747445.1 Sphingomonadales bacterium
GGCGGGGATTTCGGCCTGCAACATGACCCAGCCATTGAGCGCGCCAAGCGCGGATATCGCCCCAAACGCCGCGATCAAAGTTCCCGCGCCAACCCCGCCACCATAGCGCTCAACAAAATCAGCAAAGGGCGCGTCCGATCCGGCAACCAGAGCGGCGGGCAGCATCAGGACAACCGCTGAACAGACGATCAAATAGAGCAACCCCGCCGATCCCGCCCCAATCAACGTCGCACGCGGAATGGTTTTTTCAGGGTTCAATACCTTGTCGGCTGGCACCGTCGCCGCCTCAATCCCGAGCATTGCCCATAGCGTGAGCGTCGCCGCACTGGTGATGCTCGCGAGGCTAATTTCGGAAGGCTCGAACGGGCGGATGTTCGCCGAACCCGTCCCCATCACCACCCACGCAGCAAGCCCAATCACCGCGATCAGCGGCACCAGCTTGATGATCGTCGAAACCAGTTGCACCCGCCCCGCAAGCGCCACCCCGCGCATGTTGATGAACGCAAACAGCCAGACAATCGCCACTGTTACCACAGCGGACAGCCCCGGCTGCACACCTATCACAGGGAACAAACGACTGAGATAGCTGACCGCGCCCGTCGCAATCGCGGCGTTGCCCACCCACAGCGAAATCCAGTACGCCCAGGCGACCGCAACCGCCGCCACTGGCCCGAACGCAATCCGCGTGTAAGCATAAGGCCCGCCCGCTGCCGGAAATGCGCGGGCAAGCGAGGCAAACACCCCCGCCATGCAGAGCGTCCCCGAAATCGTGACGATCCAGCCAAACACCGAATTCCACCCCAGCGGCGCAAGGCTCGCGGGAAGCAGAAACACGCCTGACCCGATCATGCTCCCCATGACGAGCGCGAGCGCCATCCACAGCCCCATTGCGGGACGGGTGGAGGGAGTGGAAGGGGTATGCACCGTTTTATCCATTACCGGGAAAGTGGCAGAGGATTGAGAAGTAGGAAAGCAATTTCAATTGTGTTACAAGGCACTGCGCAACAAACACAGCGGAGCCACTCTCATGACTGAATCGACTTTCACCTTCCGCGTTGATGAAGCACTCAAAGGCGAATTCACCAAGCTTGCCAAAGCCAAAGACCGCACAGCGGCGCAAATTTTGCGCGAAATGATGCGTAATTACGTCGCCGAAGAAACCCCACCAACGCCCGAATATATTGAATGGTTGACGCGCAAGGTCGAAAAATCACGCGCGAGCATCGCGGCGGGCAATTTTTATACGCATGAGGAAGTCGAGGCCCATTTTGCAGAACGCCGCGCCGAACTCCGCGCGCAAATCGCGCTCGATGAAGCCGCGTGAAACTCGTCTGGTCTGACCACGCACGAGATGAACGCGGCGAGATCATGACCTATATCGCGGCCGACAATCCAGTCGCAGCACTTGAACTCGACGAACTGTTCATGGAACGCGCAATCAGCCTGCAACGCTTCCCCTACATCGGTCGCCCCGGCATATTGGCCGACATCCGCGAATTGACAGTGCACCCCAATTACCGCCTGATCTACGAAGTCGTCGAAGACAGTGTGCGCATCCTGAGTGTTATCCACGCTGCAAGGAATTGGCCCGAGTGAGGGGCGCGACCTTTATTATCTTTGTGGCTTGGTGTGAGGGGATCATCGGGAATTGGGTGCGGAGAGGGGCATTGACTCAAAAGTGAGACTATGGTCGTCTATGACTGATCATAAAATTGATCTGGTCGTTATGTGCAACCAACTTGGGGTGACTGTATGCGCCAGCCATATTTCAAATTTATCGTGGCTATTTTTCTGGCCCTGATCACCAATATCACAGTAAGTTCCTGCTCGCGCTCAAGCATGGAAGTTCCACCTCCGCCACCACCTCCACCACCACCACCTCCTCCGCCGCCTCCTCCTCCTCCGCCGCCGTCTCCGTATCCGATTCCTCAAGTTGAAGCAGATTATGACCTTGTATCGGTATTTTTCGGCACCAATCGGCAACGCATTAACAGCAAAAATTATGGGTCGTTTGTTGGGCCGCGCGCGGCGATGCAATATGGCACCGCTTCGGTTTCTATCCCAAAAGATCGATTGGTCGGCAGCATAGCGCGCCCCGTTTGGTACAAACCTTGGGAGATGCCCGAGGACAAATCTCGCTTTTTCACCATATCGCAAATTCGCATTCTTAGTGGGCCAGATTTTTTCACCAGAGCCGGTAGTGATCTCGTCCGCATTAAAGCCGCATCAGGCGCGCCGGAACGGGCGGCATTTCTATTCGTCCATGGTTTCAATGTGCCTTTTGATGATGCGCTGTTTCGGGCTGCACAAGTTTCGCATGACATCGGTTTTAAGGGAGCAACTTTCCTTTTCAGTTGGCCTGCCGGGGCGGTTTATCCCTATGCCAAAACCGCGATGGATCAATCAAAGCGTCCACTCAAAGACTTTATTACCAACATCATTGATCGTTCAAAACCTGATCGGCTCTATATCGTTGCGCACAGCATGGGGACGCGCGGAGTTTCGCTGGCGCTATCTGAATTGGCGGCTACCCGCCCCGATCTTAAAACCAAAATAGGTGCGCTTATTCTTGCGTCGCCCGACATTGATCGCCAGATTTTTCTTGATGATGTTGCACCCAACTTGGGGCGCATGGCGCAGTCGGTCACCTCTTATGTCAGCAACAAAGATCTCGCTCTGGTTGCCTCCAAAAAGTTCAACGGAAGCTATGCACTCGGCGATGCGGGGGGGCAGGTTCCCATCATATCCGGCATGACAACGGTGGACGCGTCAAATGTCGATACGAATTTTCTTGGCCATTCCGCCTACGGCGATGAACCCGCACTGCTTCGCGATATTCAGCGCATTTTTGCTGGATCACAGCCTGATACGCGAACATGGCTAAAGCGTCAGCCAACACAGCGAGGAACCTATTACCGCTTCACTGCACCGCAGTAATAGACGTCGGGTTCTGTTACGCCTTCGATATTTTTTTGCGGGGTGGAAGCGGTCACCTCACTCGTTGAAACGAGCCCCTCAAGCCGCCCGCATCCGCTCATATCCCAGCGTTGCCAGCATTACCGTTTTGGGCACGGGCTGCTCGCCCGACAGATAATAGGCTATTGTCCGGCGTGAAAGGCCAAGCGCGGCGGCGGCGGCGTCTAGGGTCATCGTGTGCGCTTCAATCCAGTTGCGGAAGGCAACGGCGGGCATCGTTTCGCCCGCTTGCTCATCGGCCCAGCGGCACAACTGCGGGCTGCTGAAATCAAGCTCACCCAGCCATTCAAGCGACCAGCCATCGGAGGAAATGGCCACGCCTGCAAAAACGTCTGCGCTCGTTAAGCTGCCAAGTGCGGGGTGCGCGGCAATGATCGCCGAAAGATCAATCTGTCCGCACCGCCCGTCATCCCATTGCAGGTGGAGGGTGCTTGGCCCAGTGACGGAGACTGATGTGATTTTGCCAATGCTCACCCCACCGCCTCAAGGCGATCCGCGAGCCACATTTTAATAAGTGCTTGGCGAGTGACGCCGCGTTTGCGGGCGTGGGTGTCAAGCTGGCTTACCATTGCCTGTGGCATATCAAGATTGACGCGTTTTGAGGCTAGGCCGGGGCGGCGTGCGGTTGCGAGATCGAGATAGTCGATCACCGATTCCCCGGCATCAAACTTGCGGTCAAACGCTTCGACATCAATCATCTTGGCCATAATAAAGCTCCTTTTCGTCATCGCGCGCTCTGCGCACCGAGATGATTCTGATCGCTTCACCGCGCGCGGTTATCACGGCAGACCATAATCTTTCCGCGATCATCGCAACCACTAGCGCCCGCATCTCACCATTTTGCCCCGGATGCGTGGCAATGATCAATCGCCGATCATCAGCCCACAAATCCTGTGCCTGCTCAAAATTTATCCCATGCTTCGCCAGATTAACGGCGCTCTTGTCAGGATCATATTCAAACATCTTGCATTGAATACACCTTAAAAAGGAGAAAAACTATCCTTTTTATCGCTACCCTTCCCCCGCCCCGGCAAACGCGCTACCCGCGCTTGATGTCTCGCTCGCACTCTGTTCCTACGCCTGCCTATCGCCGTGACATCGACGGCCTGCGCGCAGTCGCGATTTTGCCGGTGGTCTTTTATCATTCGGGGCTTGGGTTGTTTCCCGGCGGTTATATTGGGGTTGACGTCTTCTTCGTCATCTCGGGCTTTCTGATCACGGGCATCATCGCGCGTGAGGTAGACGCAGGGCGGTTTTCGATCCTTGGCTTTTATGAGAGGCGCGCGCGGCGGATACTCCCGGCGTTGATGGTAATGCTGGCGTTTGTGCTGTGCGTGGCGAGCTATGCTTTCTTTCCCGGTGATTTTGCCAAGCTACCGCAATCGGCGCTGCTGACGACGCTGTTTGTGTCCAAC
Source organism: Sphingomonadales bacterium (assembly GCA_043747445.1). GTDB lineage: Bacteria > Pseudomonadota > Alphaproteobacteria > Sphingomonadales > Sphingomonadaceae > Aquisediminimonas. The sequence continues at coordinate 4,392 of JAYTPB010000031.1, forward strand.
ATCGGTTTTTTCCTTGAGACCGGATATTTCGCGGGCAGCGCGGAAACGGTGCCGCTGCTCCACACGTGGTCGCTCGCAGTGGAGGAGCAGTTCTATCTTGGCTTTCCGATCCTGCTGATCTTGATTGCGCGCTTTATGCCCGCGCGGCGGACGGCGATTTTGGTCGCGATCACACTCGCCTCCTTCGCGCTTGCGGTCGCGACGCAGGCGAGCGGATCGGGCTTTGCGTTTTACCTGCTGCCCCCGCGCGCGTGGGAGTTGTTCATCGGGGCGCTCATCGCGGTGGGCGCATTCCCGGTGATCAGGCCGCGTTGGATGCGTGAGGGGTTGGCCTTTGCCGGGCTGGCGGCGATTGCCTATGCCGCGCTTAGCTTTGACAAGACGACGGTATTTCCCGGCGTGAATGCGCTGTTTCCCGTGCTTGGCGCGGCGGCGCTGATCCTGTGCGCCCCGAAGACATTTACGGGCCGTCTGCTCGAAACTAGGCCGATGGTTGGGATCGGTTTGATCTCTTACTCGCTGTATTTGTGGCACTGGCCGCTAATCGTGTTCACTGAATATGTGACCGACACGCGGCTTGCGGGGTGGGTGAGCGTGGCTGTGATCAGCGCGTCATTCATCGCGGCGCTGCTGTCATGGCGGTTTGTTGAGCGGCCGTTCCGCAGCACGTCCGCGTTTGATCGCCGCGCGGTTTTCCGCTGGACGGGCGTCAGTATGACGCTTGCCTGTGCCGCATCGCTCGCGCTGATGATGACGAACGGTTGGCCCGCGCGCTTTTCGCCCGAAACGCTGCGGATGGAGGCTGCGCGGAGCGACGTCAGCCCGGTTCGTGGCGCGTGCATCACTGATGAGATCGGCGGCGCTCGCCCGCTCTGTACGCTCGGCGCGCGCGTTCCGCCCACCACGATCCTGTGGGGGGATAGTCACGGGGTTGAGCTGGCGTGGGCGATTTCGGAAGATATGATGCAGCGGGGGGAAGCGCTGATCCAGCGGACGCGCGGCAGTTGCCCGCCGATACTTGGCTATGGAACGGCGGGATGTAACGCGTTTAACGCGCAGGTACTCGATATGATCGCCGCTGATAAGGATTTGCACACCGTGATCCTTGCCGGCTTCTGGGTTGATCCTGCTTATGGTGATGAAGGGAACCCGCAACGGCTTGATGCGACAATCCGCGCACTGCGCGCCTTGAACCGCACCGTCATCCTGATTGGCGCAGTGCCGCAACAGCCGTTTGATGTGCCGCGCCACCTTGCCCGGCTGACGCAGCGCGGCGATCCAACCGAGGGGGTGGGCGTATCGCGCGCAAAATTCGATGAGCGGAGCGCATGGCTGCGAGCGCTTTACCCCGGCTGGCGCGCGCTGGGTGTGCGCATCTGGGAGCCATCCGATACACTCTGCAATGCCCGCTATTGTGCGGTGATCCGGGGCGGCGTCCCGCTCCATTTCGACAAGCATCACCTGAGCCTTAGCGGCGCGCGGCTGATTGTACGATCAAATCGGATGGCCAACTAAGCCCGAAGCCGCTACGCCCGCTCCATGTCCCGCTATTATTCCGGCCCGGTCTCCGATCATTTTGATGGCAAGCGCTTCTTTGGCCCGCAGCAAAGTGGCGGCAAGAGCCTTGGCGATTTGCTCAAATGGATGACCTCGGGCGAGAAAGCGAAATGGCCGCGCTGGATCGAAAACGCCCCGCAGCCACCCCCG
>JAYTPB010000032.1:0-30122 GCA_043747445.1 Sphingomonadales bacterium
CATGAAGACCGATATCCATCCCGAATACCATATGATCAAGGTGCAGATGACTGACGGCACCGTGTTTGAAACGCGCTCGACGTGGGGCAAAGAGGGCGATCTGATGACGCTCGATATTGATCCGCTCGCGCATCCGGCATGGACAGGCGGCAATTCACGTTTGCTAGATGCAGGCGGTCAGGTCGCGCGCTTCAACAAGCGTTTCGGCGGGCTTTCGCTCAAAAAGGGCTGAGATTTGCGATTTGGTTAAAAAAGGGTCGCCATTTTGGCGGCCTTTTTTGTTTCCGCTACACCAACTAAGCGATATGCTTAGTGTTAATGCGCTCAGGCCGGTGTATGTGATTGTATCGCGTGAATCAGATAGGAGCCCTTTGTGACCAACGGAATCTCTTTCGGCCGCAAAACCGTCAGTGCGGTCAAACTGGGCGATACCCACCGGGTCGGTGATGGTCATAGCGGCGCGCTGATTGAAATCGCTGGGCGTGTTGCGTCTGCGCTTGCCAAGGCGCTGCGTCTGGCCGGGGAGGTTGGATCGCGCCAATCAACAGGCGGTGGTAGTGATCCCTATCAGATTGATCAGATTGCCAGCGAGCTTTCCACCCAAATGGGCGGAAACAGCGCTGATGCGGGTAGGATCGCCCGCGCTTTGCATGAATTCGCTCAAGAAAGTGCGAGCCTGATTGGTGCGCGCCCGCACAGTAATTCCTTTGCTGCGATTGAAAGCGCGATTGCCAAAGGGATTAGCGATCACGGCGAAGCGCGCACCGTTGAATCGGCAATTTCGGCAATTGATCGGTCAACTGGCTATGTGCGGGCAGGGGGTTAGCCCTTTGCACCTTTCCGGTTCACCGCGCCCTCGGTGAGTGTTTCGGGCTCAAGGAAATCGACGGTTGAAACGTTAAGTTTGCGTTTGAGCAGGCGTTGCATCAAATCATCGCGCAATTGCTGCGCGTTGGCGGCTGTCATATGCGGCGCTGCACCGATGAGGTGAACCGTCAGCGCGCCGCGTGCATCGCGGCCAAGTACGGCAGCATCGGCAACACCGTTTAGTTGACCAAACTGAACCGTCATCTTGGCATCAATGCCAGCTTTCCCGACTTCGGCAATTGCCGCCGCCATCTTTTGCAGCGTCGCAATCTGTTCCTGATTGAGGAGCGGAATAGCGCCAGTGACCAGCGGCGTGAAGGCGGCGGCCATGACGGGTAACAACGGCGCACGCGAGTTGATCGCACTATCACTGCCGAGCGGGCGATCCTTTTGCTCCTCATCCTGCTCACTCGATTGATCGCTCCCCCCGCGCGTGTCACGCTCTGGTCGGTCATCAATGCTGCGCTCAGCGAAGCCTGAATTCCGCTCGTTTGAAAACGTGTCTGACTGGGCCGCGCGTTCCAACGTGCGCTCAAACATTAGCCGCGTTTTGCTGGCATCGCGCGCCTCAACCGGGGGTGGATTGAGAGGCACAGCAGGCACAATTTTCGTGCCCTGCGGATTGAGGCTGCGGCTCGGGCTATTCTGGCTTGGGTTGCTCTGCATGATTATTCACTGCCTTCCAGCATCAAAATATTGCCGTGACCACCGGGTTTTCATCTTCAATCCGCGCCTCTTTTTGGCGTGTTTCCACGCGGCGCAAGGTTTTGCCGAGGTCAGCGATCCTGTCCCCGCGTTCCTTAATCCGCAGCACTTCATTGCGCGCTTTGATCAGCCGTGCCTCGGCATCGTCGCGTTCGATATGTGCCATTTCATCGGTGGTTTCGGCGGCGGCGAGGCGCTGCAAACACACGTCGCGCCAAATGCGGATCATCTCGCTTTCAGGTTTCCGTGCGAAATCAATATCTGCATTTGCGGCGTCATGTCTGCGTTGGGTGAGTATCTTGCCAGCCGTTTCAAGCTCAGCCTCAGCCACTTCCAATGCCACAATCGCCTCAGTCAGCAACCGCTGAAGCCGCGTTTCGCGGATGTCAATCACGAAGCCAAGCTGTTTGACCTGAAGCCTAGTCGCCATATTCACCGCCTATCGACCGTAAAACGGCGGTTGTATTTGACAGCAACGATGGCTCATTCTGGCCTTGGCGAAGGTAGCTATTGATCGCATCGCGGTTTTCGAGCGCATAATCGGCGAGGCTATCCTGCCCCTGCTGATATTCGCCGAGCTGCACCAACAGTTCAATATCCTTGAGCTTGGCCATCATCGCACGGAACTTGGATGACGCGCGGACTTGAGCCGCTGGGGCCAAATGGCTGTGCAAACGCGAGAGGCTATTGAGGACGTCGATTGCCGGATAATGGCCTTGTTCGCCGAGTTTGCGCGAAAGATGGATATGGCCATCAAGAAGTGAGCGAACCTCCTCACCAATCGGGTCACCCTCTTCCTCTTCAAGCAGCACCGTATAAACGCCAGTAATCGCACCAACTGACGATGTGCCTGTGCGTTCAAACAATCGCGGTAATTCGGCAAAGACCGATGGTGGGAAGCCGCGTCGTACCGCAGGCTCGCCCGCCGCAAGACCAATTTCACGCAGCGCCCGGGCATAGCGGGTGACGCTGTCCATCAGCAGCAGAACATGCTGCCCTTCTGCGCGTAATCCTTCGGCGAAGGCGGTGGCGACTTGGGCGGCGCGCACACGTTCCATCGCAGGGCGATCCGAGGTTGCGACAACGACGAGTGAGCGTGCCAGCCCTTCCGGCCCAAGGACTTGCTCAACAAAATCACGCACTTCACGACCGCGTTCGCCGATCATGGCTATGACGATGGCGTCAGCCTTCGCTTGGCGCGCGAGCATCGCCATCAGGCTGCTCTTGCCGCCGCCAGCCGCTGCAAAAACGCCGATACGCTGGCCAACGCCAATCGTCATAAGACCGTCAATCGCACGGATTCCAGTTTCCAATATGGTATCAACCGGGCGACGGCTCATCGGATTGGGCGCATCGGCCTGGATCGAGCGTTCGGGCTGACGCCTGAACGGGCCGAGGCCGTCAATCGGTTGCATCCGCGCATCAACGACGCGGCCAAGCATATGCGTTCCGTAAGGGATGCAATCCTCACCACTGCGCAGGATGACTTCGCTGCCGGTAGATAACCCGCGAATTTCACCAAGCGGGGTCAGGATTGCGTCATCTCCGCTCAGCCCAACAACCTCCGCCCAGAGCGAAAAATCGCTATCGGGATCAACAATCTCGATACTGTCGCCAATGCGTGCCTTGACACCCGATACCCGTAAAGTCGTGCCAAGTGCGCCTATCAAGCGACCGCGCTGTTCAAACATCGGCGCGCGGTCAAGCGCCCGGATCAGTGAGATGCGGTCACCCTGCGCGTTCATGCCAGTGCCGGTTCTTGAGGCGCATGATTAACGCCCCACCGGTCACCCAGCGCGGCGATTTGCAGATCAAGCCCTGCAAGTATCCGACCTGTTTTGGTTTGGAATACACAATCAAGCGGGCCGAGTCCTTCCACCGCCTCCACTTTTACATGGGCAAGATGGGCAACATGCGCTGCAATTTGCGCCTGCATCGATGGTGCAACTTCGATTGTGAGCGCGCCACCATTGTCAATCCGAACAAGCGCCTGATTGACCAGCCGTTTGGCAACATCAACATTATCAAGCGTACCAATAATGGCTTTGGTCGCCGCAAGTGCCGCATCGGCAACATCGGCGCGCCGTTCCTCACAAATGGCTTCAAAACGCATGGCCATATCTTCGATAAGCTTTGCAACCTGTTCCTGCGCCTCGGCATATCCCCGAGCCATGCCCTCTTGATATCCAGTTTCGGAGCGTCGCTTAGCTTGGGTTTCTGCGTCAATGCGAAGCGCAGTAATTGCCTGAAGCAGCGCAACTGCGCTGGTAAATTCAGATCGCTCGCTTGCCTTGATCAGCGGTGTGGCCGCGCCAATCGCGGCGTGATCGCCTGTCTTGAAAATATGGTAAGTCATGCGGGCTGTTCCATTGATGCAGTCTTGCGGGCAAGAACGAGCGCGGTCGCAATATTCGACAATGCCTTCATTTTGGAGTCCCCGCTGGCTTCGCTGACGGTGGCAACCATTGTAATTGGTAGCGCTTGATTGAGCATTGCCCGCCCAACCGCATTTAATTGATCGGGTGTTGGCAGCTTCGTTTCATTATCGGCGATGAGTTCGGTTGCTGGTATTGGTGCTTCACAGGCGAGGTCATAATTGCCCTCGCCAACGCATTCACAAATCGCTCGTAACCGTGTTCCCGATAGTTCGCGGTCAATGGCAGGGCGAAAATGGAGCAGCGTCGTGACTGCCGCGATATCGTTCACCATATCGGCGTCGCATAATATCCAGTCAGGCAAGTTGACGAGGTCAGCAAGCGTAGGCAGCACTTTCATATCATTTGCCATACCTGCTCGACGCGCAAAGCGACTGCCCCGGCTTTCATAAAATGCTGCACCGAGCGCTGTTAGTCGACGCGCCAAATCGCGGGGTCTGCGCTCTTGTGCGGCGCTCGGCAGCATCAGTCTTTCTCACTGACAAGCGATGTTGACGGCGATTTGCGTGATCTGAAAAACAACCGCGCAGCAAAGCCAATCAGAATTAGCGCAATCAAGATGACCACAAAGCGCAGATTGAGGATGCTCGCGATGCTGACATTATTGCTGACAACGCGGGGTACCGAGCGGCTCGGTGTCATGATCACGCTGACACGGTCATAAGTCAGCCCTTCGACAGCATTGGTCACCAGCGATTTAATCGCTCCGGTTTCGCTCTGCAAATTGAAGCCGGGGCGGTATTTGACGAACACTGATGCTGATGCGGGCTTAACCTCTTTTGACAGCGGGTCAGGCTCTGGCATCGTCAAATGCACGCGCGCCTCTATGACGCCGTCAATATCACGGATTGAGTGGCTAAGCTCTTGAGACATGCCGTAATTGAGCCGGGCGCGCTCTTCTAAGGGGGATGACGCAAACCCTTCTTTTTTGAAGATTGAACCAAGCGTATCATAATCCTTGCGCGGAAATCCGTTTGATTTCAGCACCTCGACCGCACGGGCGAACTGGTTTTGCGAAACCGTAACCTGCCATTGCTCTTTTTCACCGGGTGCCTTGTTCGCATCAATGCCTGCGTCGAGCAGCACCGCAACCATGTCATTGGCCTGCGCCTCGGACAAATTGGTGTAGAGATTCTGGCTGCTGCACGCGCTCAGTAATAGCAAAGGCGCAAACAGTGTGAGGCATATGCGGACGAGGTTCATGAGCTTCAGCCTTGTTGACGGAACAGTTGCGACACGCCGTCAGAACTGCGGTTGGCGATGTTTGATGTCAGTTGCGCCTGAAACATGAATTCCTGACACTTCATCGTCAGTTGCACCATTTCACCAGGCGTCATTTGCCCACCTGAAGATTCAGCATTTGCCGCAAATTCAGAAACTGATTTGGCTTCTGTGTTGATATGATCAAGCGCGTTGAACAGACCTTTCATCGCTGGCGGCACCGTGCTCGATTGTGACGCGCCAGAGACACCGTTGTGCTTCTGCATCGATTCCTTGAAGCGCACCTCAAGCTGGGCATTATTCTGTGATTGACCGAGCGTCGAAATGCCTGAGTTGCTGAGTGGAGAAAGCTCAACCATCCGGGTTGGGGGGAGTGCGGCCCCGCCTGATGAGGCTTGAGCCGCGATTGCACCGATTGTTTCAACAGCCATGATCAATCACCCCTTGCGTGCCATGGTTTCAAGTGCCTTCGAAATGCTATCAAGTGACGTGTGTGAGCTGTTGGCGAGGAAGCTCATGCGCTGCGCTTCGGCTGTGAGCAGTGTGATAGTCGAAGGGCGATCATCGCCAGCGTTAAGTTCGTTCGCCTTGATTTCAATTTTAGAAGCTTGGTTGTCGAGTGCTGTGCCCCAAGCACTGGCAAAGGCTTCAAACCAATTGGAGCCTGTGCGGCTGCCAAAACGCTGACCGCTATTTGCGCTTGCTGCGAACAGGCTCAGATTATTGCTTGTGATTCCGTTATCCATGACGTCTTCCTTCCATTAAAACTTAGTTGAAATTCTGCTCTTACTATTGCCTACATCACGAGTTCCTCGATCAGGCCTTGTCGTTCGAAGATGATGCGACCGCCACTGATGCCCAATATTTTGTGGCCGGTTGGCACGACTGAGCCAACGAACCAGCGGGCCTGATCTTGCGTCACAATGTAGCCGGGATTGCCGTCAACATAAGTTGCGAGGCCACTCCGTGATGTGCTGAAGAAATATTGTAGGTCGCGGTCACCGCGTCGATTATCCATCTGATATTCGACGTTTTTAAGCGCGGGGAGGTCGCGTTTCAACAGCGCGGTCAGCTCAATTTGACGGTCTTGCGGGAGATATTCAGTCACAATCCGGATCGCGCCGCTTCGCCCAGGACGCGCCTCAGCATCAACCTTATTGTTGCGCAATATATCCGTTGCGGCAGCGGCAAGCGAGGCGGGCGTTGAGATATCAATTAGGGCACCGGGAAATTTATCCGCCATTAACTTGCGCAGCCGCATGGCTTCGCTGTCACTGCTTACAGCGCCGCTGATGATCAGCGTTTCGCTTGCAACATCGCGCGTTACTTTCAGGCCAGTAAATCCGGTCGCTGAAAGCGTCGCTTTGACTGAGCGAGGGCTGTAAAGTTCACTGCGAATGGCATCAGTTATCGGGGTAATCGCCGCAAAGCCGAGCAGCAACACGCCGAGCAACGCCAAGAACCACATCCCGCTTGAGCGATTGGCGAAATGATCGCGCACGGGATAAAGCCGCGTTGAGATACGCTCGGCAAGCCCCGCCCGCTCGGGTTCTGCCGCGTGATCATCGGTATGTTGTACCGTGATCGACTGCCCAATGCGTTCTGCTTCCTCCCAGCGTTCCTCAACATCACCGCCGATTGCGACCGCAAATTCGCCGATTTGTAACGGAACATAGGGCGGCAGTATCGCCTCTTCATCAACGCCGATTGGACGGCCAAGCAGCGATATCTCACCCGATGTCACCCGCACCCGCGCCTGATCATCAGCAAGATCAAGCAATAGCGAAATGCCGCTTGTGCCTTGGCCGCGCAGCACAATGTCATTGTCGAGGCCGTGACCGACGCGCAGATATTTCCCGACGTGCAAAGGCCGCTCGGCCCCCGCAAGCCGCCCGTTCAGGACGCGCAACACCCATATAGTTGATTGTTTCACGACAAACGGTGCATTCATATCAGGCACCGCCTCCGCGCTGGCCGCGCTGCTTTGTCTTGACTTTCTTCAAACCCTCAAGCTGTTCGAGAGGCACCGGGGTAATCGCCTGACCCGGCGTCGCCGCTACTGATCCTGACGCGCCCGTAGAGATAATGCGCGGGGTGATCAGTATAAGCCGCTCAAGATATTGGCCGCCCTTTTGACGTTTTTTGAACAGGTTGCCGGCGATGGGAATATCACCGAGACCGGGGGTTTTCGATTTGAAATCAAATTCTGAATCGATGGTTATCCCACCGATCAACAGGCTTTCACCTTGTCTGATAATCGCTTCAGTATTGATGATTGAATTGCTTGTGCCGGGGATGCCGTCAACGACTGTCGCATTCAGGCGGCCCTGCTCAACCACCACTTGAAGCTTGGTGCGCAATTCGCCGCCGTCGGCCAAAACTGAAGGGGTGACGCGAAGGACTGTGCCATAACGCACCTCAAACAGACGGGCATCGCGTTCACCTGATACGCGCACATTGAACCGTTCCTGATTGTCAAAAACCGCTTCAATATTGTTGAGTGAAGTCAGGCGCGGTCGCGCTGTCACCTTAAGCACGCCTTGACGCTCAAGCGCATTGATCCGCACTTGGAACAGGCTGCCTGCGCCGCTCAAATAGCTTGCGGCAATGTCTGAACCTAGCGCTGTTCCTTGAACTGGATTGCCACCAAAAACGAGGCCAAGCTTGTTCGTCTGGAGATTAAAATCAATTCCCAAATTTTTAAGGCGATTGGTATCAAGCTCGATAATTGTCGCTTCGATTTCAATTGTGCGCTGCTCAATATCCATGCCCGCGATCAGGCCTTCATAGGTGCCCATCGCCTCTGGCCGATCACGAACAATCACGGCATTATTGGCGGCATCAACGCTGATCCGTGGGCCATTGGTATCACGCGGAGCATTATTTTCCTGAGACGAATAATCGTCACGCCGATTATCTGACGCGCCGTAGCCATCAACATCTTCTAACTGGCGGCTACCACTGCCGCGCCGCACAAGATCACGGTTGCCGCTGGTTGATACGGTTTCGGAAGGGCGGCCGTCACCCATCTGCTCGCGCAATATGCTCGCAACTCCTGGCCGGCTTGTCTGCTGGCCACCATTTGAAATCAAAGTATCATCAGCGCGTGCATAGCGCAGATAAAACACCCTAATTTCATAGCGTGAACGCGCTGTGGCAGGCTGAATAATTTTCGAACGCAAGGGGAGAGAGGATAACCCTCCGCCACTTCCAATTGGTGGCAGTGATGCGCGTGGCGATACAATGTCGCTATTTCCGGGCGTAATTGGGGGCGTTGTCAGGATAGCCTGATTAAGTTTCGGGCCGGGGGCGAGTTGAGCGACCTGATCAATAAAGCTGGGTACGCCGGTTACGACGACGGCGCCGCGCACAGTTTTAATGACATTATATTGATCGGGCAGATTCATCTGGTTGATCTGTCGAATAAGATCGGCGGGCTGCGCAGTTGGAATGGTGCGGCTAGACATTTCAGCGGCGGCATAAACCCGAACAACGCCGCCATCATAGTAAGCGACGATGTTAAACGCCTGCGAAAGCTGTTGCCAGATTTGTGCAGGGCTGCCGCGCCAACTACCGTTGATTTTTCCAGTAACTGAAGAGCTGATTTTCGCTCTCAGGTTTGTTTTGCCAAAAAAGTCAGTCAAAAATACTGCGACATTTTGATCACGCGCTGCAATCGCGATTTCAGCCTGCGCAAAGGACGGCATTGCGGCATATGCTGGCGTACTGAGAAGTGCCGCGACTGCGGTTAGCGAGGAAGCGCCAATCAGCTTCAAAAAATTGGTCATGAGTTGTGCGACTCCTGCATTGAAATAGACGTCAGACTTTCGGGGGCTAGATTTAGCTCACCCACGATGTCGAGCGGTACGTTTGGATTAAGCTCGTTGAAGGACATGACGGGGACATCGAAGAGCTCGGCTGCGATCAGCATCCGTAGCGGTCGACGCAGATCCTGCGCGGTCAGGATTGCGCGCGCTCCAGTGAGTTGGACTTCATTGCGCAACAGCGCGACAAGATCGTTCATCTGACGCGGATTGATCGCCATCCGCATCTGGCCATCAACCGGGGTTAGAGTTTCGCGAATGGCACGCTCAAGCGCGTTCCCAACCATAACTACGCGCAGCCGCCCGTCATCACATAGCGGCGTGACCAGATGCCGACGCATCGCAATCCGCGTGCGCTCGGCAATCGGGAAGGACTCGCGCTCCATCTGGCCAATTTCACCAATGGCTTCAATCGCATCGCGGATATTGCGCAGTGGCACTTGCTCTTCGGCAAGCAAGCGCAATACTTCGGCAATTTTGCCCGTTGGTACTGCCCGCACGGCTTCTTTCACAACTTCAGGATAATGTTCGCCGAGCCGGTTGAGCAGATCAGTAACTTCCTGAAGGCCAAGGAACAGGGTGATATTCCGCCGGAGCAATTCATGAACCACATGCGCAATCTGTGCGCCCGCGTCGCCATCATCAAGCAAACCTGATCCCAGCGGCGCATCATACGCGGAAAGCATCCATCCGCGATTGGGAAGGTCTTCCTCCAACGCCATGACAAGACGTACAGAGGGAATCGCGATGCCGCTTTGCGTCTGCAATACCTCGACACATTTTTGTATCGTTGAAGACAGTGCATCGAATTCGGGCTTGCTCAGATTTTTCAGCGATACCGACAGCAGCAACGGATCAATCGGACGAAGCGGGGTTGATTTGAGCATAATCTCTTCAGGCACAGCGTCCTGACGTCCGCTCGCTTGGTCATAACGGCCGCGAATCCACTTGCCAGCAAGTGGATGGCTGTACGCGCCGCCGAAAATCATTGCCGCACCAATTGAGAAAAACACCAATGTCGGGAACCCAGGAATGAGCCCCATCGCCAGCGCAAGGCCGCCGCTGATCAACAATACATGTGGCTTGTTTGTGATCTGCTTGGCAATCGCGGGGCCAAGATCAGCGTCTTTTTCTTCATCGGTCGTGCGGGTGACGAGCAGCCCTGCGGCCATTGCCGAAAACAGCGCGGGGATCTGCGCGACCAAGCCGTCACCAATTGTTAGAATCGAAAAGGTTGCCATCGCGGTGCTGGCATCCATTCCGTGCCAAAACATCCCTACTGCAAAACCGCCAAGCAAATTCACAATGACTATGATGATCGACGCAATCGCGTCGCCTTTGACAAATTTCATCGCGCCGTCGAGGCTACCGTGAAGCTTGCTTTCCATCTCAAGCGTCCGGCGCTTGACGCGCGCTTCATCCTTGTCGAGAAGGCCCGAGCGCAAATCGCTATCAATCGAAAGCTGCTTTCCCGGCATCGCATCAAGACTAAAACGCGCGGCCACCTCGGCAACGCGCTCGGCGCCCTTTGAAATCACAATGAACTGCACCACGGTGATGATCAGAAACACCACCAAGCCGACGACAAGATTGCCGCCCGCCACCATTTCGCCGAACTGCTTGACGATATGCCCGCCATCAACTTCGGTCAGGATCATCCGGGTTGTGGCGATGCTGATTGAAAGACGGAATAGGGTCGTCAGCAATAAAACGCTTGGAAAGGTCGAAAAATCGAGCGGCTTTGCAACGTAAAGCACGCTCAGCAGAAGCAATATTCCAAATGATATATTCAACGCGATCAGGACGTCGAGCATGAGCGGCGGCATCGGCAGGATCATCATCATGATCACCGCCATAATTGCGCCGACAAGCCCAATATCGGCAAAACGGATGTTTGCGGCCCTAACGCCTGAAAGGAAGGTTAGTCCGCTCAACGACCCGCCCCTGCGCCTGCTGCGTCAGTCACTAAGCGGTCGTAATGAGCCAAAACGCGTTTCACATAATTCTGCGTTTCGGTATAGGGCGGGATACGGTTGCCATATTTCTGCACAGCGCCTTCGCCTGCATTATATGCCGCAAGAACAAGCTGAAAATTGCCGCTATATTTATAATAAAGTTTTTTGAGTAGTCGCGCGCCTGCGTCAACGTTGCTTTCGGGTACGACAAGATCGGGCGTTGCCACACCAAGTGATGCGCCCGTCGCAGGCATGATCTGCATTAAGCCAATGGCACCTGCATGGCTGCGCACCGACTGACGATACCCTGATTCCTGTTTGATAACGGCATGAAGCAGCAAAGGATCAACGCGGTGCCGCTGTGCCACGTCTTGGATCGTCCGATCAAACGGGGTCGTATAAGTTGCCGGGCGCAGTGATAAGATTCTGCTCGCATTATCATGGCCTGCTGCATCAACGATATTCAGCGCAGGACGATTAAGCGTTTCGGTGATGCCAGCGTCGACGGGTTGATCAACTTCTTCAAATTGAGGAATAATCCGAATTGTCGGGCGCGGCTCAACATTGATCGCGGGTGCTATAATAATCTTACCAGCACAAGCAGCGAGCGTTGAATAACGACTGATCGCCTGCCCACTGCCCACGCGGATAGCCTCATCAAGTGGGCACACTTGGGCAATATCTGACGACGTAGAATTCTGATGCTTTTTCGCAAGCGCATCATTTGATGACAAAGTGGCGAACGTAAGAAAAGCAAGCGCGACTAATGCGTATTTTCGCATATTTTTCACCTTTCGACCAAGCCTGAATGGCTCAGCCATATCGAGAGAACAGATATATCCCCCCGCAAGGTGCGTTCATGTCCAAACAGAACTTGCGACCCTCATTGGATACGTCCGCGCGTTTTTTGAGTCAACGCAGCGACAACCATGTTGTGTCGGCAGACGTCCCATAGTGAAAACAAAATTACACAGGTTATTTAGAAAATCGACGAAAATCATGTGTTTAGCATTAGACATGACATTAGTACTGCCACAAACAGTGCGACGGCCTGCCTGTATTTTGCGATTAATGAAGTTGAATCGAAGGGAACTTTTTTGTTTATCGGTCAACGGCTTGACACCGCAAATTGTTTCGCGCTTATTCGCGGAGTCGACTCACGACACAAGATAACGTGGGCGGTACTTAAATCACATACTATATAATAGTGATAGGGTTTCAATCAGTCGCATATGATCGGTTCATGTCCCCGATCAGGCAATTTTCGCAGCGCTTCCTGAGGAGTATCCTTGGATGCGTTCCGTATGTTTTGAGGTGGCATGGCAGATAAAAATGATGGCGGCGATAAAACAGAGCTGCCAACCCATAAGAAATTGCGCGATGCGCGTGAGAAAGGTGATGTTGCCAAATCGAAAGATGTTGGTGCATCATTAGTTACGTTATTGTGGTTTTTGATGATCACATTCGCGTCCGGCTATGTGTGTATCCAGATTTCCGAATTTTGTCAGCTCGTGTTGAAAAGTGCGACCACTACCGAATTTGCGGTAGCATTACCGATGATTGGTCAAGCTGCCGTTCTTACAACCCTCAAAATTTTTGCGTTGACTCTTGTTCCCGTCGCCGTTTTTGCGATATTTGCTGAATTCGCCCAGATTGGCCCGATCATGACCGGCGAAAAAATGAAACTGGCGTTTGACAAGCTCAATCCGGTTGAAGGTCTCAAGCGGATGTTTGGCATGGACGGCCTTGTCGAGCTGGTGAAAACGCTCATCAAATCGCTCCTTATTATCCTTATCGCATACGGCGTTATTAAAACGGCGATGGGTGAGGCCGGTGAGATTATTCGCTTGGCGAGCTGGTCTCCCGTCAATGGGGCCGGAACTGCAGCCGCCACGCAAACGCTTGATCTGGTTTACACTCTCACGCTGCGCCTCTTTGGGCTTACCGTGTTGGTGTTCATCTTCGTGGCCATTCTTGACCGAGTTTACACACAGCATAGCTTCATCAAAAAAATGAAGATGAGTATGCGCGACATCAAGCAGGAATATAAGCAGGATGAGGGCGACCCGCAAATCAAGGGAATGCGCCGTCAGATGCACGAGGAATGGGCAAACCAGAGTGCGGTAGGATCAACGCGCAACTCCGCTGCACTTTTGGTCAATCCCACGCATCTTGCAATCGCGATTGATTATGATCCCGAAACCTGCCCCGTGCCCGTAATCGCCGCAAAAGGGGAGGGGCCGCTCGCTGCCGCAATGCGCGCAGAGGCTGAAAAATATGAGGTGCCGATCATCAGGAATATCGGTGCGGCACGCAGGCTCTGGAGTCGCGGTGAGATTGGCGAAATCATCCCGGAAGAGATGTTCGATGCAATCGCCGAAATCATCCTGTGGGCAAAAAAAGCCAAACAGGGCGATGCGCCGATGTGGAACGATATGGACGAAGCAACGCCCGATATCGCGATATTATATGACGAAGCCGCAACATAATAAGGAACGGAAATAGGATATATGGGGTTTGGCACATTTCTTTCATCGATACTGGCGCTGGTTCTCGCACTTGCATTTGTGCTCGCTCTCGCGTGGGCATTTATCTGGCTGCTGCGCAAATGGCAGGATCAGCAGTCCGGCGTAATGGGGGAGGGTGCGAATGATCGTCCGATCCGTTTTTTGCGATCGCTGCCACTTGGTCAACGCGAACGCGTAACGATGATTTTGGCGCACGGTGAGGTGATGCTGATCGGCGTGTGTGCCGGATCAATTACATTGCTGGCGCGCTGGCCCGAAGAAAAATCGGATGAGGGCGGTGAGACGGATAGCGATTTGAAAGTCGTTGAAAAACCCCAGCGTCGGTTTTCACTCCCTGATTTCCCTTCAATCCCAACGCGTAAAAATTAGGAAAAGGCGGCTTATAAATTATGCTCATGTCTCCCTCTCTTGCGCTTGTCGGTCTGAAGCAGATCGACTCCGATCATGCGCAGCTTAGGCAGATGATGCTGGCGCTGCTTGACGGAGAGAAGCACGGTTCTGAACTATCGCTTTGTGCACGCGTTGCCGAACCAATCTCGGCGGAGTGGGTGGTTTGCGGAAAGGGCGTGTTGCTTCATATCGCTGTTGCGGGCGGGCACCCTCACGTTTTTCGCGAAGATCGTTTGGCCGAAATGGTGCGTGCGCTTGATGCAGCAGAGCCAGTTTTATCCGCGATTGAACAGCGCACAGGCTTGACACTTGACCCAAGCGAAGCCGTTTCAGCGCTCCCAGAAAACAGCCTAGTGTTTGAGGTTTCAAGTGACGATGCGCAGCATCTGGTTCACCTCGCGTTGACGCCAGACTTTTTGGCCCCAGCTGGGTTGCATAAAATGTTCGGTGCCTTGGAAGTTGACTGGGCCAAAGTGCCAGTAGCGTTTGAAATTCAAATATCTGGGCCATCGCTTGGCATCGAAGTTGCCGCCGCCATTGAGACCGGCGACCTGATTTTGATTGGCGGCATGTTCGCCAAAGCGCGGCTGAGTTGGTCGGTCGAACCAGCACAGACCCAAAAAATAATCGGTCGTTTTGATATGTTAAGCGGTCAATTCACTGCGAACGGAACAGGAGAGACTATGGAATCCGGTTTAGCACAGGGTGCCAACGGGAACGTATCGGCGGGGTTTTCGGTGCCGATTTCGATCCGTCTTCCCAACCGTATGACAAGCGCGGCAGAATTGTCAGCGATGCGACCCGGAACAACACTGAACATTGGCGCGGTCACGCAGGGGCTGCCGGTCTGTATCCTCGTTGGTGATCAGGAGATTGCACGCGGCGAATTGGTTCAAGTGGGTGATCAATTTGCCGTCATGATTGAACAGAAAATTGTTCATGGTGAAACGCAATCGCGCCCTTCTGAAGTTGTCGAGGGCGCGGAATAATGGATCTTTCAGCCTTCACTCCGGGTTCGGCGCTTGTCACCGTTGTCCTGATCGCGCTTGCGCCATTTTTCGCGGTGATGGTGACGTCTTTCACTAAGATTGTCGTGGTGCTCAGTCTTGTGCGAAACGCGCTTGGTACGCAGCAAGTCCCACCCAATATCGTCCTCAACGGTTTGGCGCTGATTTTGAGCGTTTACGTCATGTATCCGACAATCCAAAAAATGCAGGATGCCGTGGCGACGAGTTCGGCAAGTTCAACGATGCCCGGCGAGGAACGGCTTGATGATCAGACGCTCGGCAGTTCGGGATCGATTTTTTCGGCGGCGGATAAAGCCAAGGAGCCGCTTCGTGAATTCCTACTCAAACATAGTGACATTCGCGAGCGCGCATTTTTCCTCAAAACGCAGCAACGGATCGGTGACCCTGCGAAAATGGGAGAGATCACGGATCGCGACTTTATCGTCATCATACCGGCCTTCGTCGTTAAGGAATTGACGGCGGCTTTTGAGATCGGGTTCATGCTGTTCCTGCCGTTTCTCATCATCGATCTGGTGATTTCAAACATCCTCCTTGCGATGGGGATGATGATGCTGTCACCCGTAACGATATCGCTTCCGTTTAAGATACTTTTGTTTGTGTTGGTGGAGGGGTGGGTCAAACTCAGCCACGGTCTGGTATTGTCCTATGCTTAAGTTCGAAACGCAACGCATATGAACGGCCAGATCATCGCCTTCACCACTGAAGCGCTGTGGCTCGTGTTGCTGCTGTCGGCCCCGCCGATTATTGCGGCTTCAGTGGTTGGCTTGCTCGTGGCGGTGGTGCAGGCGGCAACCCAGCTTCAGGAACAAACGCTGCAATATACGCTCAAATTTTTCGCGATTGTGGTAACGTTGTTTATCACGGCGGCTCTCGTTGCGAGCAGCCTTTATACCTCTACCGACGCAATATTCACTGGCTTCCCAGGATTGGTGAAATGAGCAATCGTGCGGCGCACACCGGGAATTTGGGATAGATCAATGGCAATCGCAACGCCGCCAGATTTCATCGGCACAGGGATCGCCGAATCGCTCTCCGGGGTTGCGCCGTGGCTAGGCGGGTTATTGCTGGTCGGGCTGTCATCGGCGCGATTTGCGTTTGCGTTTCTGCTCGTTCCGATATTTTCAACGCAAGTGATGCCAGCAACCGTGCGCAACAGTATCATCGTTACCTTTGGGCTGGTCGCGTACATCCTCCAGACCCAGTTTTTGCCGCGTGACCTGTCAACCTTTGACTGGGTGATGCTTTTTTTTCGGGAGGCCGCCGCCGGAACAATCATCGGTTTCTTTTTCGGCACGATATTCTGGGCACTTGGCGCGGCGGGTGAAGTGGTTGATGCCAAGATCGGGGCCACGATTGGCCAGCTTGTTGATCCGTTTAGCGGACAGCAAACCTCGCTCACCGCGATTTTGCTCAGCCGCTTTGCTCAAGTGATCTTTGTCGCGGCGGGCGGGCTGACGCTCTTGATTGCAACGATCATGGAAAGCTATGTCATCTGGCCGATGGGGCAGGGTGGGCTGCGGTTTGATCCCGCGTCAGTCATTCTATTTGAAGGCGAATTCGGGCGGATGTTCTTGCTCGCTTTTCTGTTTTCAGCTCCGATCCTCACCGTGCTTTATGTCGTTGATGCGGGCCTTGGGATGCTCAATCGCTTTGCGCAGCAGTTCAATGTCTTCTCGCTTTCGATGCCGATCAAAAGTGCCGCCGCGATTTTCATCCTCATACTGTGCTTGCCTCTGTTCGCACAATCCATACTCTCTGATATGGCGAGCCGTACGGGCGTCGCTGCGGGGGTTCTTGGCCGAGTCGCGTCCCCGATAGAAAATGAACGGTGACTGGGCGGTGACAGGGATGCGATCATGAACCCACCAAATAGCTTTCCCGGCGGAATCGCATCCGCACTTAATGATCAGCGTGACCGCGCGCCCTCTGCACCCACTGTTGCGGGTGCGGGCGTGACCGATCCAGCCGAGCTCACGCGGCTGATTAACCTGATCCGCGCCGCTGAGTCGGCCGATACCGCACAAGTACGCGATGTCGCCGTCGGTGAATTTGTGGTTACGGGTACGCGTGTGCCGATAACCCTTATCGCACCGCTTCAGACGCTGACACGCACCGAAGCGGCGGTACTGCGTTTTCTCGGTTGGGGGCGGTCGAACCCCGATATCGCCAACCTGCTCAACATGAATGAAAACACCGTCCGCAGTCACATTAACAATGCCGTGCAGAAGCTTGATGTAGACGGCACGCGGGAACTTAACAGCGTGGCGGGACTGCTGTTCCATCCTCTCGATTGAGCCAAAATCTGCGCAAAAAACGCAAAAACTAATCGAATCGATTAGGCCATCTAATCGAATCGCGGATGCCCCTTCCAAACGAATCAGCGCATAAAGGTGTCAGAAGGCGAACCGTCCCCCCACGGCGCAGCCCTCCCAGGCCAATAATGGCCAACTCGCAACGGAATTTTTTGAAGGAGAATTAAAATGTTTGGAATTGGTGATATCTTTAAGATGGCCATGAATCCTACATCACTTTTGCAGCTTGCTGCTGGCCCAGCCGGTTGGGCTTCGCTCGCTATGCAGACTTTAATGTCAACGGTAGGTAAAGAAATCTTACAGCAACTTGGTCAGCAGCTTGGTTTGCCACAATCGCTGATCGATGTTGCGCAAACCGCGTTCTCGCAAGCCAGCGGAAATCCTGGTGCAACAAATCTTGGTCAGGCTGTTGGCGACCTTGGCAAGACATTCGGATTGACAGGAGCTGCGGCTGGTCAGTTTGAACGCGAAGCCGGCAAACAAATTGATAGCTTTATTAAACAGCAAGTCGAGCAAATGGCACGTCAGGCTACCGATGAAAGCACCGAGTCGACAGGTGCAAAGGGCACCAAGGGCGCAAAAGGTGGCAGTGTTCTGATGCGTATTGCGCTTGCTCTCGGTGCGGCAATGGATAAAAAAGTTGATAAAATGGCTGAGATTGCTGACAAACTTGAAGGTATGGGTGAAATCACCGGGAAAAACACATCGCAGTATCAGGCTTTGACTGCTGAGATGAGTGCGCTTGGCCAAGAGCTCAAAATTGTCGGTGAAGCGTTGAATAACACGCTGAAATCTATCGGTGAAGCGGCATCAACCTTGGCACGTAAGCAGTAAACTGATAACATTAAGCCCGTGGGTAAGTTTATCCACGGGTTTTTTATTGGAATTTACGATGAAAATCTACAGCGCAGTGATTTCTGTTTTGATTGCATTATCGATACCACACACTGCTGATGCACAATCAGAATATGGTGGTGGCTGGGCTGTTCCAACGTTAGATACTTCAATCTCAATCACAAACGATGTGATCAATCGTGAGATTACTAATAAAATTGTAAGAGATGAGATCGCTGCAAAAGATCGTGGTTCACCCAACGTTTTTGCAGGTAACTCTAAAAGGTCACTTCAAAGCGCTCCGGCTGCGTCTTCACAGCAACGACTAAGCCTGAGTTTTAAACCTTCGCTCGTGCGTCGCAAACAAAATCTCGCTCAGTTTGTTAATAAGACTCGCCCTGACAATCCCGAAGGTGCTGCGCAGATGGCAAAGCTGTTTGCTACAACGGATGTGATTGGCTTAATTGGTCAGGGGATCGCCCCTTTCGGTTTACGCGTTGACAACGTCGCAGATGCTTACACGGTATATTGGACAAACGCGTGGCTTGGTTCTCGAGGTCGTAGTGATACGCTGTCGCAACAGCAACTTACCGCAGTAAAAAATCAAGCTACCAACGCGCTTCTTGCAATTCCTGCGTTTATTTCAGCATCGGATGCACAAAAGCAGGAAATGGCTGAGGCGATGCTTGTTCAAGCCGCGATGATTGAGGCATATATTGGTAACGCTAAATCTGATCCTGCGTTGATGTCAAAGGTGAAGGAAGCAATTGCTAAAGGTGGAAAAGGCATGGGGCTTGATCTTTATGCGATGAACTTAACGCCAAACGGCTTTGTTTTAGGAAAACGCGGCAGCGCGGTTGATAACATTGATATGGTACCCGGCAACGAATCTAACGAGCAAGCACTCGCATCTGCAACGTCATCTAGTGACAAAGAAGTCACTAACTATGCTCTGATCGCTGCCGCCGGCGGCGCTGGCCTCGGTGGCATGTTCCTGCTTGGCAAGGCAATGGGGCGGAAGCGTTAGGGCGGATATCAAAGCCTGTCGGTTAATCCCACCACAGAAGCACTAGGTTGGATCGCTTCACCCTGTTTGAAACGGTTTTCTTACTTTGATCGGCATAAGAAATCCGAGCACCGTGTCGGGCACATGGAGACGTGTGTGGTTCAACTTAACGTCATCACGCTCTCGGCCAGACGAGCAAGTTTGCCATGTTCTTGCACTCCGTTTCAGCCTCTACATCAATAGGATCTCGCCATACCAAGCACATGCTCGGCAACAAAAGACAGGATCATGTTCGTGCTGATCGGGGCCACCTGATACAGCCGCGTTTCGCGGAATTTGCGTTCAATGTCATATTCAACGGCGAAGCCAAAGCCACCGTGCGTCTGGATACAGGCTTCGCCAGCGGCCCAGCTTGCTTCGGCGGCGAGCATTTTGGACATATTGGCTTCTTCGCCAACCGCCTCTCCCGCCTCGTATTTGCGCAACCCCTCATGCACCATGAGTTCTGCCGCACGCATTTGAGCGTAAGCGCGCGCGATGGGGAATTGGACGCCTTGGTTTTGCCCAATCGGACGGCCAAACAACACACGTTCATTGGCGTAGCCAGTCGCTTTCTTGATGAACCATTTCGCGTCACCAATACACTCTGCCGCGATTAGCAGACGCTCAGCATTCATGCCGGACAGGATGTACCTAAAGCCCTTGCCCTCTTCGCCGATCAGGTTGGCTGCGGGCACGCGGAGATTGTCGAAGAAAACCTCGGTCGTCGCATGGTTCATCATCGTTTCAATCGGGCGAATGGTAAGGCCGTTGCCGACTGCATCGCGCATATCAACGATGAAAACCGAGAGTCCGTCAGTGCGACTTGCGGCCTCTTCACGCGGGGTCGTGCGCGCGAGGAGAATCATGAGATCGCTATGTTCAGCGCGGCTCGTCCACAGTTTCTGGCCGTTGACGATATAATCATCGCCGTCGCGTCTGGCAGTGGTTTTGAGCGCAAGTGTATCAGTGCCGCTTGTCGGCTCAGTCACGCCAAAGGCTTGCAGACGCAATTCGCCACGCGCGACCTTGGGCAGATACATTGCCTTTTGTGCGTCGCTGCCGTGGCGAAGCACCGTGCCCATCACGTACATTTGTGCGTGGCACGCGCCGCCGTTGCAGCCCTGCGCCTGAATTTCTTCTAGGATTGCCGCTGCTGCCGAGATGGGCAGGCCAGCGCCGCCATATTCTTCGGGAATGAGCGCGGCGAGATAGCCAGCCTCGCCAAGTGCGGTCACAAATTCAGTTGGATAGGCGCGGTCGCGATCTTTGGCGCGCCAATATTCGCCGGGATAGCCGGCGCAGAGTTTGGCGACTTCCGCGCGAATATCGGTGTAACCGTGGGTCATGCCTGAAAAACCAGTCCTTTATCATGAAGTGTCGCGATCTGCCCGCTTGAAAGACCAAGCACGCGTTCAAGAATCTCATCACTATGTGCGCCAAGCCGGGGTGCCGATTGAGGCGGGGCGCGGTCGAGTTGGGGGATCGACGCCAGCGATCCTGCGGCAGGATAATCAAGCCCGCTTGGGTTCACAGCCGATCCAAAGATTGGATTATTGCCGACCAGCACAGGGTCACTCGCGGCATCCTTCACCGTCTGATACGCGCCGTAACATCCGCCAACTTTATCAAGCGCGCTTTTCAAGTCAGCGTAATTCCATGTTGCGACCTTCGCCTCTACCAACGGAAAGAGCGCGTCCCGGTGCGTAAAACGAAGCCCCTCATCCTTGGTGAGCGAAACATTGTGTTCAGCCTCAATCACCGCAACATTTTCCGATATGCCTAACACTGTGACAAGCCCAATCCATTGGCGCGGTGTGATGGCCATGATCATCAGCCGAACATCGTCGGCTGTCACAAAGTCACGCCCAAACGCGCCGTACACGCTATTGCCAAGCCGTTCGCGATTGTCGCCAGTGTGAAGCACCTCAGCGAGCATCCCAAGGTTGGCGGCGGTGCCAATTGCAACGTCAGATAGCGGCACACGCACTTCTTGGCCAAGCCCGGTTGCGCTGCGGTGATGGAGCGCGGTCATCATCGCAAAGGCGCTATAGGCTCCTGCCAGCAAATCCCAAGCGGCGAGGACATGATTGACGGGTTCTGGCCCTGTGCCAGTCAAATCAGGAAAGCCGACTGCTGCGTTGACGGTATAATCAAGCGCGGGGCCGCCGTCTGCCATGCCCATCACGCGCACGGTAATCATGTCGCTGCGCTTGGCGACGAGATTTTCGTGTGAAAGGAAGCCCCCGACTGGAAAATTGGTAATGAATTGCCCGGTTTTGGCGGCCATCTCTTGCAAAATTTCGCGCGCCTCGGGCTTGGAGAGATCAAGCGCGACTGATTTCTTGGCCCGGTTGAGATTTTCCCAATAAAGGCTTGCGCCATTCTCCGCCTTTGGCCAGCGGTTGAAATCAGGGCCGCCACCAATTTGGTCAACGCGGATAACTTCGGCACCCATTTGCGCGAGATATAGCCCCGCCGTTGGTGATGCGACGAACGATGAAGCTTCGATAATCGATAATCCGTTCAGCAGCGGGTACATCTAAACCCCAACGCCAAATTCGCGGAGCATGTTTTTCGCGATCACAAGCTGAAGTATCTGCGTCGTGCCCTCATAAATTCGGTAAATTCGGGCATCGCGGAAAAACCGCTCGGCTTCATATTCAGCTAGATAGCCAGCGCCGCCGTGGATTTGCACGCAGTGATCCGCCACGCGCCCGCACATTTCAGATGCG
The DNA here is from genome assembly GCA_043747445.1 of Sphingomonadales bacterium. Lineage (GTDB taxonomy): Bacteria > Pseudomonadota > Alphaproteobacteria > Sphingomonadales > Sphingomonadaceae > Aquisediminimonas. Next base: position 21,880 of record JAYTPB010000032.1, read on the forward strand.
AACATTTTGGCGGCGGCGGCCTTGCGCAGGATGTTCTCACCCGCATCGGCCCGACGGGTAGCATCGGTGATCATGCACTCGGCGGCGTAAATCTCGGTCTCACTATCGGCGAGCATGGCTTGGATAAGCTGGAAATTGGCTATGGGTTCGCCAAATGCCTTGCGCTCATTTGCATAACGGATGGCGGTATCAAGCATCCGCCGCGCGTAGCCTGTGGCGGCAGCCGCCACCGAAAGCCGCCCATTATCAAGGCTTTGCATCGCAGTTTGAAAGCCTTTGCCCTCTTCACCGCCGAGCAACGCATCGCCCGATACATGGACATCCTCCATGATGATATCGGCAATATGCGATCCAGCCTGACCCATTTTCTTATCTGACTTGCCGACCGTGATCCCCGGCGTATCCATCGGCACGAGAAAGGCGCTGACATGCGCGTTTTTGGGGAGCGCTTCTTTGCTGGTGCGCGCCATGATCAGCGCGACGCGGGCGAACGGCGCATTTGTGATGTAACGCTTAGTGCCATTCAGGACATAGCCGTTGCCGCTGCGCACCGCGCTCGTTTGCATCCCCGCACTATCCGATCCGCTGCCGGGTTCGGTGAGGCCAAACGAGGCAATCTCCCCTGCGGCAAGGCGCGGCAGCCAGTGCGCGCGCTGTTCTGCCGTGCCGCTTTTAACGATGGCCGAGCACGTCATCCCGATGTTGATCGAGATGATAGAACGGAAGGCGGGCATTGCGTAAGATAGCTGGCGGATGGTTTCGATATATTGCGACACATTCATCGCTGCGCCGCCATATTCTTCGGGCATGGTGAGGCCAAACAGCCCCATATCGCGCATCTCGGTCAGGATCGCGTCAGGGATCAGATCAGTTTCAAGGATTGCCTTTTCCGCCGGGATAAGACGTTCGCGCACATAGCGCTGAAGCTGATCAATGAAGGCGTCAAATGTATCACTATCCATTCCCGGATTTGCCATGTTGCTGCCCTGCTATTAGAGAAATGCTTTGATTTCGCGCATGAACCGATCAAATTGATCATGGTGGAGCCAATGCCCCGCGTTTTCAAATTCGACTACGCTAGCGGTGCTGAAATGGCTGATACGGCCATCTTTTTCAGGATTTGAGGCCCAGCTATTCGCGCCGTACATCATCAGGATGGGGCAGGTGATTGCCGCCCAAATTGCGTGGAGATCGTCACGCGACATATCAAATGCAGCCCAGATATTGAGGTAATTATCAAACTTCCAGCTCCATGTGCCATCCTCGTTGCGGCTGATACCGTGGATTGTCAGGTGGCGGGCTTGCTCGTCAGTCAGATAGGTGTTCTCGCCTTTCATCCGCTCAAGTGCGGCTTCAAGCGTTGGATAGCGTTTTGGCTGGCGCCCAGCCGCACTCCGCTTGTCATCAATCCATTTGCGTGTGCGGGCGCGGATGCCAATCGCGTCACGTTCGGCTTCGACTTTGGGGGAGGGGCCAAGCCCCTCAATCGCCACCAATTTACGAACATTTTCAGGATAAAGCCCGGTGTAGCGCGTCGCGATACTGCCGCCCATTGAATGCGCCACGATAGTAACGGGCGCAAGGTTCAACTGGTGCACAAGCTGCGCGAGATCATAAACGAACGCGGACATTTCATAGTTGCCGTCGGGTGACCATGCACTGTCCCCGTGGCCGCGCAAATCAGGCGCGATAATATGCCAATCGTCGCTTAATTCCTCGGCAACCCAATCCCAACTGCGGCAATGATCGCGGCCGCCGTGAATCAGGAGCAGCGGCGGCGCATCGGGATTGCCCCAATCGGCGTAGTTAAGCTTGAGCCGCTGCGAAATGAAGCTGTTGGTGGTTGGGCCTTGAAGAGTCATGCCGCGCGTTAACACCTATTTCGCGCGGCACGTCAATTGCGGATTATTGTATCGGATTTATTTTTCGAAAGGGTCAAAATCAGGCTCTAGCTGAAGTCTTGTTCGACACCGCTTCAATGCCTCGATAGCGACCGCCGAGCGCGCCAGATTAACAAGAACAATGGGAACCTGATCTCGCGTAAACAGCACTTGATTTGCATCAGAGAAATTAGCGGAAAAGCTTTCTCCGTCATTCGTGGCGTAAGAAATATCGAAGTGAACCTTTGGGGTGTCGCCCGACGTGCCCAAAGCCTGCAAATCCCAGAAATTGGTCATCTTACCCTTAGCGTTGTAAAACGATGCTTGTATTCGCACCGCCTGCCCCTCACTCAATGATGTCCACGCCGGATTATCTAGGATGAACCTCAGAGACTTTGTGGAAGGCAGGGCAAATATGGTCAGCTTGGTGCTTTGACTGTCTTGGTGCCATGCAACGCAGCCCCCAGCTTCACTGTCACCTGAAATCACCCATTTCCCGTGCCGCTCGCCAAACGCAGGCATTCGATCCTCTGCCGCAGCCGAAAAGCCAACGAAAAATAATGAAGCAGCAATTAAAGACGACGCGCGAACCATACCGGCCTCCCCATAATAGTGATTTCGTCGGCATTTAGTTCGTATGCCGAATATTTCAAAGTGATGCAGTCCCGATTATTGGATTTGGCGCTGCCCAAGCAAGGTTTTTTGCCAGAACATCAGGCTTGTCCAGAATTGATAATCGATATTTTCCTTCTTGGCGAAGCCGTGGCCCTCATTCTGGCCAAGCAGGCTCCACGCGATGCCCCCCTTGGCGCGAATGGCCTTGATGATTTGATCAGCCTCAGAGGCGGGCACACGCGGATCATTGCCGCCCGTCACAACCATCATTGGTTTGGTAATTTCACTCACACGGGTGAGCGGCGAAATTTCGAGCAGCTTGGCGCGCTGCGCTAGGTCGCGCTCATCGCCGTATTCGGGGCGGCGCAAATCGCGGCGGTAGCTTTGCGTGTTTTCAAGGAACGTCACGAAGTTCGAAATCGCCACGATGCAGTTGGTGCTGGTTAATCGCTCGCGGTACTGAATGGCGGCGGCGTAACACATATAGCCGCCATAGGAGCCGCCCGTCACCGCAAAGCGCTTTGCATCAAGCCCAGCATCATTGCCGAGTACGTCGAGAAATGCCCCAATATCTTTGACCGAATCCTCGCGCTTGAACGGGCCATTATCGAGGCTGACGAAGGTTTTGCCATAACCCGTTGAGCCGCGCACATTGGGATAAAAAATCGCGATGCCCTGTTCATTGAGCAAATAATTGCTGCGGCCCTGAAATCCGGGGCGGCTCTGTCCCTCTGGCCCGCCGTGGATATTGATGATCAACGGACGTTTGCCGGGAAATTTTGCTGGATCAGGGCGATAGAGAAAGCCCGACACTTCAAGGCCGTCAAAACTCCTTACCGCGATAAGCAAAGGATCAACGTTCTTGGCAACATCAAGCCCGCCAGTTTCACTCTCCGTCCAGCGCGTGACCGCAAGCGTTTTGGGATTGATGCTATAGGCATCAGCCGCACTTTTGGCCGAGGTGAAGGTGATGCCGATATCGCCCCATTCTGCAATCTCAAGCCCGCCAACGATGCCCGCTGGCAATCCGCTCACCAAACGCGCCGCACTTGTTTGTGGATTGAGCAGCTTTACCTTACTTTGCCCCGCTTCGTTGGTGACATAGGCAATTGTCTTGCCATCGGGCGCGATGTCAAACGTATCAACATCCCATTTTTCGGCTGGCCCGCGCGGCGCAAACGCTCCCGTCACGGGGTCAAGGATGCCGAGCCGTTGAAATTCGAAGCCTTCATCCGAAGTCACCCATAATGCGCCATCTGGAGTATATTCAATGCGACCATAAGCAATGTTTTTGGCATGATCACCAATCGCTGTCATTTTGCCTGTGGCGATATCAAGTCGCGAAAGGTTGACCTTTGTAACCGAGATATATTGCGCGACGATCGCTGATTTTTTGTCGGGCGCAAATGCCGCTATTGCCCAGCCGCCGCCCTTAACCTCGGCCACCATACGGTTGGTTTTTGGGTCACGCGGGTTCATCACATAAAGATCATTATCAGTGCCGTTGCGCCGGGTTGAGCTATACCCAATCAATTCACCGTCTTTGCTCCACGCGTTCAGGCTGTTGCGGCTTTTGCCATCAGTTAGAAGCGTAAGCTGACCATCTTTGAGCGTAAAAATCTGGAAGAACTCGCCGCCGCCGACATCTTTTTGAATCAGCAAGATATCGCCGCGCTTTGGTGCCCAACTGCCATTGCCGACGGGTTCGGCTTCAAAGCTAATCTGTTTGCGCGCCATCATCGGCCCGGCAACGCGGTGAAGCTGGGCTGTATTGCCAAAACGTGTGGCGACCAGCATCGATTTATCGGTGGGATGCCAATCAACAAAGCTTGCGGTGCGAAACTCCATATAAGGCCGCGTTTTCACCGCAAGTTCGTCGGGCACCGCCGGAATACCGTCCGCGACGAGCGCAGCCGGCTTTGGCACATCGGCAAAGGCGGGAACGGTGATGGCTGAAAGACTTGCCAGAAACAGGATTTTGCGCATGATAACTCCCCTTATGTGTTTTTAATTCTTATCGTGCGGTTTGGCATATGACCAACGAAAGTCGCCAATTCTCATCCACCAAACACGAAAAATCATCGACCAAGGGGTAGCCCAATCGCGCGAAGCCTGTATCGTGAATGCAAAATTGTGATGAAACAGGGGATAATCCGATTATGCAGAGTTTGTTGATTAGTGCGGCGGGGGTTGCTCTACTTTTATTGATTGCCTTCGCGCTCTCATCAGATCGTAAGAATATTCGGCTCCGCGTGGTGGGTGCGGCGTTTGCGATGCAGGCCGGAATCGCGTTGCTGGTGCTCTATGTCCCTGCGGGTAAGCGGGTGATTGCAGCCATGTCTCAAGGCGTTTCAAATTTGCTTGGCTATGCGCAAGCGGGGATTGATTTCCTGTTCGGTCAGCTCGCAAAGCCCGAAATTGGCGGCAACAGCTTTGCGATTGCCGCTCTTCCAGTGATCATATTTTTCGCGTCGCTGATTTCGATCCTTTATTATCTCGGCATTATGCAGTTGATCGTCAAATGGGTTGGCGGCGGCATTCAGAAAGTGACTGGCGTTTCCAAGGTCGAGTCGCTCTGTGCTGCGGCCAATATCTTTGTTGGGCAAAGCGAAAGCCCGCTGGTCATTCGCCCCTACCTCGCGAGCCTGACGCCGTCACAGCTTTTCCTCGTGATGACATCGGGGATGGCCGGCGTCGCGGGCACGATCCTTGCGGCTTATGCGTCGATGGGGATCAAGATCGACTACCTCCTCGCGGCGAGTTTTATGGCGGCTCCCGGCGGCATCCTGATGGCCAAGATCATGATGCCCGATGATCCAAATGACAAAGAAATTGATCCCGTTGTTTTTGCCGATGCAAGCCATGATGAGGAAAAACCTGCCAATGTGATCATGGCGGCGGCACAGGGCGCGCAAACCGGGGTCAAGCTTGCGGTAGCAGTCGGGGCGATGGTGCTTGCGTTCGTGGCGCTGGTTGCGCTCGCCAACGGGATATTAGGCGGGGTAGGGGCGTGGTTTGGCTATCCTGATCTTAGTTTTCAGGCGATTTTGGGGACAGTGTTCAAGCCGATCATGTTTCTGATCGGGGTGCCGTGGAATGAGGCGGGTGCAGCGGGCGGCCTCTTTGGTACCAAGGTTGTTCTCAATGAATTTGTGGCATTTATCAGCCTTGGCCAAAATACGGCACTTTCGCCGCTCTCGGTTGCGATCATCACCTTTGCGCTGTGCGGTTTTGCCAATTTCAGCTCAATCGCGATCCAAATGGCGGTGACGGGCAGCCTTGCCCCCAACCAACGCCCGATGATTGCAAAGCTCGGTATTAAGGCGCTCGTTGCAGGCAGCCTCGCCAATCTGATGAGTGCAGCGCTTGCGGGGATGATGCTTGGCGGCTAGTCGCAATTGGTATGAATGAAGCTCCTCCCCTCATCGTTGGTATCGGCGGCACTGGCAGTGCCACTGGCTCAACTGAACGTATCCTGCGCTACGCCCTCAACGCGGCCGAAAGTGCTGGCGCAGAGACGTTGTTTTTCGACGGCAAGGCGCTTGATATGCCAATGTACAGCTACGGCAAGGCGCGAACCGAACCCGCATTAGCGTTAATCTCTGCATTGCGCCGCGCAGACGGGATCATCATTGCATCACCGGGCTATCACGGCACAGTATCAGGCCTCATCAAGAATGCGCTCGACTACGTTGAAGACATGGCGAAGGATGAACGCGTTTATTTTGAAGGCCGTGCGGTGGGGCTAATTGCGGTTGCGGCGGGCTGGCAGGCTACGGGGTCAACGCTCGCTACACTGCGCAGCATTACCCATGCACTGCGTGGCTGGCCGACGCCAATGGCAGTCGCGATCAATTCAGCGCAGCCAGTATTTGATAGCGAAGGTGCACTGATTGACGGGGCTATCGCTAATCAGCTCAATGTGCTTGCGGGCCAAGTGGTCGAATTTGCACGGATGCGGGCGCTCGATACGCTTGGCCGTGCGGCATCGCACGCGGTAACTGACTAATTAGGCGACTTTTTCAAACGTTCCATTTGCCTCGTCAAGGACATGCAATAGACCGTCCTCAATCGCGAAATATGCGCCGTGAAGGGTAATCTGTCCTTTTGCCTCACGCGATCGGATGCAGGGAAACGTGCGCAGATTGGCGAGGCTAACCTTGACTGCTTCATGCTCCATGGCGCGGAGCGCCGCGCTATCATGATCATGGCCATGCGCGCTCACCACTTTGGCGCGCGCATCGTCCAGCATATCGATCCAGCGCGCGATAAAGCCGCCTTCGCCCGGCTGTGCATCCCTAAAACCCTGCGTCAGCGCAGCAAGGCATCCCCCACAACCGCCGTGCCCCATTACTACAATTTCAGGCACATTAAGCTGCGTAACTGCAAATTCGAGCGCCGCCGACACGCCGTGTCGTCCTTCGCTGAGCTCAAACGGAGGGACAAGATTGGCGACATTGCGGACAACAAACATCTCACCAGGTGACGCATCGAAGATGGTTGCCGGATCAACCCGGCTGTCTGAACAAGCGATTACCATCACCTTGGGTGACTGGCTTTCGGCGAGTTCGGCCCAGCGCTGTCGTTCATGTTGCCAGCCGCTTGTTCGAAAACGCTGATAACCAGTGATAAGTGTTGCAAAGTCAGTCATGCGACATCTGCTAGCGGGCAATGCCGCGCGATGGCAACATAAACTGCTTCAATCGAGCATGATCAGGCGCTATGGCGAAAAGTATGTCCGAAATCCTTTCTACCGCCCGCGTTCGCAAGCCTGACTGGATCAGGGTAAAAGCACCAACATCAGTTGGATTCGCTGAAACCAAAGCGATCATGCGCCGTCTCAATCTTGCAACCGTGTGCGAAGAGGCCGCCTGCCCAAACATCGGCGAATGCTGGACGAAAAAGCACGCTACTGTGATGATCATGGGCGACACTTGCACGCGTGCCTGTGCATTTTGCAACGTGAAAACCGGAATGCCGCGCGCGCTGGATGCAAGCGAGCCTCAGCATGTCGCCGATGCGGCGGCCGAACTTGGGCTCAAGCATATCGTCGTAACGAGTGTTGACCGTGATGACCTTGCCGATGGCGGCGCATCGCATTTCGTGAAAGTGATTGAGGCGCTTCGTCGGACGACACCGAACACGACGATTGAGATTTTAACGCCCGATTTTCGCAACAAAGCTGAAGCGGCGGTTGAGGCAATTATTGCGGCTAGACCCGATGTTTACAACCATAACCTCGAAACTGTTCCAAGGTTATATCCGACGATTCGACCCGGCGCGCGCTACTATGCGTCGCTTCGTTTGCTTGAAAGCGTTAAGCGGCATGATCCGTCGATTTTCACCAAATCGGGCGTAATGCTTGGCCTTGGAGAGGAGCGGCTTGAGGTGCATCAGGTGATGGATGACATGCGCTCCGCCGATGTCGATTTCCTGACCATGGGCCAATATCTGCAACCAACCCCCAAGCACACCAAGGTTGTCGAATTCGTGCCGCCGCGTGCCTTTGATGCCTACGCCGCGATTGCGCGCGCAAAAGGATTTTTGCTGGTTGCGGCAACGCCGCTGACACGGTCAAGTTATCATGCTGACCGTGATTTCGCGTCGATGCAAAGCGCGCGTGCTACGCAGCTTGCGGCAAAAAATAGCGTTCATGCCAAAGCATAGCGAAACGCGCGTGCTCAAGTGGAGCGCGACCCAGATGTTCGATCTGGTCGCCGATGTCGCGCGTTACGGAGAGTTTCTGCC
>JAYTPB010000033.1:0-7651 GCA_043747445.1 Sphingomonadales bacterium
CGCAGCAAGGGCATGACAAGCTTTGCCGGGCTTGTACCCAACGGGACGTTTGGCCAACGCACTTCGCAAGCGATGATCAAGGCGGTTGAGGCGAATGGCGGACGCATGGTCGGGCTTCAAGCGTTTGACCGCAGCCCCGCATCAATCAACGCCGCCGTCACCAAATTATCCGCCAGTTCGGCCTATGATGCACTGCTCATTGCTGACTCAGGCCGTGTTGCACTCCAGATCGTGCCACTCGTGAGGAAGCGGGGGGGCGCAACGGCTAAAATTCTTGGCACCGACCTATGGAATGTTGAGGGGTCACTTGCGCAAAGCCCGGTGATGCAGGGCGCATGGTTTGCGAGTGTTTCGGACAGTTTCTACAATCAGCTTGCCACCAAATATCGCGCGCGTTTTTCCAAGGGGCCGTACCGCCTTGCATCGCTTGGTTATGACTCGGTGTTGCTGGTGAATAAGATCGCGGGCGCGTGGAAGGTCGGCACCGCTTTCCCAACCGCGCAATTGCTCGATAGCGGCGGGTTTAGCGGGATTGACGGCGCGTTCCGGTTCACATCGTCAGGGATCGCCGAGCGGATGCTGGAGGTTCAGGAGATTAAAACGGGCGGCTTTACTGTTGTTTCACCAGCGCCCCGTTCGTTTGGGAAATAGCCTAAACTGCGACGATTTCGCCGAGGATATGGTCAAGCAGCAGCATCCCGGCAGAAGTCACGCAAAGGTGATCGCCTTTGGCTAGGATCAGCCCGAGCGCTTCAAGCTTGGCCACACGGTCATGCTTGACAAGGCTGTCCCGCGCGACCCCGCTGCGCGCTGCAATGCGGCCAAGATCAACGCCTTCGTGAAGCCTTAGCCCCATTAGCAAGGCCTCGCTGGCTTGCTCTTGCGGCAACAAGGGTGTTTCGCTTTGCAGGCCACTGGCGTTGCGCGTAACGCCGCCGATCCAATTCTCGGGCTTTTTATGGCGCAGCGTTGCCAGCCCACCGCGCCGCCCATGCGCGCCGGGGCCAATGCCGAGATAATCGTCATAGCGCCAGTAGCTGAGGTTATGGCGACTTTCATCGCCGACCCGTGCATGGTTTGAAACCTCATAGGCGGGAACGCCCGCCGCCGACGTCATCGCCGCCGTTAGCTCAAACAGCAGTGCGCCGTGATCAGGATCGGTTGGCTTCAATTTGCCTTGATTAACGAGCGTCGCAAAGCGCGTGCCCGGCTCGATCGTGAGTTGATAGAGCGAGAGATGCGTCGTGCCAAAACCGAGTGCGCGGTTAAGCTCAGCCTCCCATTCGGCCTCACTTTGGTTGGGGCGAGCATAAATCAGATCAAAATTCACCCGCGCAAAATGCGCCTGCGCGGTTTCAAGTGCGGCCAACCCCTCAGCGACATCGTGCGCGCGGCCCAGAAAATGCAGCGCGTCATTCTCAAGCGCCTGAAGCCCAAGCGAAACGCGGTTGATGCCCGCACGCGCCAGATCGGCAAAGCGTGCGGCTTCAACTGACGATGGATTGGCCTCAAGCGTAATCTCAATCGCTTCGGCAAAGCCCCAATGCTGTTCAGCCGCTTCGATCAGCGCTGCCACCGTTTCAGGCGGCATGAGTGAGGGCGTGCCCCCGCCAAAGAAGATCGACGTCAGCGGACGCCCTCCGGCAACGCTTGCCTCATGCGCCATGTCTGCCAGCAAGGCTTTGCGCCATGCCGCTTGATCAACGCTTTCGCGGACATGGCTGTTGAAATCACAGTAAGGGCATTTTGACACGCAAAACGGCCAGTGGATATAAAGCGCCAAAGGGTTTGCCACGGTCATGCCGCGCGCATAGCATCTTTTGGCTTGGAGACCATGATGACTAAATATCTTATGATCGCGTGTCTGTTAACCGCGACCACCGCAAGCGCTGCGCCGCCTGCAACCAGTGTCCGGCTGCTTGAGGCACATAATATTGCGCGCAAGGCAGTGGGCGCTGCGCCGCTTATTTGGAGCGACGCGCTGGCGAATGACGCACGCGGCTGGGCGCAAAAACTTTCGCAAACCGGCCGGTTTGAACATGCCCCACGATCAAAGGGCACCGCAGCTCAAGGCGAAAACCTCTGGATGGGCACAGTCTTTGCTTACAGCCCGGAGGATATGGTGCGCGCATGGACTTCGGAAAAGCGATATTATCGTCGCGGAATATTTCCCAAGGTGTCAACCACCGGCGCATGGAGTGATGTTGGCCATTATACGCAGATGATCTGGCACAATACGACACACGTTGGCTGCGCAATCGCGCGTAGCGAAGGCGATGAATATCTGGTCTGTCGCTATAGCCCGCCGGGCAATTGGATTGGCCAAGACCCCCAGAGCGGTATCACGCCCACCAAGCGGCGATGACCCACCAACGAACCCCCAATTAGGACTAGAAGACCGCCGCAACCAGCTTTTCAAATGCCACGGCGCGGTGGCTCATTGCGTGTTTGGCGGCGGGTTCCATTTCGCCAAAAGTGATGCTGTGACCAAGCGGCTGGAACACCGGATCATAGCCAAAGCCCTGAGTGCCGCGCGGTGGCCAAACCAGCGCGCCACTCACCCGGCCCTCAAACACCGCTTCCTCACCATCAGGCCAGACAAGTGCGAGCGTGCAGACGAAATGCGCGCTGCGTTGGGCCTCGGCGCCAAGTTCGGCGAGTTTGCCCTCTACCTTGCCCATCGCCATGTACCAGTCTCGACCCGGCCCGCCTTCATAGGGCTGCTTTTCGGCCCAATCGGCGGTGTACACCCCCGGCGCGCCGCCAAGCGCATCGACCATCAACCCGCTATCATCAGAAAGCGCAGGCAAGCCCGAACCAAGCGCACTCGCCCGCGCCTTGATCAGTGCATTGCCTGCAAAGCTGTCCTCGGTTTCGGCAGGTTCTGGCAGGCCGAGCTCTCCGGCAGAAACTGGTTCAATCCCAAACGGCTCAAGCAGCGCACGAATCTCGCGCAGCTTGCCCGCGTTATGACTCGCGATAACGAGTTTGCCGGGGGTAAGCTTACGCACGTATCAGCGCCCAGTCGCCTGATCTTGCGCTGCGAAAATTGCGGTGCAGCCGATCCGTGCGAGGCGCAGCAGCCGCAGCAGCGCTTCCTCATCATACGTCTCGCCCTCAGCCGTGGCCTGCGCCTCGGCAATATTGCCGTCGCTGGTCAGCACGAAATTAGCGTCAGCTCCGGCGTTGCTATCCTCGATATAATCAAGATCAAGCACTGGTGTGCCGTTGTAAATACCGCACGAAATCGCTGCGACCTTCTGCTTGATCGGATCAACGGTCAGCTTGCCGTCCTTGAGCAAGCCGTCCACTGCGAGACGCATTGCGACCCAAGCGCCCGAAATGCTCGCGGTGCGCGTGCCGCCGTCGGCCTGAATCACGTCGCAGTCGAGCGTAATTTGCCGCTCACCCAGCGCCTTCATATCCACCACTGCGCGGAGCGATCGCCCGATCAGCCGCTGAATTTCCTGCGTCCGCCCCGATTGCTTGCCCTTGGCCGCTTCACGGTTGCTGCGCGTGTGCGTCGCGCGCGGGAGCATCCCGTATTCGGCAGTTACCCAGCCTTCGCCCTTGCCGCGCATGAACGGCGGCACCCGCTCTTCAACACTCGCCGTCACCAACACGCGCGTATCGCCGAAGCTGACGAGTACCGAACCTTCGGCATGTTTGGTGAAATGGGGTTCAATCGTAATGCTGCGCATTTGATCGGGGGCACGGCCGGATGGGCGCATAAAGTCTTGTCCTTTTAATGTGATTGCGCGCATCTAGCGACCGAGCAGACGGCACGCTAGCCTGCTTTTTTCAACATGGGGGACAATGATGGTCGAACGCAGCCTGAAAGAAGATGACAATTTAGACGATTTTGCCGTCCGCTCATTTACCTTGCTTGGCAGAACTAAGCGCGTTTATGTCGCTGGTACTGGCCCCGCAGTGATCGTGATGACCGAAATGCCGGGGATCAGCCCGCATGTCGCGCGCTTTGCCCGTTGGGTACGGGATGCCGGCTTCACCGTCTATATGCCGCACCTCTTCGGCAAGGACGGCGCGGTGCCCAAAATACCGGGTGCCATTTTCACCATGGCTGGCGGCTGCATCAGCCGCGAGTTTCGCGCCTTTTCGGCCAATGCCTCAAGCCCCGTGACGCAGTGGCTTCGCGCGCTGGCCGTAACCGCACATCTCGAATCGGGCGGCAAAGGTGTTGGCGCAATCGGCATGTGCTGGACGGGCAATTTCGCGCTATCAATGATGCTCGAAAAAAGCGTGCTTGCGCCTGTACTTGCGCAACCCTCGCTCCCGCTAGGCGACCCCGCCGGAATGCACATCGCGCCTGATGAACTGGCGGCGGTCAAAGCAAGGATGGAGGACGAAGACTTGACCGTCCTCGCCTACCGTTTTGAAGGCGACAAATTCTGCAAAGCCGCGCGGTTTGCGGCCTATGAAGCCGCACTTGGTGATCGGTTCCAGCCCCGCGTCCTCCCCGATAGTGCCGCCAAGCCAAACACGGTGATGAAAAATCCGCACAGCGTGGTCACGCTCCACCTGATTGACGAGGCTGGTCAGCCGACCGTCGCCGCGCGTCATGAAATACTGGAATTCTTCAAAATGCGGCTCAGATAGCGCGCGATTGTCAAGCCTCCCGCGCCGCCCTACATCTCCATTATGTCCACCATGTCCACTCCGGCCCCTGTTCATGAACTGACTGACCGCGCGCGCGATGTGTTTCGCGTCGTCGTTGAGAGTTATCTTGGCTCAGGCGCGCCGGTGGGATCGCGGACGATTTCGCGTTCGGGCCTGATGAACCTCTCGCCCGCATCGATCCGTAATGTCATGCAAGACCTTGAGGAGCTTGGGCTGCTCGCCGCGCCGCATGTCTCAGCGGGGCGAATGCCGACTGAGAGTGGGCTACGGCTGTTTGTTGATGCGATGATGCAGGCCGCCGAACCCACGGCTGACGAACGCGCAGCGATTGAGGCGCAGGTCGGTGGCGGCGGGCCGATTGAAACCGCGCTCGCCTCGGCAACGCTTGCCCTCTCGGGGCTGTCGGCGTGTGCGGGTATCGTCATGGTGCCAACGCGCGAGGTGCGGCTCAAACAATTTGCGTTCGTGCCGCTTGCGCCGACCCAAGCGCTTGCCGTGCTCGTCGGTGATGACGGCAGCGTGGAAAATCGCGTCATCGCGGTGCCGCGCGATATGCCGCCCTCTGCTCTGATTGAAGCGGGCAATTATATGACCGCGCGGCTTGGCGGGATGACACTGACTGAAGCCGCGCGCATGGTCGCCACCCAAATCGCGAGTGAACGCGCAGCCCTTGATGCGGCATCACAAGAGCTGATCACGCGCGGGCTGGCAATCTGGGCGGAGGACGGCGCGCAGCGGCCCGTGCTGATCGTGCGCGGTCAGGCCAATCTGATTGATGATGTTGCCGCCGCTGATCTTGAACGCGTCCGCCAATTGCTTGATCAGATTGAGGGCAAGGAGGAAATCGCACAGCTCCTCGATAGCGCGCGCGAGGGCAGCGCAACCAAAGTCTTTATCGGTTCGGAAAATAAACTGTTCGCGCTTTCGGGGTCATCGGTGATAGCGGCCCCCTATCACGGGCGCGATGGCCGCGTGGTTGGGGTTGTCGGCGTTATCGGGCCGACGCGCTTGAACTATGCCCGCGTCGTTCCCATGGTAGATTTTACCGCACAAACATTGTCGAGATTGATGAATTTATGAGTGAACAGGAACTACCCGAAGCCGAAACAGTCGAAGAGGCTGTGAGCGAAGCTGAACCCGAAAGCGACCGTGTCGCCGATATCCTCGGCGCGCTTCAGGCCGAAATCGCCGAGGCCAAGGCCGCCACGCTTTATGCACAGGCCGAAACCCAAAACGTCCGCCGCCGCCTTGAAAAAGACGCCCAAGATGCTCGCGCCTATGCCGCAACGGGCTTTGCCCGCGATATCTTGTCGGTCGCCGATAATCTCGCCCGCGCGCTTGATGTCATTCCCGCCGCGATGCGTGAAGACGAGGCCAACAAAGGGCTAATCATCGGGCTTGAAGCAACCCAGCGTGAGCTTGACGCGGTCTTCGGACGCAACGGCATCACCCGGATTGAATCGATTGGCCAGCCGCTTGACCCAAACCGTCATCAGGCAATGATGGAAATGCCAAGCGCAGACGCTGCACCCGGCACCATCGTTCAGGAAATGCAGGCAGGCTATATGATCAAGGATCGCCTCCTCCGCCCGGCAATGGTCGCGGTGGCCAAGGCGGCGGAGTAAACCACCCTTTATTTGGCGCGCGGCTTGCTCTAAGCGCTGCCCGATGACCGAAGCCAAAGACACTACTGCCAAAGACTGGCGCGACACCGTCTTCCTCCCGAAGACTGATTTTCCGATGAAGGCCGGGCTCCCCGCCAAGGAGCCGGGCATTCTCGCACGTTGGCAAAAGATCGGCCTGTATGAGCGGCTGCGCGAAGCGCGTCGGGGCCGCGAAAAATTCATTCTCCATGATGGCCCGCCCTATGCCAACGGCGATATGCACATCGGCCATGCGCTCAACCATATCCTCAAAGATATGGTCGTCCGCACGCAAAGCTTGCTCGGCAAAGACGCGCCTTATGTGCCCGGCTGGGATTGCCACGGCCTGCCGATTGAGTGGAAGGTTGAAGAAGAATATCGCAAGAAAAAGCGCAACAAGGATGAGGTGCCGGTCAAGGAGTTCCGCGCCGAATGCCGCGCCTACGCGCAAAACTGGGTCAATGTGCAGCGCGAGCAATTGAAGCGGCTGGGCATCAACGGCGATTGGGATAACCCCTATCTGACGATGGATTTCGCGGCAGAGGCGACCATCGTCACCGAATTGATGAAGTTTGCGGAGTCGGGTCAGCTCTATCGCGGGGCCAAGCCGGTGATGTGGTCACCGGTCGAAAAAACTGCCTTGGCTGAGGCTGAGATTGAGTATGAGGAAATCACGAGCACGCAGATTTGCGTGGCGTTTGAAATTATGGAGGCGCCTAACCGACCCGAGTTGGTGGGTTGTTTTGCAGCGATTTGGACAACGACGCCTTGGACAATTCCAGTAAATCAAGCAATTGCGTTTGCGGATGATGAAGAATACGCCTTAGTTCCATCGAATGGAAAAAAGGTGCTCATTGCGCGGAGAGCTTTTGAAAGTGCCAGCGCTGCCCTTCAGCTTGACTATGATATTTTGAACTATTTTGATCAGCACTATTGCGACGCGAATGGTGCTGATCTGGGATTGTTTATTGACGGCTCTGAGCTCACCGGAACGATTGTCCGCCACCCGATGCACCATCTCGGCGGCTTCTTTGCCAAGCGGCGCCCGTTCCTCCCCGGCGATTTTGTCACAACTGACAGCGGCACGGGCCTTGTCCATATGTCGCCCGATCACGGCGAGGATGATTTTGATCTGTGCAAGGCGAACGGCATTGATCCGGTCTTCGCGGTTGAGGGTGACGGCAAATACCGCGCCGATTGGGCGTGGCTCGGCGGCGAAGGGCCAGTTGTACCTTATAGTCCAAAAGGCTTGGACAAACTGAACATTCCCGAGGGGCCAATCTGTTCTGCGCTTCGCGAAGCAGGGGCGCTATTAAGTGCAGCGCCATACCCACACAGTTACCCCCATTCGTGGCGTTCAAAGGCCAAGG
>JAYTPB010000034.1:0-15081 GCA_043747445.1 Sphingomonadales bacterium
CCACCAAAATGGGAGAGGTCAGGATCAAGATTGATCGAGAATCCATGAAAACTGACCCAGCGGCGCACGCGCACCCCGATTGCGCCAATTTTTGCCTCTTTTCCGCCGTCCTGCGTCCAAATGCCGATTCGCCCCGGCGCACGCCAGCTTTCAACGCCGAGTAGATCAAGTGCCGCAATTACCCACCCCTCAAGCGCATCAACAAAGCAGCGGACATCGCGCCCGCGCTTGTTCAGATCGATCATCACATAACCGATCCGCTGCCCCGGCCCGTGATAGGTATATCGCCCGCCGCGCCCAGCGGTATAAACCGGAAAGCACGGATCAAGCAGCTCACTTGGATCGGCACTCGTTCCTGCTGTGTAAAGCGGCGGATGCTCAAGCAACCAAACCAATTCGCGCGCCTCGCCAACCGCGATTGCATTCGCGCGCGCTTCCATCGCGGCAAGCGTGGCCGGATACTCAAGCAGCCCGGTTTCGGCGTGCCATTCAACATCATTCGCAATTGCCATTGATCTGCACTGCCACTTGCACCACATGCTGCCAAGTGCTGATGCGTCACCGACAAACTGGGTGCGGCGGGCCAAGGGAGTAAGTGATGTCAATCTCAATGTCGGCAATCTGGGACGAAAGTGCAGCGCTCATCCGCCGTGAAAGCCATTTGCTGGTGCCCGTTGCGCTCGCGACTGTTGGCATCGGTTCGGTGATATCTGGGCTTACCCAGCCTGAAACACCAGCGGCGGGGCTCGGCGCGATTGGTGCTTTCGGTTTTGTGATCGGGAATATTCTCTCACTGATTGGCAACTTGGCAATGATGGCGCTCGCCTTGATGCCAGGCATGAGTGTTGGGGAATCACTGCGCCTTGCAGTTGCGCGGATGCCCAAAATGTTCGGTATTGTTGCACTGTTTTTGATTGCGCTGATTGTGATGATGATTCCAATTGTGATCATCCTCAAATTTTCGGGCGCGCCGATCAGCGCGAATATGACCGCTGAGGAATTGCCCGCAATGGCCATTTTATTAGTGCTTATTGTTGGTGCGGTGCTGCTTTATGCCAGCGCGCGTTTGGTGACGCTCAGTGCTGCCATGGTTGACCGTAACCCACCTGTTATTGAGGCGATCAAATCAAGCTTTGTCGCAACACGCGGGATTGCGGCGAAGATCGTTGGCGTGGTGCTGCTGTTTTTCGTGGTGACGCTCGTTGTTAGCGGCGCGGCTGCTTCAATATCAGGTATTCTTTTTGGGATGCTTGGCAAAGCGGTTGGTGCGCCACTGCTTGGCAAAGGCCTCACCGTGCTCGTCACTGGTATGGTCTCGGCATTGCTGTCAATTGTTTCGACCGTGTTCGCCGCGATGCTTTACCGCAAGCTATCAACCCAATAGCGGAATTTGCGGCGCGGCATCGCGTGGTAACACACCTATGACCCGTGGATCGGGAAAGGTTTCGATCTCACGCTTGATCGCAACAAAGCCTTGCCCCCGGTAAAAACCAAGCGCGGATGGATGATCAAGCGTGCACGTATGCACCCAAACGCGCGCAACCCCTGCCCGCCACGCCAGCGCCATCGTCTGCGCCATCAGCCAGCGGCCATGCCCGGCACCCGCAAGTTCAGGAACCAGCCCGAAATAGGCAATTTCACAGTCGGGACTTTTACGAAAATCAAGCTCAAGCATCCCGACTTCAATGCCCGTCGGGTCAACAACAGCGTATAGCGCAACCGCGCTATCAGTCAGGATGGCTGACAGTTCATCATCGGGCATCACAAGCCGCGAAAACCACAGCCACGGCGCGCCCACCCGCGTAAACAGCACACGGTACTTGGCTAGTTCAGGTACAGGCCAGCGCACCAAGCGCAGGCGGCTTTCAGGTATCGGACGCAGCGCTGGGCGCACCCGCATTTCAAGGTGGGTAACGATGGTGGCGAGATGATCGCTTGGAACTGGCGTCATCCCCATAGTTTCAAACCCATTCAGCGACCGGCGGCAGGCTCATCAGGATTGCATCGATATTGCCCCCGGTTTTGAGGCCAAAAAGTGTGCCCCGATCATAGACGAGGTTGAACTCAGCATAGCGCCCCCGCCACACAAGCTGCGTGTGCTTTTCCGCAGGCGTAGAGGGCATTCCCATCCGCCGACGGATCAGCTTTGGATAAATATCCAAAAACGCCTCACCCACAGCGCGGGTCAGCGCGAAATTATCCGCGAAATGGGTATCGCCGTCACAGTCGAGATGATCATAGAAAATACCGCCGACGCCGCGATGAATTTTGCGGTGGGGAATCCAGAAATAATCATCGGCCCACTGCTTAAAGCGCGGATAATCTCCCGCCGGGCTTGCTGCACATGCGGCCTCCATTGCGGCATGAAACTCTGCTGTGTCATCATCATAAGGGATTGGCGGATTAAGATCAGCCCCGCCACCAAACCAATTCTTCTGCGTCACCAGATAACGCGTGTTCATATGCACGGCTGGCACATGCGGATTGGCCATATGCGCAACGAGGCTGATCCCGGTTGCGAAGAAATTGGGGTTCTCGCTCGCGCCGTGCATTGTTTTGGCAAATTCAGGCGCGAAGGCACCACCAACGGTTGAGACGTTGACCCCCACCTTTTCAAAAACCTTGCCCTTCATCAACCCTTGGACGCCGCCACCGCTTTCACCGCTGGCATCATCATCGCGGTACCACTGGGTATAATTGAAGCTGGCGTCGCTCCCCGCCTCGCGTTCAATTGCTTCAAAAGCGGCACAAATCTGATCGCGCAGGCTTTCAAACCAAGTCCGCGCGGTCGTCTGTCTATCGTCGAGAATCATCATATGCCCCAAAGTTCAGGAAGGTAGCTGCCCGGTTTGGCGAAGCGCCTCACCAAGCGCAATGCCAGCGGCAACCGAGACATTCAAGGAGCGAACATGCACGCCAAGCGGAATGCGCAGCGCCCCGTCACAATCATCGCGCACATCGTCGGGAACGCCCGCGCTTTCCTGCCCAAAGAGCAGAACATCGTCAGCCGCAAAGGCAAAATCATGGACGCGGGTCTTGGCCTTGCTGGAGAGCAATAGCACACGCCCCGTCCGTGCGGCGCGAAATGCAGTCCAATCGACATGCCGCGTCAACGCAACATGATCGATATAATCCATTCCTGCGCGCTTCATCCGCTTGTCCGAAAAGGCAAAGCCGCAGGGCTCGATAATATCAACTGCGACACCAAAGCACGCCGCGAGGCGGAGCATCGCGCCAAGGTTGCCCGGAATTTCAGGTTGATAAATCGCAAGTCGCATCACAGCGCGCTATCATCCCTGTCAAAGCGGTACAAGTTGCCGCTACCTAGGGCAATTGCTTGGTTGCATCTTGCCACAAGATCGCTATTCAGCGCTGAAAATAAGCGTAATGCAAATGCAATATACGCAATACAGGATGGATGCCGAAAACAGGCAAATGCTGGGCTCGCAAGGCAAAGCTTAAAGAGATTTAGACAGGGCAAGGTTGGAACATGGCAACTGTTGGACAAAGCGAATCACTGGACGCTGGCGTGACAGAAGGCGTTCGTCGCCGTGATTTTATTCATATCGCAGCGGTAAGCTGGGCCGGCGTTGGTGCAGCGGCGATTGTTTTGCCGCTGGTAAATCAAATGAATGCGTCCGCCGATGTGCTTGCGCTTGCATCGATTGAGGTTGATCTCTCTGCAATCGCGACTGGTCAGGCGATCAAAACAAGCTGGCGCAAACAACCCATTTTCATTCGTAACCTTACGTCCGTTGAGATTGCCGATGCTAATAAGGTTGATGTTGGTACACTGCGCGATCCACAAACGCTGGCGGAGCGTACCAAGGCTGGCAAAGAGAATTGGTTGATTACACTCGGCGTGTGCACCCATCTTGGTTGTGTGCCACTTGGCGCAGCGGCGGGCGAAGTACGCGGCGATTTTGGCGGATATTTCTGCCCATGCCACGGTTCGCATTATGATAGCGCCGCACGCATTCGCAAAGGGCCGGCACCTGCTAATCTGGCCGTACCCGAATATGAATTCACGTCAGACACGGTTGTTAAGATTGGTTGAAGCCATCCAGTTTCAATCAAGATTGATTTAAGGACACACGACAATGAGCTTTTCTTGGGCAAAACAATATCAGCCGACAACGCCACTTGGCCAATGGGTTGATGAGCGGCTTCCGCTCCCCCGCTTTGTGTATAATGCTGTTGGTGCAGGCTATCCGACGCCGCGCAACCTCAATTATTTCTGGAACTTCGGCTTTCTTGCCGGGGCCGCGTTGATGATTCAGATCATCACCGGGATCGTTCTCGCGATGCACTATGCCGCGAACGGCGCGATTGCGTTCGACTCGGTTGAACATATCATGCGCGATGTGAATTCAGGTTGGTTGATCCGTTATGCCCACGCCAACGGCGCAAGCATGTTCTTCATCGTCGTCTACATTCACATTTTCCGGGGGCTGTATTTCGGCTCTTACAAAGCGCCGCGTGAGATGCTCTGGTTGCTCGGTGTCGTCATTTTCCTTCTTATGATGGCAACTGCGTTCATGGGCTATGTGCTGGTCTGGGGGCAAATGAGCTTCTGGGGGGCGCAGGTGATTACGGGCTTCTTCTCCGCCTTGCCGCTTGTGGGCGAGCCTATTCGCCAGTGGCTGCTCGGCGGATTTGCGCCTGATAACGCGACACTTAATCGCTTTTTCTCGCTTCACTATCTGCTGCCGTTCGTGACTTTGGGTGTGATCATCCTGCACATCTGGGCTTTGCATATTCCCGGTTCGAATAACCCAACCGGAGTAAACGTGAAGAGCGAACAGGATACAGTACCGTTTCACCCTTATTACACTGCGAAGGATAGTTTTGGCGTTGCGATCTTCCTGATTGTTTTTGCAGGGCTGATCTTCTTTGCGCCGAATATGCTGGGACACGCTGACAACTACATCCCGGCCAACCCGCTTTCAACGCCTGCGCACATTGTGCCTGAGTGGTATTTCTGGCCATTCTACGCGATCTTGCGTGCCTTTACGGTGGACTTCCTCTGGATCCCGGCAAAGCTTTGGGGCGTGCTTGCAATGTTTGCATCGATCTTACTGCTGTTCTTCCTCCCATGGCTTGATCGTTCGCCAGTGCGCTCGGGCAATTATCGCCCTATGTTCAAGATCTTCTTCTGGATTTTGGTCGTTGATATTATCGTTCTGAGCATTTGCGGAATGAAGCCAGCCGAAGAGCCGTGGGTACGTCTTGGCCAGCTTGCTGCGGCATATTATTTCGCACATTTCTTGATCATCCTTCCAATCATTTCGAAGATCGAGAAACCACTTCCGCTGCCAAACTCGATCACGGAATCGGTGCTTGGTGCAAAAAGTGCATCAAATGTGGGTTCTATAAACAATGGCCCAGTCGGCGCGCTCGCTGGCAACGCAGCGTAAGGGGGCGCTCGTATAATGGTTCGTATTATTGCTTTTCTCGTTGGTCTTGGCTTTGTTTCGGCATTGCTAATTGGCTTGGTCATTCCACGCGAAGCCGTTGAGGAAACGGCATCGCACAAATTCTACAAGCATCCCAAAGAGGTGTCTTTCTCAACTGACGGCCCGCTGGGCAAATTTGATAAGGCGCAGCTTCAGCGTGGCTTTCAGGTTTACAAAGAAGTCTGTTCGGCCTGCCATTCAATGTCACGGGTACGCTTTGGTGACTTAGCGGCACTTGGCTACACTGAGGGACAAATCAAGACGCTTGCAACCGAATGGGTTGCGGAAACGCCGTCAATCAATCCAGAAACCGGCGAAGCCGCCACGCGCAAATCACTAGCGTCAGATAAATTCCCATCGCCCTATGCGAACGAGACTGCGGCGCGCGCGGCACAAAACGGTGCCCTTCCGCCAGATCTTTCGTTGATTGCAAAAGCACGTGAGGGCGGTGCCGCTTATGTTTATTCGTTGCTGACTGGCTATGCCGATCCCCCGGCGAGCCTGCCCAAGGATGCGCAGCCGGGCGACGGCCTCCATTACAATCCCTATTTTGCCAATCTCAACATTGCAATGGCAGCGCCTCTCGTTGCCGATGATCAGGTGTCTTACGGCGCAGGCGCGCCAAAGGCGACGGTCGACCAGATGGCAAAGGATGTCTCGGCATTCCTGATCTGGACAGCTGAACCAAAGCTGGAAAATCGTCACCGTGCAGGGATTGCAACGATGATCTTCTTGCTGATTTTCGCTGGCCTCACCTACATGAGCTACAAGAGCATCTGGGCCGATAAAAAGGCAAAGTAATTTGGACATAAAAAAGGGGCCGTTGGCAGTATCGCCAGCGGCCCCTTTTTTATGCGCCGCGTGTGCGGATCAAGCCAATCGACATAAAACTCATAACCGCGATATCATCCTGATTATAAACGGTGAGCTTGCTGCGAAATGATCCCATTTCGGGACGCGAGCGAGAGCGCCGCTTTTCGATGACCTCAGTTTCACAGCGCAATATGTCGCCAGGATAAACTGGCTTGAGCCAGCGCAATTCATCAAGCCCCGGCGAACCAAGCCCTGCCTGATCGGTCTTCTTCAAATTCTCAACCAGCATCGCCATCGTCATCGCGCATGTATGCCAGCCGCTTGCCGAAAGCCGCCCGAAATGCGTTGCAGCGGCTGCCTCATCGTCCAGATGAAAGGCCTGCGGATCATATTTGGAGGCGAATTCAATCACCTCTGCGCGTGTCACCTCATAACGGCCGAATGCAGATTTGGTGCCAACGACGATATCTTCGAAATAGGTTGTCATTGGCAATTTATTGACTGGATCGGGCTGCTATGCAAGCCTTCAAACGTTAAAGCGGAACAGCATGATGTCGCCGTCTTTCACATCATATTCCTTACCTTCGGAGCGCCACTTGCCCGCCTCACGCGCGCCAGCCTCACCGTTGTGCGCGATATAATCAGCGTAAGCCATCGTTTCGGCGCGGATAAAGCCTTTTTCAAAATCAGTGTGGATCGCGCCCGCTGCATTGGGGGCTTTCGCGCCCTTATGCACTGTCCATGCGCGGGCTTCCTTGGGGCCAACGGTGAAGAAGGTGATGAGGTGGAGCAGTTCATACCCTGCACGGATCACGCGCGTTAGGCCTGTCTCAGTAAGCCCGAGGTCAGACAGAAACTCGCCGCGATCCTCTGCTGGCATCGTCACGATATCGGCCTCAATCGCTGCGGAAACAACCACAGCCTCTGCGCCTTCGGCCTTCGCCTTTTCAAACACGCGCGCCGAATAGGCATTGCCGCCCGCTGCCGAGGCTTCCTCAACATTGCAGACATAAAGCACCGGCTTTGCCGTGATCAACTGCGCCTGCGCGAACAATCGCTCTTCCTCTGGATCAGCGGGAACGACTAACCGCGCGGGCTTTCCCTCTCGCAGCAAATCAAGCGCACGGCCAAGTACGGCGGCGCTCGCCTTGGCTTCCTTATCGCCCTGTGCGGCTTTTTTCTGCAAATTGGGTACGCGCTTTTCGAGGCTCTCAAGGTCAGACAACATCAACTCAGTCTCAACCGTTTCGGCGTCCGAAATCGGGTCAATCTTGTTCTCGACATGCTGAATATCGTCATCCTCAAAACAGCGCAGCACATGGACGATCGCATCAACCTCACGGATATTGCCGAGGAATTGATTGCCCAACCCTTCGCCCTTGCTCGCGCCGCGCACAAGACCAGCAATATCGACAAAGCCAAGCTGGGTTTCGATAATCTTGGCCGAACCGCCAATTTTGGCGATGGCCTGCAATCGCGGATCGGGCACCGCGACATTGCCGATGTTTGGCTCAATCGTGCAAAACGGATAATTGGCCGCCTGCGCCGCCGCCGTTTCAGTGAGCGCATTAAACAGCGTCGATTTGCCCACATTGGGAAGCCCGACAATACCGCAACGAAAACCCATAAATACTCATTTCCCCTAACCCTCTCCTCTCTAGGAAAAAGGGATATTAAGCCAACAACGAGCTATTACGCCGTCGTGGATATACACCTGACGCTTCAGGATTGAAGTTCTAAACGACGCTCGATGCGTTCAATCCGCTCCTTGAGCTTGTCAACAGCATGACGATCCGCAATCACTTCGGCAAAATTGTCAGCGCCGTCCCGCGCCAGACGCGCAACTGAGGTTTCAATGTGGGCAAGCCTGCTCAACATCTCTGCGTCACGCTCGCGCGATGCGGTTTGCTCAGTCTGAATTTTCTTCAGGTGTTCAAGTACGAGGTTATCAACTTCTGCCATGCTGCGGCGTTATCACAAAAAGAGTTATAATGTCCATAATCAGACTAATTCAACCGCATCGCAACATCATTCATAAACCTTACGCCGTCACCTTTTGCCAGCCAATCGGCCTCTGCCGCAATCGCGCCGAGCATGTCGGACAGCGGATCAATCTCGGCCTTGGCATAATTGCCAAGCACATAGCCAGTGACGCGGTCTTTATGCCCCGGATGGCCGATGCCGATTCGCACCCGCCTAAATTCATTGCCGATATGCGCCTCGGTTGAGCGAAGGCCGTTGTGCCCCGCCGTACCGCCGCCGATTTTGACCTTCACTTTGAAGGGATCAAGATCAAGCTCGTCATGGAAAGTTGTCACATCGCCAACGTCAAGTTTGAAAAAGCGCATTGCCTCAGCGATGCTGCGCCCGCTTTCATTCATGAAAGTCGCAGGCTTTAACAGCAGGATTTTTTCGCTGCCAATCCGCCCTTCACGCACCCAACCCTGAAAGCCTTTTTTCTCCGGTGAGAAATCATGCACTTCGGCAATCGTATCCACCGCCATAAAACCGACATTGTGCCGGTGCATAGCGTAGCTCGCGCCCGGATTTCCTAGGCCTGCCCAGATTTGCATAAGACTCACCCCTCCCCTTCAGGGGAGGGGAAAGGGGTGGGGGCGAGCGTCCGCGAGCCAAAACACTCTTGTGCGTTGACAGTCCCCACCCCAACCCAGTTTTGGGTCGATCATGCTACCAGCATGATCTTGGACTGCCGGGGGCAGTCCAACCCAAAACTCCTAAAGGGGAGGGGCTTTTGTATCATGCTTCGCCTTCAGCCTTGGTCGTATCCCCTTCGGCTGATTTCATGCCTGATGGCGCAACCAACGTTGCGATGGTGAAATCACGGTCAGTGATCGCGCTCTTTGCGCCTGCTGGCAGAGTGATCGCCGAAATGTGGATCGAATCGCCAACATCAAGGCCTTTAAGCGAAACCTCAATATTATCAGGGATCGTTGCCGCATCGCAGATCAACGCAAGTTCGTGGCGAACGATGTTAAGCACCGCACCGCGCTTCATGCCGGGCGAAAGCTCTTCTTCGGTGAAATGCACGGGCACCTCAACATTCACTTCGCTATGTTCGCCAATGCGCAGGAAATCCGCGTGAAGCGGGCGGTCTGAAACAGGGTGGAACTGCACATCCTTGGGCAGGGTCAGCATCTTCGCGCCGCCGACCTCAATTACCACGGTTGAGTTCATGAAGTGGCCAGTCATCAGCGCCTTCATAAGCAGTTTTTCTTCGATATGAATGCCGGTTGGCGCTTCATTGTTGCCGTAAATTACGGCAGGTACGCGGCCTTCACGACGCAGAAAACGGGAGGCTCCCTTGCCAACCCCTTCGCGCGCTTCGGCCGACAGTGTCAGCTGATCGCTCATATGTATCTCCAATAGTTCAACGTCCCGCTACGCCTCCAGGGATGACCATAGCGCGGACGCTGGCGGCATTAGGGGAGTGGCGCAGCGAAAGCAAGCCGGATCACATATCGCGCAGCGTCTTGCTCAATTCCTCAACGCTTGGGCTGTCTAACTCGGCGAGCGCCTCCATATCCTGCTGAACGCCGCGCATGATGCGGGCGATATAGGCTGTGGTGAGCAGCCCGCGTTCCTTGCCTGCCGCGCGGTCGGGCGTGTACCCTTCAATATCGGCGCGGGTGATGCTGCCCTTTGCCTCAAGCAGGCGCTCAATCGTATCGATCCGTTCGCGCATCACCGACACTTCAGCGACCAGCGCCATGACAATCGAGAGCGTGCGGTCAATCGCTGGATCTTCAAAATAGGTGGGGCGTTTGCCCTTGGCTTTGATGCCAGCGCGCGCGATCCAATCAATTTCGTCGGTCACGCGGCGGGCTTCCATGCGCCGTAAGCATTCCATGATGCTGCGCGGCCATGATCTTCGCCTGCGCCGTGTGCTTGCTTGGGGAAGATCGCTTCATCTACCACCGCCGTCACGCCCGTCACAAATTGATGATCATGCGGCAGGCCAGCGGCGGCCATAATCCCCTTGAGATCAAGCGCGTGCATCGCTGACCAGAACGGCTCATTATTGTTAAACGCATCCCAATCACGAATGAATTGCTCATAAAGCGGCATCGCGTCCGAATATTGCGGCTGTTCAAGATGGAGCATTAGACCGCCGGGCGCGAGCACGCGAACGCCCTCGTTGATAACACGCGGCAGAGCACTGCCCGATAGCTCATGGAGATACATTGTCGTTTGCACCCAATCAAAACTCGCATCGGCAAAGGCACTCATGTCCTCGGCGTTTATCTGGATGAATTTGAGATTATATGCGCCGAGCGCCTGCGCGCGGGCATGGCCGTAACGCAGCGAGGGGGCTGCGGTATCAATCGCGATGACCTCAGTCTCTGGAAAGGCAAGCGCAAGCGGTACGACATTATGGCCAATCGTACAGCCAAGATCGAGAATCCGCTTTGGCACCCATCCGGGGCGTTCCTTGCCTATCCATTCGACTAGCGCTTGCCCGCCGCCGTCATTCAGCGCGCCAAGCCCGCCGCCTGTGGTTGCGAAAATACCGCAGTCATAATTCGCGCCTGCTGAAACATCGTGGGGGCGCTCTTCGCCATGGTAGGAACCGGGCATACAGTGGATATCAATCGCCGCCTGATAACGCGGCACTTCAACCGAAGGATCAAGCACCAACGTATCGCGGCCCTCGTTAAACTGGCGCGCCTTGGCATCAAGCTCATCCAATTGCCGCAGCACCATCGCGCGGCCATTTTGCTGGCGCATCTCCATCGAGTTGCGTTTGAGTGCCGACCAATAGCGGTGCCACGGATCGCGGTTCATCGCATGGCGGATCTCAAAGCGATCCTTGGGTTCGCGGCCATGCTCCTTGATGAAGGCTGGCAGAACCCGCTTTTCATAGGCAAGCCCGTTGCCAGCGCCGATGCCAGCCGCCATAAATTTGTTGAAGTTGGCAAGGAAATTGAACCGCGCCGCCTCATCATGATTAGGCACCGGGAACACCGCATGGCGCGTCACCTCAGTGTAAGGTGGTGGAACTTCATCAAGACTCATATCAAACCATCCTTGGCGAGGCGCGCGATGGTGGCCTCACTCACCCGTTTGAAATGGTCACGGTCTGGCGTTTTGACAATGCCATTTTCAATCAGGCTGTTCGCGTGTTGGTGAGTGTCAGTGGAATAGGTAGACGCGAACAGGGCATTCCTCTGACGCGAGAGCATATTGGTCATCCCCGGTTTACGCCGCGCAGCACGCAGCGCTGCCAAATCAATATCAGCAAAAGCCGTGAAGGTTTCGCCCGCATTGCTTTGCGCGAGGATATTGCCCTTCCAATCGACCACTACAGAATTGCCGTCAGCCGAAGCGAGCGGCAGCGCGGTATCGCTGATCCCGGCGGTATTGGCGGATACTATATAAGCAATATTCTCAAACGCCCGCGCGCGCTTCGCGATCAGCTTCGGCGTTGCCATTGGCGATCCGATTTCCGACGAACTATGAAGCAAAATCTCCGCCCCGCGCAGGGCCAGCGCGCGGGCAATCTCGGGGTAGAGAATTTCCTCTGAGGCAAGCGCGGCGAGATTACCAATCTCAGTCTTGGCGACCGGGAACACACCGTCGATCCCGTAAATATCAAGATATTTGTCCCACACGTCATGCGGTGTTGGCGCAAACATCGAATTGAGGCGGCGGTAACGCAGGATCACCCTACCCGACGGCGCAATCACAAAGCTGGTCTGGAAATAAAGGCCAGGAAAATGGGCATCGGCCTCATAAGCGTTACCGCTCAGGAAAATATTCTGCTCCGAAGCGATTGTGCCAAGTGCGGTATATTCGGGGCCATCGACATCAAGCGCAGCCTTATGCGCGAAATCCGGGATGGAAATCCGCCCCGGATAGCTGGTGAGCAGATATTCAGGTAGCACAACAAGCCGCACCGGTGCGCCACCATATTGCGCGATAAACATCGACGACGCCCTGATCTTTGGCCCAAGCACACCGATCATGGCGAGCATCTGCGCACGCGCCTCGGCCCGGTCGGCGCAGCGCTCAACCGATTGCGCAGTCAACTGCATCGCGACGGCGGCGTAAGTCACAGTCCTAGCGCTCCGGGGTTCATCAGATGGCGCGGATCAACCGCATCCTTCACCCGCTCAAGCAAGGCCCACGCCTTGGGATCGCTGCGTTCTTTAAGCGGGTACGCCCGGCCAAGCTGGAAATGGATCGCCTCCATCCGCCCAAATATCGCGATCACCTCCTGCCGGAGCAGCTCAACCAGCGCACGTGCAGGCGGATTGGCGGGGAAACGGGTCAGCTTGGCGAAATGGGCTGGCTCAACTGAACGGCGGTGAATTTCGCCCTGCGCATCGGGCCAGTAAAAGACCGGCTCAATCAGGAAGCCCGTCGCGCCGACTGTGAGGAACATATAGCCCGCACCAACGCTTAGCCGCTCCATCTCAGCCTCATGTGTCGCGAACAGCGCGGTGATCGCTTCGATTGTCTCAAGCGCTTTTGAATGGCGGACGACGCCGTGAACGGGCACCCAGCGCTCACCCTCTGGCCCGACCATTGAATTGACCGGCGGGAACGGATTGGCGCGCAGGATTTTGGGAATGCTATTTTCGAGCCTTGTGCCGCCGCTCTCCGCGACGATGGCCTCAATCCGGCGCATGTCTTCATCAACTGCGGCCTGACTGCGCCCCTCGCAAATCAAGTGGATCGAGAAACGCGCATCATCAAGAAAGGATCGCCCCGCCGCGACCACCTTCGCGCCCTCCTTCACGCCTTTCCAGAAACCACCTTGCGATTTCATCATGCCGACCAACTGCTTGGCATCGCTTACCAGACTGTCACGCTTCATTCGCTGCGCTTGGAGGAAGGGATCAAAGCCAAAGCTTTCTGACGCTAGACCACAGCGTGCAATCTCGCTCATCGCCGCGCAATATTGGGGCGGCGCATCGAAGGCGAAGGAGCCGTAAGCAAAGGCTTCGGCCTCACGCATCAAGGGCAGCGTCACATGCGCCTTGATCCCGAACGCGCCTGCATCCGCGCCGAACAGCCCGGTGAGGTCAGGGCCGAACGGGCGAACAAAGCCGCTGCCCGTTCTCACCACGCTGCCGTCAGCAAGCACCACGTCATACGCGAGCGCACTATGCGCCATCGTGCCGTTCCGCGCGCCCCAGAATAGGCCGTTTTGGCTCATCCCGCCGCCAACGCTCGCTTTGATCCCCGAGAGTGAGCCCCAAAGCGGGGTGCGCAGGCCGAGTGGTTTGAGCGCCTCATACAGCGCGTTCCAGCTACACCCCGCTTCAACGGTGACGGTCATATCGACCGCATTGACCTCAAGGATGCGCGCCATCCGGCCAAGATCAACGATCAGTGCCCCCGACTCGCGCGCGACATAGCCCGAGGTGTAGCTCATCCCGCCACCGCGCGGGATGATTGCGATGCCCGCCGCCGTCGCTTGGCCTACCCCGCGCGCAAGCTCATCAATATTTGACGGACGAAACACGGCAAGCGGTGCTGGCCCAGCGGTGAACACGTCCTCAGCATAAAAGGCGCATTCGACCGCGTCAGTGATGAGCGAATCAGGCGCAAAACCTGCGAGTGGATCATTAGCAAGATGCGCGTGCGTTGCCATCAGCCCGCCTTCGCTTGATCAGGGTAACGGCCAAGGAGGAGCAGCAGCGCGCCGCCGATCACAAACACCACCGCCGCCACCGAAAGCACAGGATCATAGCTTCCGGCTTTATCACGCACGATGCCGTAGACGAGCGGCGATATCGCTGACATCAAACCAAAGGGCATATACAGCATACCGTAAATCCGCCCGAAATGCGCCATCCCGAAATAGCGCGCAGCCAGAAAGGCGATCAAATCTGACTCAGCACCGGCAGCAAAGCCAAGCAGGAAAGCAGCGGCAGAAATCATAGCCGTATCGCTGCTTGTACCAAGCAACAAATAGCAGGCCACCGCTGGCAGGCACAGCACTGGAAAGGCAATCGCTGGCCCCCACACCCGGTCAAGCAGGAAGCCAACCCCGACCCGCCCGCCCAGCAAGCCCATCCCGATAATCCCCATGATCCCGGCAGCACCCTTTGCATCAATCCCGTGATCTTTGACGATGGCAGGCATGTGAATATGCGCGCCTCCGTACGCCAGCGCGATTAGCAGGATCGAACACCAGAGCAGCCAGAATTGCTTGGTGCGCGCAGCCTCTTTGAAAGTCATGCCAGCAACGCTGCCATCAGCACTGCTCAACTGCGCCGGCCGCTCGTCGGGGCTGGGTTCGCGGAACAGCAACAACCCAACGGGCAACGCAATCAGCAACGGCAGCAGCGCAACAATCGGAAACATCTCTCGCCAACCTGCATTCTGGATCGCCCATACCGCCATCTTGGGGACGATGAAGGCGGCGGCACTCGTCCCGATCAGCATCATGCCAAGCGCCAGACCACGGTTTTTGACAAACCACATACTGATCGCGCGGCTCCATGTGACAGGCGTTGATCCAATGCCGACAAGGCCAACCGCAAACCACAGCCCGTAATAGGCGGCAAGCGAACCCGGCATGAAATAAAATGCCGAAAATGTGATGATGAACCCAGCCAGCGATAATAGCGCGACCTTGCGCACGCCGTGCCGATCCGCAAGCGAGCCGATGAAGGGCGCAAGCAGGGATGCGGTAATCCCGAAGACGGTGATCCCGAGACTGACCTGCGTTTTATTCCAGCCAAATTCGGTGTTGAGCGGTTCGAACAGGAAACCAAGCACATTGAACGGCAAGGGGGACGCACCGCACATCGTCCCGAGAAATCCAGCGAGCGAGAACAGT